>JBHEOB010000041.1:0-14871 GCA_046261775.1 Guyparkeria sp.
CGAATACGTCGACGCCCTGCTGCGCGACCTGGAGCCCGAGCTGCCCCTGATCTGGGGCCGGCCGATCGAGACCATCTTCCTCGGCGGCGGCACGCCCAGCCTGTTCTCCCCCGAGGCGCTCGACCGTTTGATGTCCGGCCTGCGCGCGTTGCTCGACCTGCGTTTCACCCGCGAGGTGACCCTGGAGGTCAACCCGGGCACTGACATGGCCTCCCGCTTGGCCGAATACCGTGCCATCGGCTTCAACCGGGTCTCGATTGGCGTGCAGAGCTTCAACGACGACTCACTCAAGCGCCTGGGCCGCATCCACGACCGGCGCGCGGCCTGGCGCACCATCGAGGCGGCCCACGACGCGGGACTCGACAGCTTCAACATCGATCTAATGCACGGCCTGCCCGGACAGACCGAGGAAGATGGCCTTGCGGACATCGACACCGCGATCTCGCTCGAGCCGCCGCACCTGTCTTGGTACCAACTGACCATCGAACCCAACACCGCCTTTGCCTTCAGTCCACCAGCGCTGCCGCCGGAGGCGACCCTCGAGGCGATCGGCGAGGCGGGCGCCCGACGTCTGCTCGACGCCGGCTACGGGCACTACGAGATCTCCGCCTTCGCCCGGCCGGATCACGCCTGCCAGCACAACATGAACTACTGGCAGTTCGGCGATTACCTGGGGATAGGGGCCGGTGCACACGGCAAACTGACGCTCCCGGCGGAAAACCGGATCGAGCGGCGCGTACGCAGCCGCCACCCGAACCGCTATCTCGAGCTGGCCGGCCAGGCGGCGAACATCGATGCCCACGATATCCCCCGCCGGGAAATCCCGTTCGAATTCATGCTCAACGCCCTGCGACTGACCGACGGGTTCCCGGTGAGCCTGTTCCAGGAAGGCACCGGCATGCCCATCGCGGTGATCTCGAAGACCCTGCGCTCCCTGGAGGCCGACGGCCTGGTCGAGTGGGACATCCAGACCATCCGGCCGACCGAGCGTGGCCTGCGCTTTCTCAACGACGTGCTCGGCCGGTTCCTGCCGGACGACTGATCCCCGGCGGGGTCAGTCCGTTGGCTTGCGCGGTCGCTGCCAGCCAACGATCGTCTCCTGCCGGCTGCGAGCGATGGCCAGCTCACCGTCGGCCACATCGCGCGTGATGGTCGAACCGGCACCGATGGTGGCATCGCTACCCACGCGCACCGGGGCGACCAGTTGCGTGGCCGAACCGACGAACACCCGGTCGCCGATCTCGGTCACGTGCTTTTTCGCCCCGTCGTAGTTGCAGGTAATGGTGCCAGCACCGAGGTTGGAGTCGTCGCCGACGCGGGCATCGCCGACGTAGGACAGGTGATTGACCTTGGAGCGCTCGCCGATACGTGCGGCCTTGATCTCGACGAAGTTGCCGATCCGCGCCGCCGAGTCGAGCGCCGCGCCGGGGCGCAGGCGGGCATAGGGGCCGATGGCGTTGTCGCCCGCGGTCACCACGCCGTCGACGTGGCTGAAGGCCTCCACCGTCGATCCGGGGCCAATCTCGCAGTCGCGCAGGACACAGTGCGGGCCGATGCGGACGTTCTCGCCCAGGCGCACGTCGCCCTCGAACACGCAACCCACGTCGATCGAGACATCCCGGCCACAGTCCAGCGTGCCGCGTATGTCGATGCGCGCGGTGTCGGCCAGGGTCGTACCAGCCAATGCCAGTGCCTCGGCCTGGCGCTGCTGGTAGACCCGCTCGAGCCTGGACAACGCGAGTCGATCGTTGACCCCCGTCACCGGCCAGGCATCCTCGGCAGCCACCGCCTCGACCGTCTTGTCCTCGGCCGCGGCCATCTCGATGATGTCGGTCAGATAGAGTTCGCCCTGTGCATTGCCGGCCTCGAGCCGATCCAGCCACGCCACCAGGTCGCCGTGGCGCGCCATCAGAATGCCGGTATTGACCTCACGGACCTTACGCTCCGCCTCGCTGGCATCCTTTTGCTCAACGATGCGCAGGACGCGCCCGGTGTCGTCGCGGAGGATGCGCCCGTAGCCGGACGGGTCGTCCATGTGCACGGTCAGCAGGGACACGACCGCATCCGACCCAGTCAGGCGATCGAGCAGCCCGGCCCCCAGCAGCGGCACGTCGGCATACAACACCAGCACCCGGTCTTCAGCTCCCGCCTGCAGCCCCTCGATCCCGAGCTGGACCGCATGACCGGTGCCGTTCTGTTCATGCTGCCAGACCCAAGACACGGGGCGCTCGATCTCGGAGTCACGTACCGCCTCGCCCTGATGACCGATTACCACGTGGATCGAGGCCGGCTGCAGCGCCGCCGCCGTATCGAGGCAATGGGCCAACATCGAACGGCCGGCAATCTCGTGCAGCACCTTCGGCCGGCTCGAACGCATGCGCGTGCCCTTGCCGGCGGCGAGCACCACCACGTGCAGCTGACCGCTTGCCGAATCCTTCATCACGTATTCACCTATGGTCTCTTGCCGACCACACGGTCGGCGGAAACAAAAAAGGAGCCCGTAGGCCCCTTTTCAACACGTCTGCCGACGCACCGCCTTAGTGGCGACCAGTCGCAGAACGCATGGACTTGATCCACTTGAGGCGCTCCTCGCCCTCGACCATGATCATCTCGGCCGAGGTGAAGTCGAGCTGCCCACGCTGCTCGTACTCCTGAACGTAATCCTCCTCTTCGCCCATGCGGGCTTCGAGTTCGTTCGGATCCACGTTCTTCGCGTCCTCTTCCGTCAGCGCCCAGTCAGCGATGATGCTGACTACGTGGGGCTGGACTTCGACCACGCCGAAACCGACGAAATAGCGCACGACCGAACCGTCCTCCTGGTGCACCCGGACTTCGCCCGGACGCAGCACCGACAACGTTTGCGTATGGCGGGCGGTCACGCCCATCTCGCCGGCTTCGGTCGGGACGGTGACAAAGGTCGCCTGCCCGGTGAAGATCGGCTTTTCCATGCTAACGATGTCGACTCGAGTAGTCATAGCCATTGTCGACCTCCTCGGTTATCAGGCCTTCTCAGCCATCTTGTTGGCTTTCTCGACGGCTTCGTCGATCGAGCCAACCATGTAGAACGCCTGCTCCGGCAGGTGGTCGTATTCGCCGGCCACGATGCCCTTGAATGCGCGGATGGTTTCCTTGAGCGGCACGTAGCGGCCCGGGGCACCCGTGAACACTTCTGCGACAAAGAACGGCTGCGACATGTAACGCTGGACCTTACGAGCCCGCGAAACGACTGCCTTATCGTCATCAGAGAGCTCGTCCATCCCCAGAATGGCGATAATGTCCTTGAGCTCCTTGTAACGCTGCAGCGTGTTCTGCACCGCGCGGGCCGTGTTGTAGTGCTCCTCGCCGACGACCTGCGGGTCGAGCTGACGACTGGTGGAGTCCAACGGATCGATCGCTGGGTAGATACCCATGGCGGCGATGTCACGTGCCAGTACGACGGTCGCATCAAGGTGGGCAAAGGTGGTAGCCGGCGCCGGGTCGGTCAGGTCGTCCGCCGGCACGTAGACCGCCTGGACGGAGGTGATCGAGCCCGTCTTGGTCGAAGTGATGCGCTCCTGAAGCACACCCATTTCCTCTGCCAGTGTGGGCTGGTAGCCCACCGCGGCCGGCATGCGGCCCAGCAATGCGGAAACCTCGGTACCCGCCAGAGTGTAACGGTAGATGTTGTCGATGAACATCAGGACGTCACGGCCCTCGTCACGGAAGAACTCGGCCATGGTCAGGCCGGTAAGCGCGACGCGCAGGCGGTTGCCCGGCGGCTCGTTCATCTGGCCGTAGACCAGGGCGACCTTGTCGAGGACGTTGGAGTCCTTCATCTCGTGGTAGAAGTCGTTCCCTTCACGGGTACGCTCGCCCACGCCGGCAAAAACGGAGTAACCGCTGTGCTCGATGGCGATGTTGCGGATCAGCTCCATCATGTTGACGGTCTTGCCCACGCCGGCGCCGCCGAACAGGCCGACCTTACCGCCCTTGGCGAACGGGCAGAGCAGGTCGATGATCTTCACCCCCGTCTCCAGGAGCTCGGTGCCCGAGGACTGCTCGTCGAAGGCCGGTGCCTTGCGATGGATCGACCACTTTTCGTCGCTCTCAACGGGGCCGGCCTCGTCGATCGGCTCGCCCAGAACGTCCATGATCCGACCCAAGGTGCCTTTCCCGACCGGTACCGAAATCGGCTTGCCGGTGCTGGTCACGGTCATGCCGCGCTTGAGGCCGTCGGACGTGCCCATGCCGATGCCGCGTACGACACCGTCACCGATCTGCTGTTGTACCTCGACCATCAGCCCGGTGTCATCGACGCGGATCGCATCGTAGACGCCCGGGATCTGGTCTTGAGGAAACTCGACGTCGATCACCGCCCCGATGATCTCGACAATTTTTCCAGAACTCATGTGTGTTCCTCTTTCAATTCGAAAAATGGGTGGCTGCCGTCGTCATACGGCGGCGGCGCCAGATACGATCTCGGATATTTCCTGAGTGATCGCCGCCTGCCGCGCCTTGTTGTACTGCCTCTTGAGGTCAGTGATCATGTCACCGGCGTTGTCAGAGGCGTTCTTCATCGCGATCCGACGTGCGGCCATCTCGCTGGCGACGTTCTCAATGACGGCCGCCACGACCAGTCCGGCGATATAGCGCTTAAGCACCGCATCCAAAACCGTCTCCGAGTCGGGCTCGTAGAGATAGTCCCAGTGATGCTTGAGGTTCTCGTCCTCCTGGTACTTCAGCGGCGCGATCTGTTCGACCACCGGATTCTGCGACATCGAGTTGACGAACTCATTGTGGGCCAGCTCGATACGGTCGACGTCGCCGTTCTCGTACGCAACCAAGGCCGAGTTAATCGCCGTGCGCATGGTGGCGTAACCGGGCTTGTCCCCAAGACCAGTCACGGAAGTCAGGATGTTGCCCCCGTACCGCTTGAAGAAGGCCCGCCCCTTGCTGCCAACCGGGATGACGTCGACGTCGACACCATTCTTCTCGTATTCACGGATCTTTTCGCCGGTGCGTTTCAGCAGGTTGACGTTCAGCCCGCCGCACAGGCCGCGATCCGTTGTCACCACGATCATCAGAACGCGCTTGACCTCGCGTTCAACCATCAGGGGATGGCGGTATTCAGGGTGCGCGTTAGTGATGTGCCCGACTACCTCGAGAAATTTCTCGGCGTAGGGACGGGTCGCATCCATCGCTTCCTGGGCGCGCCGCATCTTGGATGCGGCAACCATTTCCATCGCCTTGGTGATCTTGCGCGTGTTCTGAACGCTCTTGATCTTGGTGCGAATCTCTTTGCCTACGGCCATGATTTCGCTCCCGGTTTAATAGACGCCTTTGGACTTGAAGTCCTCGATCACCTTCTTCAGCTCGGCGGCGATCTCGTCGTTGAAGTTGCCTTCGTTACCGATCTTCGTCTCCAATGCCGCCGCGTTATCCGCTGCGTAGGCGTGCAATGCCGCCTCGAAGTCGTTGACCTTTTCCACCGGCACGTCGTCTAGGAAACCCTCGTTGGCGGCGGTCAGCGACAGCGCCATCTCGGTGACCGACAACGGTTTGTACTGTGGCTGCTTCATCAGCTCGGTGACGCGCTTACCGCGCTCAAGCTGCTGGCGGGTCGCCTCGTCCAGGTCGGAAGCGAACTGCGAGAACGCGGCCAGCTCCCGGTACTGGGCCAGGTCGGTCCGGATGCCGCCAGCCAGCTTCTTGACTGCCTTGGTCTGCGCCGAGCCACCGACACGAGACACCGAGATGCCCGGGTTGATCGCCGGACGAATGCCCGCGTTGAACAGGTCGGTTTCGAGGAAGATCTGACCGTCGGTGATCGAGATCACGTTGGTCGGAACGAACGCGGAGACGTCGCCACCCTGAGTCTCGATGATCGGCAATGCGGTCAGCGAACCGGTCTTGCCCTTGACTTCCCCGTTGGTGAACTTCTCCACGTAGTCCACATTGACGCGCGAGGCGCGCTCGAGGAGACGCGAATGCAGGTAGAAGATGTCACCCGGGTAGGCTTCACGGCCCGGCGGACGACGCAGGAGCAGGGAGATCTGGCGGTAGGCCCAGGCCTGCTTGGTCAGATCGTCAAACACGATCAGGGAGTCCATGCCGCGGTCGCGGAAGTACTCACCCATGGTGCAGCCCGCGTAGGCGGCCAAGTACTGCATGGCGGCCGGGTCAGAGGCAGTGGCGGAAACGATGATGGTGTACTCCATCGCACCGTGCTTCTCCAGCTCGCGGACCACGTTGGACACGGTGGAGGCCTTCTGGCCCATCGCGACGTAGACGCAGTAAACGCCCTTGCCCTTCTGGTTGATGATCGTATCGATCGCCACCGCGGTCTTGCCGGTCTGGCGGTCGCCGATGATCAGCTCACGCTGCCCGCGACCGATCGGCACCATCGAGTCAATGGCCTTGATCCCGGTGAGGATCGGCTCATCGACGCTCTGGCGCTCGATGACGCCTGGGGCGATCTTCTCGATCGGCGCGGTGGACTCGGCGTTCAGGTCACCGCGACCGTCGATCGGCTCACCGAGGGTGTTGACGACACGGCCGAGCAACTCTTTACCGATCGGCACTTCCAGTATGCGCTGGGTACACTTGACCTGATCGCCTTCGCTCAAGTGCTCGTAGTTGCCCAACACGACGGCGCCAACCGAATCGCGCTCGAGGTTCATGGCTACACCGAAGGTGCCGCCCGGCAACTCGATCATTTCGCCCAACATGACATCGTTGAGGCCGTGGATTTTCAGAATGCCGTCGCCCACCGAGACGATGGTGCCGACGTTTTGCGCTTCCGCGCCGGCATCGAAATTTTCGATGCGCTCTTTAATCAGACTGCTGATTTCAGACGGGTTGATCATGGAAGATCTCCTTAGCGACTCATTTGTACGGCAAGATGCTCGAGCTCTCCGCGCATCGATCCGTCGATCAGAAGGTCACCGGCACGGATAACCGCGCCACCGATGAGGTCTTCGTCGACGGTTGTTTCGAGCTCCACGGTGCGATCGAGTCGCTTGCCGAGCGCTGTTTTGATTTGGTTCGACTGCTCGTCGGTCAGGGGCTTGGCCGAGACGACGGACGCGACGATCCGACGCTCCGCTTCGGCACGAAGCTTTTCGAACTCCGCGGCAACCTCCGGGAGGATGTCGAGACGGTCGTTCTCGCCTAGCAGGCGTACGAGGTTGAGCGCCTGCTTGTCAGCGGCATCCTCGACCACCTTGACGAACCCGGCGACCCGGGCGTCACGGCTGCGCGAGTCGTCGCCCAAAAACGCGACCATGTCGGGGTTCTGGGCCACGGCGGCCAGTCCGGCAAGGGTCTCTGACCATTGCTTGGACTGCCCGGCATCCGCGGCGAGGTCGCGCACTGCCTTCGCGTACGAAATCGCGACTGTGGTGTTCTCAGACATAGGGCCTCCGCTGTCGTTAGATCCGAGCGATCAGATCTGAGATCGCGGATTCGTGGTCCTTGTCCGTCACCTCGCGTTTGAGAATGCGCTCGGCACCGGTGGAAGCCACGTCGGCAACCTGGGCACGGAGCTCTTCCTTGGCGCGATTGACCTCCCGGTCGATCTCGGCGTTGGCCTGGGCGACGACCCGCTCGGCCTCGGTCTTGGCGTTGTTGCGCGCCTCTTCCAGGATCTGGTTAGAACGAGAGTTCGCCTGAGCGATGATGTCGTTCGCCTTGTCCTTGGCCTCGCGCAGCAGCTCGGTCGAGCGCTCCTGGGCCAGTTTTAGCTCGTGCTTGCCGCGCTCGGAAGCGGACAGGCCGTCGGCAATCTTCTTGCGACGCGCCTCCATCAAGGCAGACAGCGGCGCCCACAGATATTTGTTGACCAGCCAGACCATCAGTACGAAGGCGATCAGCTGAGCAAGCAGTGTGATCGAAATACTCACAATGTCCCCTCGCGTAAATACGGATTGGGTTTCCGGTCAGCATGAAGCGGCGGGTCGAACCGCCGCACATGCCGAAGCGATGTCTCGAAGGTGGCGATTTAGAGCGCGCCGATCGAGGCAGCCAAGGCACCGACGAACGGGTTGGCGAACAGGAACCACATCGCGAACGCGAGGATGATGAAGGGGAAGGACTCCATCAGGCCGGCGAAGATGAACATGTTGGTCATCAGTTGCGGGCGCATTTCCGGTTGACGGGCGATACCCTCCAGAGTCTTGGAACAGATCAGGCCCCAGCCAATGGCCGAACCGAGGCCAGCGGCTGCGAGGATCACGCCAACGCCAACTGCGGTGTAGGCATAGATGGTAGCGAGCATATCGGGGGTCATAGCGTTTTCTCCTAATCAGAAAAACAAAGGGTCAAAGGAAACTCGGGTCGGTACTCAGTGATCGTCGAGGGTATGCGCCATACCGATGTAGACGATGGTGAGCACCATGAAAATGAAGGCCTGCAGCGTAATGATCAAGATGTGGAAGGCGATCCACGCCATGTCCAGCACAACCTGCAGCGGGAACCAGATGAGAAGGCTGGCGCTGATGGTCGCACCCAGCGTCAGCAGGGCGATCAGCAGGAAGACCAGTTCACCGGCAAACATGTTGCCGAACAGACGCAACCCAAGGCTGATGGGCTTGGCGAGCTCGTCGATCGTGGTCATCACGACGTTGAGCGGGATCAAGAACTTGCCGAAGGGGTGGAACAGGAACATCTTGATGTAACCGCCCAGGCCCTTCACCTTGATGCTGTAATAAATCGTTAGGACGAACACGAACAGCGCCATGGCGAGCGTGGTGTTCAGGTCGGTGGTCGGGACCACCTTGAGGTATTCGACACCCAAGCCGGAGGCGATGGCCGGCAGCAGGTCGATCGGGATCAGGTCCATGAAGTTCATGAGCCAGACCCACAGCAAGATTGTCAGGGCCAGCGGAGCGACGATCTTCGGCGCTCGGTTGCCAAACGAATCGCGAACCTGTTCGTCGACGAACTCCAGGATACCCTCGGCGGCGTTCTGCAGCCCACTGGGTGTCTCCGCTCGCAGGCCGCGGCCGATGCGCATGGCGACGAACACGATCAGCGCACCCAGCAGAACGCTGAAGAAGATCGTGTCGATGTTCAGCTGCCAGAAGCCCTCGCCAACAGAGAGGTTGGTCAGGTGATGCTGGATATATTCAACCGGGCCACCGCCCGCATTCTCCGTAGCCACTGTCTCTAACTCCTCAAGCTTGAAATCAATCTGTTGTCTGGTCGGTCGGACGACCGGAGTCCTGACCGCGGGCCGCGAGGACGCCGGCGATCATGGCCACCACGAAGGCCCCGACCACGAATCGCGCGTCCAGCTTCAGCAGCCCGAGTCCGACCGCCATCAGGGCAAGCAATGCAAGGAAACGCATCGCTGCCCCGAGATACATCGTGTTCATGCTCTGCTGCGGCGACTCGACCGCCAGCTCGGTTGCCCGCGCCATCGTACGCCGCAGCATCCAGGCCAGCAGCATCGCCACCACCACACCGGCGCCCGCGGACAAGGCCGCGAACGGCGAATGCAGCAGGGCGAGGCCGGTGGCCAGCGCCAGGACGATCAACTGGATCGTCACCACGCGCCGGCCGCGGCGCGTAATCGCTTCGGCCATGCGACTCACGAGCGCCTCGAATCCTTGTCGTCAGACTCGTCGCGCCCGGTCGCCAGCAACATCTTCTTCGCGTTGCGCATGCCGGCCACAAAACCAAGGGCACCGAGAATCAACATGAAAATCGGGGCCGTATCCAGCCAGCTGTCCAACATGAAGCCGAGAAACAGCCCGGCAATGATGCTGGAGGCGAACATGTTCCCCGCGCCGACCTGCAGCAACCCCTTGAAGCGCGCACTCCAGTAGCCACCCTGACCCTTCTGGCCAGCCTCAGCGGGCATCTTGTCGCGATCGTTCATGTCGGGAGCCCAAAATTGGCGGTCAGTGTAGCGACTCGCTCATCGATCGACAAGCAAGGATGCCTTGGCAGGCTACGGAATCAGCGCAGCCGAACCCTCGCGGGAGGCACACCCCCGATTCGAAGCCGGGTCAATCTACCTCGGGACGCCCGGCCTCGTCGCGACCGACCAGGCGCTCGATCAATCCATCGAGCTGGTCGAGGCTGTCGAAACCCAGCACAACGCGGCCCTTGCCACGTCGGTTGGCCTGGATGGAAACGGTGGTGCCGAGCACCTCGCCCAGCCGACGCTCCAGGGCCCGGGTGTCGGGGTCATCGTCGACCTCGGGGGCGGGGGCGGCCGATGTCAGGTAGCGGCTGACCATGGACTCGACCTGACGCACGGTCAGCGTACGGGCGACCACCTTTTCAGCAATGCCAGCCTGCTCCTTTTTCGGCAGTCCAGCGAGACTGCGCGCATGACCTGCCTCGATCCGGCGCTCGCGCAGCAGCTTCTGCACGGGGGCGGCCAGGTCTAGCAGCCGCAGGGCGTTGCTGACCGCGGGGCGCGAAACACCCAGCACGTCGGCGACCTGCTGGTGGGTGAGCTCGAATTCCTTGACCAGTCGCTGCATCGCCTGCGCCTGCTCGATGGCGTCGAGGTCCTCGCGCTGGAGGTTCTCGATCAACGCCATGGCAGCCGCCTGGTTGTCGTCGATCTCGCGGACGACGGCCGGGATATGGTCGAGGCCGGCCTTTTGCGCGGCCCGCCAGCGGCGCTCGCCGGCAATCAGCTCGTACTCGCCGGAACGGCGGCGCACCACCACCGGCTGGATCACGCCCTGGGCGCGAATGGAATCGGCCAGTTCGGTCAGGGCGGCCTCGTCGAAACGGGTGCGCGGCTGGAACGGGTTGGGACGAATCAGGTCGACCGCCAGGTCGCGCAGCTGCGCACCGGCCTGTTCGACGGGACGCTCCGCGGTACCCAGCAGGGCATCCAGACCGCGCCCCAATCCCTTGCGTTTCGTGCTCATGCGTTAGGCCCCTGTATCCCGATTCGTCAGCCGCGCCCCGCGCCACGATTGCCACCCTTGCGCAGGGTGACCGACTTGCCGAGCTTGCCGCGCTTGCGCGCCCGCTTGATCAGCTCACGGGCCACGTCGGCGTGCGCCTCCGCCCCGGTGGAACTCTTGTCGTAGAACATGGCCGGCAGGCCGTGGCTGGGCGCCTCGGCCAGGCGCACGTTGCGCGGCACCAGCGCGTTGAAGACCCGGTCACCGAAGTGCTGGCGCAGCTGCGCGCTCACGTCTTGGGCGAGGCGGTTGCGCGCATCATACAGGGTGCGCAACACCCCGGCGATGCCGAGATCCGGGTTCAACGCGACCCGCACCTGCTCGATGGTATCCAGTAGGGCGGAGAGCCCCTCGAGGGCGAAGTATTCGCACTGCACGGGGATCAGCACGTCATCGGCGGCCGCGAGGCTGTTGATGGTCAGCGTGTTGAGCGCCGGCGGGCAATCGATCAGGACGAAGTCGTAATCGCCGGTCAACGGCGCGAGCGCCTGGCGCAGCTTGGTCTCGCGACCGATACGGGTGACCAGCTGGAATTCGGCCCCTGCCAGATCGATGGTCGCGGGCAGCAGGTCAAAGCCGCCCGGATCGGTGGTCAGCAAGGCCTCGGTCACGCCGACCTCCTCGAGCAGCACCTGACCGATGTGCCGCTCGATCGACTGCTTGTCGTAACCGGCGCTCACCGTGGCGTTGCCCTGCGGGTCCATGTCGACCAGCAGCACGCGTCGACCGAAGGCCTGTAAGGCGGCGGCCAGGTTGATCGCAGTGGTGGTCTTGCCCACACCGCCCTTCTGGTTGGTAATCGCGAGCACCCAGCTCATGCGCCGCCCGCCCGTTCGATCACCAGCAGGTGACGTTCAGCATCCAGATCGGGCACGTCGAGCACATGCCGGCCGGTGACGACGAATCCGTCGGGCAGGGCATCTAGCTCCTGCGGATCGAGCCGACCCTTCATGGCGAACAGGCGACCGCCGTCGGCGAGCAGCGGGGCGCCCAGGCGGACGAAGTCGGCCAGCGCGGCAAACGCCCGCGAGATCACGCAATCGAAGCGGTCGGCCCAACCGAGTTGCTCGACACGTTCGCGCTGCACGCTGACATTGCCCAGCCCCAGCTTGCGCTGGGCGGCCATGGCGAAACGCGTCATCTTGAGATTGGAGTCGACCAAGGTGACCTCACTGTCGGGGCGACAAACCGCCAAGATCATACCCGGTATGCCCGGACCACTGCCAATGTCGAGCAGTCGAGGACAAGCGGGCAGGTGCGGCAGAACGGCCAACGAATCGAGCAGGTGGCGGGTGACCATGGCCGCGGGTTCGCGCACGGCGGTGAGGTTGTAGGCACGATTCCAGCGGGCGAGCAGCTCGAGGTAGTCGATCAGCCGCTGCCCAACGGCCGGCTCGAGCGAGAGCCCGAGGCGGCCCGCGCCTTCGAACAACTGGTGCTCGAGTCGTTCGCGTTGCTCGTCGGATAGCGCCGCGGGCATGCGGTCAGGCCGAACGGGCCAGCTGGCCGCGGCGCTTGAGGTGCACCAGCAGCAGGGACACCGCCGCCGGGGTCACGCCGGGGATGCGCGCGGCTTGGCCAATCGTGGCCGGACGCTGGGCGGCGAGCTTGTAGCGCACCTCGTTGGACAGGCCCGGGATCTCGGCGTAGTCGAGCTCGGCGGGGAGCGCCTCTTGTTCCTGCTTGACCGAGCGGGCGACCTCGTCGCGCTGACGATCGATATAGCCGGCGTACTTGGCCTCGATCTCCAGCTGCTCGATCACCGCCGGGGCGGGCATCGCCTCGGGCGCCAGCTCGTCGACCGCCGCGATGGCCGCGTAGTCGAGTTCGGGGCGACGCAACAGATCCAGCGCGGTGACATTGCGCGAAATCGACCCGTCCAGCTTGGCGGCGGCCGGGTGGCCCGGGTGGACCCAGATGTCTTTCAAGCGGCCGCGCTCGGTCTCGATCGCCTCCATCTTCTCGTTGAAGGCGCGCCAGCGGCGCTCGTCGACCAGGCCGAGTTCCCGGCCGATGCCGGTGAGGCGCTGGTCGGCGTTGTCCTCGCGCAGCATCAGGCGGTACTCGGCCCGGCTGGTGAACATCCGATAGGGCTCGAGCGTGCCCTGCGTGGTCAGGTCGTCAACCAGCACGCCCAGGTAGGCCTGGTCGCGACGCAGGGTGAGCAGATCGCGATCGAGCGCGCGCGCCGCGGCGTTGGCGCCTGCCATCAACCCCTGCGCGGCAGCCTCCTCGTAGCCGGTGGTGCCGTTGATCTGGCCGGCGAAGAACAGGCCCTCGATCGCGCGGGTCTCCAGCGTGGGCCTCAGGCCCCGCGGGTCGAAGAAGTCGTACTCGATCGCATAACCGGGACGGGTGATGTGGGCGTTCTCGAAGCCGCGGATCGAGCGGACCAGTTCGATCTGCACGTCGAACGGCAGGCTGGTGGAGATGCCGTTGGGGTAGACCTCGTGGGTATCCAGCCCCTCGGGCTCGACAAAGATCTGGTGCGATGACTTGTCGGCAAAGCGGTGGATCTTGTCCTCGATCGACGGGCAGTAACGCGGGCCGACGCCCTCGATGTTGCCGGTGAACATCGGCGAGCGGTCCAGCCCGCTGCGGATGATCTCGTGGGTGCGCTCGTTGGTGTGCGCGATGAAGCACTCGACCTGCCGCGGGTGTTCCTCGGGCGAGCCGAGGAAGGAGAACACCGGCGTGGGCGTGTCGCCCGGCTGGGCCTGCATCACCGAGAAATCGAGGCTTCGGCCGTCGAGACGCGGCGGGGTGCCGGTCTTCAGGCGCGCCACGCCCAGATCGAGCGAGCGAAGGGTGTCGGCCAGTTTCTGCGCCGGCGGGTCGCCGGCACGACCGCCCTCGGAGCGCTCCAGGCCGACGTGGATCTGCCCGGCGAGGAAGGTCCCCGCCGTCAGGACCACCGACTCGCCATAGAACTCGATCCCGCCGGCGGTGCGCACACCGGCGACCCGCTCGCCCTCGAGGATCAGGTCGTCGACGGCCTGCTGGAAAAGGGTCAGGTGCGGCTGGTTTTCCAGCATGTGGCGCACCGCGGCCTTGTAGCGCACCCGGTCGGCCTGAGCGCGGGTGGCGCGCACGGCCGGTCCCTTGCGGGAGTTGAGGATGCGGAACTGGATGCCGCCCAGGTCGGCGGCATGCGCCATCGCGCCGCCCAGCGCGTCGATCTCCTTGACCAGGTGGCCCTTGCCGATCCCGCCGATGGCGGGGTTGCAGCTCATCTGGCCGAGGGTCTCGATGTTGTGGGTGACCAGCAGGGTTTCCACGCCCATGCGCGCGGACGCCAGCGCCGCCTCGGTGCCGGCGTGGCCGCCGCCGATGACGATCACGGGGAATCGATCTGGATAACGCATGGGAACCTCCTGCCGGCAATACGGCCAATAACCCCGGCACGAAAAAGTAGGACGAAGAGCACCGGGGATAACTGCGCACCCCCGTCGAGGGCGCGGCAGTATAACGGAAACCACTGTCAAATCCAGCAGTTACCCCCCGCCATCAGGTCGCGACGCTGCCCCGGGAAGGCCGGCGAGACACGGCAGGCATCCTGCGCCGGTACGCTGCCTTCACTCGGTCAGCAGCGGCGCATTCGCGCCCGAGTTCCGCCCGTCGCTGGTGGAGACATCGTGGACAACGACTCTGCCCAGAGCGCCACCCTCCACCAGGAAAAGCGCAGATCAAATGCCGCTTAGGGCCTCCTGCATGAACGGCGGCATGGCAAGCAGCCCGCGGTGCAGTTCGGTCCGGTAGTAGCGCGTGGTGACACCGGCGGCCAGCGGGCGGACCTGGTCGAGCGAGCCGGTCTTGCGTGCCAGCGTGCCGGTAATCGAGCCGCCCGGGTAGACGGGCTGCGGAAACAGCAGCGAGCGACGCTCGGCAAAACCGGCCGCCTGCATCGCACGGTGGTAATCGAGCATCAGCGGCATGTGATAGAACGGCGACTCGCTCTGAC
>JBHEOB010000042.1:0-14833 GCA_046261775.1 Guyparkeria sp.
GCCACGGCGGTGAGAAAGTTGGAGTTGTTGGTGCCGCTTGGCGGGGTCAGCACTTCCTTCCAGGACAGGTTGACGATCCGGTCGACCGAGTGGACCAGGAAGCCCTGCACGGCGCGGTTGTACTCGGTGATGATGACGAAGGCGTTCTCGACCTGTTCGTCGGTCATGCGGCCCTTGCCGATGGCCTCCGACAGATCGATGACGGTAATGGTGTGCCCGCGCACGTCCGCGATGCCGCGAATCGAACTATCGGAATGCGGCACATCGGTGAGCCTTGGGCAGCGAATCACCTCGCGGACCTTGAAGACATTGATCCCGAAGCGCTGATCGCTGCCCAGGCCGAACACCAGCAGTTCCAGCCGGTTGCGACCGGCGAGCTTGGTGCGGGAATCGACGGATGACATCACGTTGCTTTTCACGGCTAGACCTGTCCTGGTGACGCAGAAAGTGGCGGGAATCCCCGGGCGTACGGGTGATTGTATCGGCTCGTACGGGCCAATCTTTAGCAACATGCTCGTGAAGCCCGAAACTACCGGACCCGACGCCGAGCTCGATCCCGGTGCCCACACGTGGGAGACCACGTCGATGCCATGGTAGCGCAGTCGCTCCCGGGTTGCCCCTCTCGGCCGAAACGCCGCGCAGCGGTCGACTTCCCCTCAGGATGGCATAGTAAGTGCTTACCTGACCGATGCAAGCAACCCGCACCCCAAGGGCATCACGGCATCAATGATTAGCATCCGCATTCTCGCGAAAGCGACCCGGCTTCCCCGAAATCGCCCCCGACTCCGGCGTGTGATCGTGGCGCTCGCGACATTGCTCGTGGCACCAATGGGCATGCAGGCCGCTCTGGCCGCCCCGGCCGATTCGGTGGAGGATGTTCAGACTCAGGTCAGCCAGGCCATGGACGCGTTTCTCGAGGCACAGGCAAGCGGAAACGACAACCTTACGCTGAGAGCGGGTCGCCTTGACCCACGCCTGCGTCTGGGCATCTGCGACCAAACCCTGGAAATCAACGAGGGCCGGCCACTCAATCTCAACCGCGGCCGCCAGACGGTCAAGGTCAGTTGTCACGGCAGCTCCCCCTGGCGCATCTACGTGCCGGTCGAACTCACTCGACGCCAGCAGGCGGTGGTCGCCGCTCGCCCCCTTTCTGCAGGCGACGTGATCTCTCTCGATGATCTCGACCTTGCCACCGTGGACGCCAATCGCGCCCGACGCCAATACTTCACCGACCCCGGTGACCTTGTTGGCATGATGGCGACCCAACCCCTGCAGTCCGGCCAGTTGGTGACCGCACGCAACCTGGGTGTCAATGCCGTGATCGAACGCGGCGATATCGTCTCAATCCAAATCGGACGAGGCGGATTCGTGGTGGGCTCGACCGGAGAGGCTCAGGGACGCGCTGGCGTGGGTCAGCGGGTCAAGGTCAAGAACACCGGCTCGGGCAAGGTGATCGAATCGGTGGTCATCGACAGTCGTACCGTGGAGGCGATTGGTGGTTGACTCGCCAACCGATCGGATCAGATCGGATCGCCAACCGCGATCGAGACACCGAACGATGGTCGAGGGCCACTGAAGGCCGACTTCACTCAATGCTAAAGTTTTTTGACGATCGGCCGATGACAAGGATCGAAGGCGATTTTGCGTTAACCTAGACGCCTGCCAGCCGGGCATGTTCCACGGCGCGGACACGACAGGTCCGAGACAGGAAGGATCAAACATCATGGCAAATGAAATCAACGGCTATGGCCCGCGCAACCTGGGGCCCAATGCGTCGGTGGACTCCTCCCGCGGCCGGACCGAGGCCCGGAGCGAGAGCCAGCGCCCGGGTGATGGTGCGACGGCGAAGGTCAAGGAGGATGACGCCGTGACACTCTCCAGCGGGGCCTCCCAGCTCCAGGGGATGAGCCAGACGCTGGCCGAGTCCGCCCCCTTCGATCAGGGCAAGGTCGATCGCATCAAGGACCTGATCAGTCAGGGTGAATACCAGATCGACTCCGGCCGCATCGCCGAAAAGCTGCGCGAGTTCGAGAGCCTCTAAACGCAGGCTGCCGGCTGAACACGGCGGATGACACCCCGGCGGGCAGACCGACCGGGGTGTTTTGATTGGGCGCGGACAGAGTCACACGCGGCCCGCGTGCCACGCGATCGGCAGGCAATCATGAAAACGCCAAGCAGGCATCCACAATGAGTCAGATCGACAACCGCGCCCCATTCGCACAGAAGATCTCGCCCGACGACTGGCTTGCCCGCATGCTCGAGCAGGCGCACGCCCTGCTCGACGATCACCAGTCTCTCGCTGACTTGCTGCGCCGCCAGGAAACCCCGTCGCTCGATGAGTTTGACGATGTCTTCGGTCAAATCCGGGAGCACAACGAGGCACTGGCCGACGCCGAACAATCGCGACTTGATTGGCTGGCAGGCTCGGGGCAAACCGACACGGAGTTGGCACTAGCAGACGAAAGCCCCTCGACCCTGGCCGCCTGGGAAGAGCTCAAGCTGACCGCCGGGCGCTTTCGTGACCTGTCCGAAACCAACCTGATGGCGCTACGACGGATCGATCACTTCCTTGGCGAGCGGATCGACTTCCTCATACGTCCCGACGAGCCGGCCGGCTCGCTCTATACCGCAGGCGGTGCCGAACGCGAGACCGGCAATCGCGGACGAACCCTTGGCGACGCCTAACCCGACTCAGCACTCTCGCGGACAAGCAAGAACGAACGACTGTCCCCCGCTCGCGTCTCGCGGCTGACGGTGAACCCGTCCGGCAGTCGCAACGACTCGAGTTCGGCCCCCTCGACAAACACCCGCGCATCCCCGGCCAGCCAACTGGCCGCACCCAGTGCGTCCAGTGCCTCCTGCAGCAACTCTGGCTGACGAAACGGCGGGTCGAGAAAGACCAGATCGACCGGTGCGTCGATTGACTCGGGCACCGCGGTCAACCACTGCCGTGCGTTCATCGTCCAGACGGAGAATCGTTCCGGCGGGACCGCCAGCCGATCCAAATTACCCTCCAGTGCCCGTGACACCCTTGCGGAACGTTCGACGAACCCGACCCACGCCGCACCGCGCGAGAGCGCCTCCAGACCGAGCACGCCGCTGCCCGCAAACAGGTCGATCACCCGCCATCCCGGCACGCTCTGTCCCAGCCAGTTGAACAAGGTCTCGCGCACCCGATCGGGCGTCGGCCGCAGATCACGCGCCGGAGGAAATCGCAGGCGCCGGGAGCGCCACTCCCCGCCGATGATGCGCACCTGCTCGCCGCGCACCGGCCCCCGCCCCTTCGGAGTGCTGGGCATCGGAGCCCTCCTTGCCGTTTGCTCGATGAATGGTCCGTCCGCAGCCGCTGGCTGCAGCCGATGCGTAATACCCGCATGATAAACTCCGTGGTCGCCATGCGGGCTATCGCTGTCTCACGCCACCTCGTCCGACGCTCATTCGCCGCGAACCCAGGTAACCAGATTCCATGTTCGGTTTTCTCAAACGCAAGAAGCGCAAGAACGACGCCACCGAGACCCGGGGCGATATCGACCAGCACGCGACCGATCTCCCCCAACCCGAAGATCAAGCATCCGTTGAACCCGAGCCGTCGACCGAAACCGAGGCCGCTGTCACCCCGCAGCCGGTCAGCAGTCGGCCAGACGAGGAACCCGGGGACGAGTTGCCAGCGACCAGGACGGAACCCGAGAAAGCAGAGGGCCCCGAGGAAAGCAGCGATCGTCAGGAATCCGACACCCTGCCGGCGCGCCCCGCCGATACCCCTGCGGCGCCCCGCCAGCAGGAACAGTCCGGTTCGCTGTTCAGCCGGCTCGCCAAGACCCGTTCGGGTCTGACCGACGGACTGGGCGATCTCTTCCTGGGCAAGAAACAGATCGATGACGAACTGCTCGAGGAACTGGAAACCCGGCTGATAATGGCCGATGTGGGCCAGGCCACCACCGCCGCACTGATCGACGAGTTGACCAACGAGATCAGCCGCAAGCGGGTAGACGACCCCGAGCACCTCTTCGAGACGCTTTACAGTCTGATGGTCGCGCGCCTCGAGGCGGTTCAACCGGGCGAGCCACCGAGTCGCCGTCAAGCAAACCGTCCTCACGTGTGGCTGGTCACCGGCGTCAACGGCACCGGCAAGACCACCACGATCGGCAAGCTCGCCGCCGTCGAGGCCCGCGAGGGCCGCACCGTCACCCTGGCCGCGGCCGACACCTTCCGCGCCGCGGCGGTCGAACAGCTGATCAGCTGGGGCGAGCGCAACGATGTGCGTGTGATCGGCGAACCGGGCCGCGGCGACCCGGCATCGGTCGCCTTCGACGCGGTCAGTTCGGCCAAGGCGCGCGGCAGCGACATGCTGATCGTCGACACCGCCGGTCGGCTACACACCCAATCGGGTCTGATGGACGAGCTAGGCAAGCTGATTCGGGTGATTGCCAAGGCGGAACCGGAAACACCCGACGAGGTGTTGCTGGTGATCGACGCCAGCATTGGCCAGAACGCGCTGGTCCAGGCGCGACAGTTCAACGACGCGGTCAACCTGACCGGGCTGATCGTGACCAAGCTGGACGGCACCGCCAAGGGCGGTATCGTGTTTGCCATCGCCGAGGAGCTGGGACTGCCGATTCACTTTATCGGTGTCGGCGAGAAGGCCGAGGACCTGCGCCCGTTCGAGCCAAGCGCCTTCGTCGATGCCCTGCTGGACCGTCAACCGGACTGAACCGAAATGATTGAGTTCGCCAATGTATCCCGCCGCTACGCCAATGGGCAATTCGGGCTGCAGGACATCAACTTCCGCTTGCCCGTCGGCCGCATGGCGTTCCTCACCGGTCACTCCGGGGCAGGCAAATCGACCCTGCTGCGACTGATCCCCGCACTCGATCGCCCCACGTCCGGCAAGGTGATGATCGGCGGCTACGAGCTCAACAAGATGGGCCGGCACCAGTACCCCAAGCTGCGCCGACAGATCGGCGTGGTCTTTCAGGATCATCACCTGCTGACAGACCGATCCGTCTTCGACAATGTCGCGTTACCCCTGCAGGTATCCGGTTACCTGCCGGGCGACACCCGGCGCCGCGTCGATGCAGCGCTCGACAAGGTCGGCCTGCTGGGCCGGCAACGCGCACGGATCGAAGAGCTCTCCGGCGGTGAGCAGCAGCGAGTCAACATTGCGCGCGCCCTGGTCAACCGGCCTCGCATCCTGCTGGCCGACGAACCGACCGGCAACCTCGATCCCGACCTGTCTCGCGATATCTTCGACCGGTTCTTCGAGTTCCACGCCGTCGGCGTGACCGTGCTGATCGCCAGTCACGATGTGGAGCTGCTCAAGCAGTACCCCGTGCCCCGCATCGCTCTCAACGAGGGGCGCATCAGTGGCTTCGAGGAGGCCGACTCATGAGCGGACCGACTGCCAGCGAGAGCCGCGGCACCCGCGAGAAGAGTCGTCGTCCAATGGCGGCCTGGCGGCGTCACCACCGCCAATGCCTGCGCGGCGCCCTCGCCCGGCTGATCCGTCGGCCGGTCGGTGCCTGGGCCACCATCCTGGTGCTGGGCGTGGTCTTGAGCCTGCCCGCCCTGGTGATGACGCTTGGCCACCAGGTCGAACGGCTGGGTGCGATCTGGGTGAGCGATGCCGCCCGCATGGACATCTACGTCGCCTCCGACGCCGACGAGCAAGCGCGCGAGGGGCTGCGCGACTGGCTGGACCGGCAAGCTACCGTCGCCGAGCAACGCGTCATCTCACCGGCAGAGGGCCTGGAGGCCCTGACCGAGCGCCTGCGCATCGATGGACTGAATGCACTCGACTCCAACCCCCTGCCCTGGGTCATCGAATTGACGCTTAGCGACACGCGAGCCGAGACACGGCTGGCGCTGGCCGAAGGACTCAAACGTCAGCCGGCGGTGGGGGAATTCGCCTCGGGAGATGACTGGATCCAGCGCCTGGAACAGATCCGCGCCTTCTTTGACGAACTGGGGTGGTGGCTTTTGGTGTTGCTCGGGATGACGGTGGTCTTCGTCGTCGGCAACACCCTGCGCCTGGAACTGCACGAGCGGCGGCGCGAAATTGCGCTGATCGCACTGATAGGCGGCACGGAGCGCTACATGCTGCGGCCGTTGCTCTACGACGGGACGCTCAGTGGCCTGCTCGGCGGTCTGGTGGCCAGCGGCTTGGTCGGCGTGGCCATCTCGATCACCTCCGACCCGATCGAGCACTTTGCGGCCTCCTACGGCGCCGCCATTTCGCCGCAGATCGATCCCGGCCTGGTGTTGCTCCTGTTGGCTGCCGGCGCCCTGCTAGGCTGGCTGTCGGCCCAGGTTATCGGGCGCTTCTACATCGGTCGCCTGAGTACGCCATGATTTTTCTCGACGTCTGGATTAATCTAATCAATCAGCATGCCGTTCGAGGGAACTTGCCCCGGACTTAGCACTCTCACACCGCGAGTGCTAAAATAAGAGACAGTGAAACGATTGGGAAACTTGCAGCGAGGCGAGAGAATGCAGACAGCAGGCAACCAGGTGACGGACAGCAACGCGCGGGGTCTCACCCCTTCGGCCGGCATGACCATGCCGGTAGTCGGCGATTCGTTGTCGCAGTACCTCAACGAGGTGCGTCGTCTGCCGGTCATCTCCGTCGAAGAAGAACAGGCGCTAGGCCATCGGCTGAAGGAAACCGGTGATATCGAAGCCGCGCAGAAGCTCGTCCTGGGGCACCTGCGATTCGTCATTCACATCGCCCGGAGCTACCGGGGCTACGGCCTGCCACTGGCCGATCTGGTCCAGGAGGGCAATATCGGCCTGATGAAGGCGGTCAAGCGCTTCGATCCGGACCACAAGGTCCGACTGGTGACCTTTGCCGTTCACTGGATTCGCGCCGAGATCCACGAGTACATCCTCAAGAACTGGCGAATCGTCAAGGTGGCGACGACGAAGGCGCAGCGCAAGCTGTTCTTCAAGATGCGCCAGATGAAGAGCTCGATCGGTTGGCTGAACAAGTCGGAAGCCGAGGCGATGGCCAAAGAACTCGACGTGCCCGAGCGCGAGGTGCGGACCATGGAGGCCCGACTTTACGGGCGCGACATGGGTTTCGACACACCGGCGTACGACGGGTCGGACGACGGCGACGGCCCGTCCTACGAGCAGGTCATGGTCGATCAGGATGCGCTCTCGGTCGAGGACATCGCCTCTCAGCGAGACGAGGATGGGCGGGTCGACGCCATGACCACCGCGCTCTCGACCCTCGACGAGCGTAGCCAGGCGATTCTGAGCCGCCGTTGGCTGGACGAGCCCAAGGCCACCCTGCAGACGCTGGCCGACGAGTACGGTGTCTCTGCCGAGCGCATCCGCCAGATCGAGACGGCCGCCCTCAAGAAGTTGCGCACCGCCCTGCCCCAACCGGCCTGAGGCGCACTGGTTCAACCTGAATCAGCTCCGTACCGGCACGTTGCACAGTTCGGGCGGAAGAAACGGTAAACCAAAAAGCCACCGCAATTGAAGTGCGGTGGCTTTTTCGTGGCGTTGCGCGTTGCGTACGCGCTGGCGATCAACCGAAGAAGATGACGCTCAGAAAGCTCAGCCAAGAGAACACGATCAGGCCGATGGTGAACGTGAAAGCGAAGTTGTCGAATTTGAAAAACTCTTTCATTGTCTAGTTCCTCCCGTTGATGGCGGTATCGTAAACCAGCCATGAGGCGATGTCACTACCTCCATCGGGGTTATTGCTTGCCGGAACGAGGCGAGGTTTTTGAACCCTCGTTATCCACCCGATCATCAGACCGAACGTCCGAGTCCCGCGTCTCTTCACCCCGGGTTTCTTCATCCGAGGAGTGGTTGGTGGGAATCTTCGGATCGTCATCGTCCATGAGAATGCGATGCGCCGGGCCCTCGAGATCCTCGTACTGGTTGTTCCGGATAGCCCAGAAGGCGGCCCACACCAGACCCGCCACCACCAGCATGCTCAATGGCACGAACAGAAACAGGACTTCCATCACGTTGCTCCATCAGGGTGTCGCGGCGATTGCACCGATCTCGGTTGCCGATCGACAAGAAGGCCCGCACGTGGCGGGCCTTCGGATTCGGCCCCGCGGGGCCGGCAATTGTCACCCGCCGTCAGCGGGGTTTCAAATCGCGATTTCGAGCAGGTGATCAGGCGACCTGGGCCTGGCCACTGGCTGCACGCAGGGCCGCGATACGCTCATCGAGCGGCGGGTGCGACATGAACAGTCGGCCGAACCTACTACCCCCGCCGAAGATACCGAAGGCCTGCATCTGCGCCGGCATGTCGGAAGGGCGGTCGTAGTTGAGCTTCAGGCGCTCGAGCGCAGCGATCATCTTCTCGCGACCGGCCAGCCGCGCCCCGGCGTCGTCGGCACGGAATTCGCGCTGGCGTGAGAACCACATGACGATGGTGCTCGCGAGGATGCCGAAGACGATCTCGGCGGCGATCGTGGTGACGAAAAAGCCGATACCTGGGCCATCCTCATTCTTGAAGATCATGCGATCGACGAAGAAGCCTACGATGCGGGCGAAGAAGATGACGAAGGTGTTCACCACGCCCTGGATCAGCGCCAGGGTGATCATGTCGCCGTTGGCGACGTGACCCACCTCGTGACCCAGCACGGCCTCTGCCTCGTCACGGGTCATGTTGGAAAGCAGCCCGGTGGACACCGCGACCAGTGCCTTGTTGCGGCTGGCGCCGGTGGCAAAGGCATTGATCTCGGGCGAGTCGTAGATCGCAACCTGAGGCATGCCGATGCCCGCCTCGCGTGCCTGGCGCTGGACGGTCTCGAACAGCCAGCGTTCGCCCTCGGTACTCGGCTTCTCGATTACCTGCGCGCCGACGCTCTTCTTGGCGATCCACTTGGACATGAACAAGGAGATCAGCGAGCCGCCGAAGCCGAATACCGCCGCCAGCACCAGCGTGGAAGTCAGGTTGATGGTACCTGCCTGGTAATCCATCGTCCGACCGAGCCCGAAGACACTGGAAATCACGAACCAGACGATCATCAATACGACGATCACCGCCAAGTTGGTCAACAGGAACAAGCCGATGCGTTTCATCTCTACCTCAAGTGCGAATGGTTGA
The DNA here is from genome assembly GCA_046261775.1 of Guyparkeria sp. Lineage (GTDB taxonomy): Bacteria > Pseudomonadota > Gammaproteobacteria > Halothiobacillales > Halothiobacillaceae > Guyparkeria. The sequence goes on from JBHEOB010000042.1 coordinate 9,074, forward strand.
TCTTCTCTTGGGACGGCGCTCTAGCCCTAGCACCGGACGCCGCTCGGCAACCGAAAGCCGTCTCGACGCGCGGTGAAGCCTATCCCAAGTTGGGGTGACGCCATGGGTTTTTCAAGGCTCTTTCGCCATGCCCACCCGTTTTACGCCGGACGCCAGATCAATCTGATCATCGAATGGCCCGGTGGTTCCCGATTAGTCGCTCAACTGGCGGCCGAAGCGGCGGCCAGGGCGTCCACGCGGGTCAGGCCCCGCGGCAGGAGGCGCCCGCGCGCGGCCCGCTTGCCGTGATAAAGCGCAAGATCGGCCGGCTTGATGGTCATGCTGCGCGCCCCGGCGACGACACGCAGGCCGTCCTTCTCGCCCAACGCGGCCACGGCCACGATCTGTGCCCCGCTTTTCAGCGCCACCAGCTTGTTGCCCTTGCCCTTGGACAGCACCGGCAGTTCGTCGGCGTCCATCACCAGCACGTGACCGTCGCTGGTCGCCACCGCGAGATGGGCAAAGCCCTGACCCGGCAACAACGGCTGACCGGGGGCCGCACCCTTGGGCAGGCTGAACACCTTCTTGCCGGCCCGCTGGCGCCCGACCAGCTCGCCCATCGAGGTGACAAAACCGAACCCGGCGGGGGACCAGAGGAACACGAGCTGCTCGGCCTCGCCCATCGCCAGCGCGGTGAAACGCGCCCCGGACGGCGGGGTGACCCGGCCGGTCACCGGCTCGCCCTGCCCTCGCGCCGATGGCAGCGTATGGGTGGCCAGGGTGTAGGCCCGCCCGGTGTCGTCGAAGACCACGGTCGGCTGGGTCGAGCGCCCGGCGATATGCCCCTGGTAGCCATCGCCCGACTTGTACGACAACGACTCCGGATCGACGTCATGGCCCTTGGCCGCGCGGATCCAGCCGTTGTGACTCAACACGACGGTCACCGGCTCGGCGGTCATCAGGCGGGTTTCGTCCAGCGGCTGGGCCGACTCGCGCGTGACCAGCCGCGAGCGGCGTGCGTCACCGTATTCCTTGGCGTCATGGATCAGTTCGTCGCGCATCAGCCCGCGCAGGGCCGCCTCATCGGCCAGAAGCGTGCGGATACCATCGGCCTCCTCGGCCAACTCGGCCTGCTCCTTCTTGACCGCGATCTCCTCGATCTTGGCCAGTTGGCGCAGGCGGATCTCGAGGATCGAGTCGGCCTGCAGCTCGGTGAGCTCGAAGCGGGCGATCAGCTCGGCCTTGGGGTCCTCGGCCTCGCGGATGATCGCAATCACCTCGTCGATATTAAGGAACGCGATCAGCAGGCCGGCGAGGATCTCCAGGCGCCGCTCGATCTTGGCCAGGCGCCATTCGAGCCGACGACGCAGCGTCGTCTGGCGGAAGGCGAGCCACTCGGTCAGCATCTCGCGCAGGTTGAGCACCCGCGGCCGCCCGTCGGCCGTGATCACGTTCATGTTGATCCGGTAGCTCTTCTCCAGATCGGTGGTCGCGAACAGGTGGGCCATCAGGGCCTCGATGTCGACCTGCCGGCTTCTCGGCACGATCACCAGACGCGTGGGCGATTCGTGGTCCGACTCGTCGCGCAGGTCGGTGACCAGCGGCAGCTTCTTGGCCTGCATCTGCCCGGCGATCTGCTCGAGGATCTTGGAACCGGAGACCTGGAACGGCAACGCGGACACCACGATCTGGCCGGACTCGAGCTCGTAGCGGGCGCGCTGGCGCACGTTGCCGGTGCCGGTCTCGTACATCCGGCGGATATCCGCCATCGGCGTGATGATCTCGCCCTCGGTGGGAAAGTCCGGCCCCTTCACGTGTTGGCACAGCGCGGCGACGTCGGCCTCGGGGTTCTCGATCAACGCCACGCAGGCATCGACAACCTCCTTGAGGTTGTGCGGCGGGATATCCGTGGACAGGCCCACGGCGATGCCGGTCGAGCCGTTGAGCAGCACGTTGGGCAGGCGTGCCGGCAGGAGCGATGGTTCGGTGAGCGTGCCGTCGAAGTTGTCGACCCAGTCGACCGTGCCCTGGTCGGCCTCGGCCAGCAGCGTCTGCGCGTAGCGAGTCAGGCGCGATTCGGTATAGCGCATGGCCGCGAAGGACTTGGGATCGTCCGGCGAGCCGAAGTTGCCCTGCCCGTCGATCAGCGGGTAACGATACGAGAACGGCTGGGCCATCAGCACCATGGCCTCGTAGCAGGCCGAATCGCCGTGGGGATGGTACTTGCCGAGCACGTCGCCCACGGTGCGTGCGGATTTCTTGTGCTTGGCCAGGGCCGATAGCCCCAGCTCGCTCATCGCGTAAACGATGCGCCGCTGCACGGGCTTCAGGCCGTCGGCGACGTGCGGCAGGGCCCGGTCGAGAATGACGTACATGGCGTAGTTGAGGTACGCCTTTTCCGTGAAGGCGCCAATCGACTGGCGCTCGAATTCATTGCTGCTGGAATCTTCGAACATGCGAGTCCCTTGAATGCCTCGTTAAGGAAGGTCTGCCTGTCAGCCAGTCGGCCGGCGTGCACGAGGGGTCGCCCGATACAATGCCATCACACCGGCAATGGAGAACAGGGCCGGCGGCACAATCGTGCTCAGGATCGGCGAGATATCGTAGGCCGGGGCCAGCGCCGAGACGATCTGGGTGAGCGTCATGTAGGCCACGCCGAGCAGGATGGCGATGAACAGCCAGCGGCCCGCCGAGCCGCCGCGCTGGGCGACGAACACGAACGGCAGCGTCACCAGCAGCATCGCGAGCACCGAGATCGGCTGGACGACCCGCGACCACATCGCCGTGGCATAGATAGACGAATCCAGCTGGTTGCGCTCGAGGTACGCCACGTAATCGGACAATTGCGCGACGTTCATGTAGCGCGGATTGAGTGCGGCGATCTCGAGGATCTCGCGGTCGAACAACTGCAGTTCAACTTCTGCGTGCTGCTCGACGCCGACCGACGACTCGGGGCGCTCGATCGGGACCCGTGTGTCGATCACGTCCTCCAGGCGCCAGCGATCGCCACCGAGGCTCTCGGCCCGGCTGGCCTCGATCACCCGCTGGGGACGGCTGTCCTCGCCCAGTTCGAACACCCGCAGGCCCACCAGCTGGCCGTCGACGAGTGCGCGCTCCACGTTCACGATCCGGTCGCCCTCGCGCAGCCAGAACCCGCTGGCCAGATCGGTGCTCACTTCGCTTTCGGTGGCGGTCGCGCGCAGTTGGTTGGCCGCCGACTGCCCCCAGGCACCGATGGTCTCGCCCATCACGGTTCCCAGGGCAGCGAGGATGATCCCCGCGATCAGCACCGGGCGGGCCAGACGCAGCAACGACATGCCGGTCGCCCGCATCACCGTCAACTCCGAGTGGGCCGCGAGCGCGCCGAGGCTCAGCAGCCCGCCGACCAGCACGGTGACCGGGAAGAGCTCGTAGAGATAGCCCGGCGTGCTCATGACCACGAACTGCAGCGCCTGGAAGGTGGTGTAGGCCGGGCCGATCTTGCTGAACTCGTCGATCATCCCGAACACGAATATCAGCACGCCGAAGGCGGCCGAGGCCGCCAGCCCGCCGGTCACCACACTGCGAATCAGATAGCGGTCAAGCGTATTCACGGCGCCCCTTCAGCAAGCTGCGCAATCGTCCCCAACCGCCGCGTGCCGACCAGAACAACAGGCCCCACAGCAGCAGGAACCCGCCGTGGGCCAGTGCGACGGCCCCGGCCAGGCCATAGTGGTTGGCCTCGATGCCATCGGAAACCAGTGGCACGACGTTGAAATACAGGGCATAGAGCAGGAACGCCCAGAACAGGCGCCCGTAACGACCGCTGCGCGGCGGCGCCTGGGCAAGCGGGATCGCGATCAACACCAGGACCAGCGCGATGATGCCCTGCGAGAGGCGTTCGAACAGCTCGGCATGGTGGTTGGGGTTCCCCGATGCCCACAATTCACCCGAGGTGCGCACGCTGACCTCGCCATCATCGCTGTCCGCCTGCCCGGGCAGACGCATCAGATGGCGCTCGTAGTCGAGACGATTCCAGTCGGCCGCGCCGACGGTCCCGCCGATGCGTCGTCCGTCCTCTAGCGCGATGTAGCGCTGACCGTCCTCCTCGACCATCTCGCCCGCCGGTGCACTCTCTACCGCGATCGAGCCATCCTCGGCGCGATCGAACAGGAAAATCCGCTGGTAGCCACCGTTTTCGGACGAGCCCACGTAGGCGACCAGCCGGCCCTGGTTGGCCTCGATGAACCGTCCGACCGGCACCTGCTGACCGATGTAGTCGGACTGCGCACCCTCAATCATGCTGTCACGTGCCTGCTCGGCCATCGGCCAGCCGAACAACGCGATCCAGCCGGTCAGCAGCGCCAACGGGATGGCCACTGGCAGCACCGATGCGGTGATCCGCCACAGACCGAAACCGCTCGAGCGCATGATGGTCTGCTCGCTGTCACGGTTGAGCCGCCCGAGCGCGAACATCAGGCCGATGAACATCGCCACCGGGATGACGTACATCAGCATCTTGACCAGGTTGAAACCCAGCAGATTGGGTACTAGTGCCCCCGGCAACGTGCCCTCTGCCGCCAGCGACAGCGCGCGGGCCAGCAGGTTGGTCGCCATGATCAGCATCAGCACGATGGTCACCGCGCCGATGGAGATCAGCGCCTCGCGGCGCAGGTACCCGGCGAGCCGCACGCCGTCAGTCGGCCAGGTTGCGGGCGATCAGCCCGTAGCGCAGCCGATCGCCGAAGCCCTGCGCGCCGTCCGGCAGGCGCAGGCGCACCTGCCACCCACTACCGGGGGCCTCCTCGAGCGGACGGCCTTCCAGCGTCTGCATTTCGGCGAGCTGATCGACCCGGTTGCCGTCGGGCAGCAGGAAGGTGATCTCGTCACCCAGCCTGATCTTGTTCTTGATCTCGACCTGCGCCCAGTCACCATCGACCTCGTTGATCTCGCCGACGAACTGCTGCTGACGGCTCTTGGAGACGCCCTCGATGTAGTTCTGGTATTCCTGCGTGTGGTGGCGCTTGTAGAAACCATCCGTGTAGCCGCGATTGGCGAGGTTGTCGAGATCGGCGATCAACTCCTCGTTGAACGGCCGGCCGGCCATGGCATCGTCGATAGCCTGGCGGTAGACCTGCGCGGTGCGGGCGACGTAGTAGTGCGACTTGGTGCGCCCCTCGATCTTCAGACAGTCGACGCCGATGTCGACCAGCGCCTGCACGTGCTCGACGGCGCGCAGGTCGCGCGAGTTGAGGATGTAGGTGCCGTGCTCGTCCTCCTCGATCGGCATCTGCTCGCCGGGGCGGCTCTTCTCCTCGAGCAGGTACACCTGGTCGGCCAGCGGGTGGCGTTCCTGGTTGCCCATCGCACCATCCGTCATCGGGTTGGCGGCATTGAGCGCATCCAGCGAGATGGGCTGCTCCTGGGGTTGCCCTTGGGGCTTTTCGTCGGCCGGCTCCGGACGAACCACGCCGGAGATGTCCTCGGAGGCATTCTGCGGGGTGTACTCCCAGCGGCAGGCGTTGGTGCAGGTGCCCTGGTTGGGATCGCGGTGATTGAAGTAGCCCGAGAGCAGGCAACGGCCCGAGTAGGCGATGCACAGCGCGCCGTGGACGAACACCTCGAGCTCCATGTTCGGGCATTTCTCACGGATCTCGCGGATCTCTTCGAGCGACAGCTCGCGCGAGAGGATCACGCGGGTCACGCCCACCGACTCCCAGAACTTCACCGTGGCCCAGTTGACCGTGTTGGCCTGCACCGACAAGTGAACGGGCATCTCGGGGAAGGCCTCGCGCACCATCA
>JBHEOB010000043.1:0-14117 GCA_046261775.1 Guyparkeria sp.
GCACGGGTGATGCCCACATAACAGAGCCGGCGCTCCTCCTCGAGACGACCCGGCTCGTCGATGGACATCTGGTGCGGGAACAGGCCCTCCTCGACGCCGACGAGGAACACCTGCGGGAACTCGAGCCCCTTGGCCGCGTGCAGCGTCATCATCTGCACGCAGTCCTCCCAGGCCGCGCCCTGCGCCTCGCCGGCCTCGAGACTGGCATGCGCCAAGAAGGCCTCCAGCTCGCTCATCTCCTCGTCCGCGTTGCGATCCATGACGAAGCCGCGTCCGGCGTTGACCAGCTCGTCGAGGTTCTCGACCTTGGCCTCGCCGCGCTCGCGGTCACGGTCCTTTTCGAACAGGGCGCGCAGGCCGCTCTTGTCGATGGTCTTCTCGATCCGCTCGCCCAGTTCGTCGTTGAGGGTCTGCTGATCGATCGCCTCGATCAGGGTCATGAACTGGCGCAGCGCCCCGCCGGCCCGGGCGGACAGGCGGTTTTCTGCCAGCAGTATCAGTGCGGCGTCCCACAGCGATGCACCCTGCTCGCGGGCGGCCTGGCGCACCTCGTTGAGGGTCTTGTCGCCGATGCCGCGCGTGGGGCGGTTGACGATCCGGTCGAAGGAGGTGTCGTCGTGGCGATTGGCCACCAGCTTCAAATAGGCAAGCGCATCGCGGATCTCGGCACGTTCGAAAAAGCGCAGCCCGCCGTAGATGCGATACGGCATCCCCTCGCGGATCAGCGCCTCCTCGAGCAGGCGCGACTGGGCATTGGAGCGATACAGCACGGCGCAGTCGGCCCGGTCGTGACCCTCGCGCACCGCCGTGGCGATCTGCTCGATCACGAAGTTGGCCTCGTCCTGGTCATTGAAGGCCCGGTAGAAGCGGATCGGCGCGCCGTGCTCGCCCTCGGTCCAGAGATTCTTGCCCAACCGGCCCTGGTTGCGCGCGATGACGCTGTTGGCCGCCTCGAGGATGGTGCGCGTCGAGCGGTAGTTCTGCTCCAGGCGGATCAGGTGGGTATTGGGAAAGTCGCGCGAGAAGTGCTGGATGTGCTCGACCTTCGCCCCGCGCCAGCCGTAGATGGACTGGTCGTCGTCGCCGACGGCGAAGATGCCGTTGTCCTCGCCCACCAGCAGACGCGCCCAGGCGTACTGCAGCGCGTTGGTGTCCTGGAACTCGTCGATCAGCACCTGGCGGAAGCGGCGCTGGTAGTGGGCGCGCAGGGCATCGTTGCCACGCAGCAACTCGGTGGCACGCAGCAGCAGTTCGGTGAAGTCGACCAGCCCGCTGCGCTCGCAGACGCGCTCGTAGGCCTTGTAGATCACGATCACCTGGTCGCGGATAGGGTCATCGCCGGGCACCACGTGGCGCGCGCGCAGGCCGTCTTCCTTGAAGCCGTTGATCATCGAGGCGACCAGTCGCGGCGGGAAGCGGTTCTCGTCGAGCTCCGCCTCGCGGATCAGGCGTTTGACCAGCCGCAGCTGGTCGTCCGAGTCGATGATCTGGAAGCCATCCGGCAGACCCGCCTCGCGGGTGTGCTGGCGCAGCAGGCGGTGCGAGAGCCCGTGGAAGGTGCCCACCCACATGCCGTCCACCCCGCGCGGGCCCAGATCCTGGCCGTCGAGCAAGGAGCCCAGCCGGCCACGCATCTCGCCGGCAGCCTTGTTGGTGAAGGTCACGGCCAGCAGCGAATAGGGCGAGATGCCCTGTTCGGCGACCAGCCAGGCCATGCGGTGGGTGAGTACGCGGGTCTTGCCCGAGCCAGCTCCGGCGAGCACCAGGGTGGCCAGTGACGGGCTGGTCACCGCCTCGCGCTGGGCAGCGTTGAGCGGGTCGAGAATCGGATCTTGAGACATGGACGCATTGTACCGGAACCGGCCCGCGAAACGGCCGGCCCCATCCGACCGCCCCGCAGAACGGACGACGATCTCACGGCCCGGTATCGCCGCAGAAATACCGCTCGGTGCCCAGCCCGTCCATGGCGATGGCGATGCGCTCGATGCCCTGTCGATACGCGGCCGAACGCAGGGATTCGTTTTCGGTCACCGCCCGTTCGAACACCAGGTCGGCCTGGTTACCGAGGCGCTCGGACAGCCGCCGCTCGATTTCGTCCTCGGGCCAGTAGTCACCCATGCGGTTCTGCACCCACTCGAGATGGCTGACGATCACCCCGCCGCTGTTGGCCAGCACGTCGGGGATGATGGTGATGTCACGCTCGGCCAACTGCCGGTCGGCGGCGTTATTGATCGGGCCGTTGGCGATTTCCAGGATGGTCGGCGCCTGTATCGCATCGACGTTCTTCTCGGTTATGGCGTTCTCGAGCGCGGCCAGCACCAGCACATCGACGTCTAGGGCCAGCATCTCCTCGTGGGTGAGCTTTTTGACCGCCACCTCCGAACAGACGGATTCCTCGCAGTAGACCTGGCCGGCAAGTTCCGACGACTCGTGCTTGCGCTCCCAGATAGGCAAGGGATCGAGGCCCTCCTCGCGATAGATTGCCCCGCAGGAATCGGAGATCGCGACCACCCGGTAACCGGCATCGTGCGCCAGCCGGGCAAAGTGAAAGCCGGCGTTGCCGAAGCCCTGAACGGCGATGCGCGGGCGCTGGTCGGCGCGACCCCGACGGCGCTCCCAGATATTGAGCACCTGCAACGCCCCGCGGCCGGTGGCGGCCGTGCGTCCCAGCGAGCCACCGTGGCCGGGCGGCTTGCCGGTGATCACACCTCGCCGGTGCTGGCCCGCCGCCTGACGGTACTCGTCGGCCATCCAGCCCATGATGGTCTCGTTTGTGTTGACGTCCGGGGCGGGGATATCCCGATCGGGGCCGATCACGTCGAGCAGCGCCCGGATGTAGCCACGCGAGAGCCGCTCGAGCTCCAGGCGCGAGAGCTGCTTGGGATCAACGCAGACCCCGCCCTTCGCCCCGCCGAACGGCAGGTCGACCACGGCGCACTTGACCGCCATCCAGAAGCTCAGCGCCGCGACCTCGTCGCCGGTGACATTGGGGTGGAAACGGATGCCCCCCTTGCCGGGCCCGCGAGTGTTGTCGTAAAGCGAGCGCCAGCCGGTGAAGACCTTGAGCGAGCCGTCGTCCATGCGCAGGGGGATCTCCACCTCGACCACCCGGTTGGGTTGCGACAATCGTCGCCGGGCGTCCTCGGAGATCCGCTCGTCGTCCATCAACGGCTTGAGGTGCACCAGCGCGTCCGCCAGCAATCCACGGGTCTTGGTCATGTTCGATCCTCCCTCATCGCGAAGTCGCGGGCATCCGGCCAGCACGCCGTACCCTTTCATGTCGAGCCTAGCAGCGCACACACGCCCCGGCCGAGTCAGTCGGCCGAGCCAGCCGGGCCAACCGGGCAGAAGGCGGAAGAAGCCCGAGGGCGGCAATGGCGCGTTGGAAAGACGCCCCTGTCACCTGTCACCTGTCGCAGCCATTGCCCTGTGGGAAGGCCAGCTGCACCTCGGCTCCGACACCCCCACGACGGTCGATTGCATCAATTTTGAGCAAGGGCGCACTCGAACGATGCACTCAGCCGTTGACTCGGTCGAACGGATCGAGGCCGCCACGCATTGCCACGTCGATTTTCAGGCACTTGGCGAACGCTGCCTTATTGGCACCATCCCTGCATCTTCAACAATCGTGACGCGCAAGGAGTCTGGACGTACGAATCCGGGCACCGTCAACAACCTGAATCAAATGGGTGACTAGGGTTCCGGTCCGCACAGCGGATGACTGGTCCGAGAGTTGCCGACCTCTCCGAAGAGGTTACACGGCGGGACAAAAGCCCGGGAGATCGTACGTGATGCTCCGGCGCGCCGTCCGTAATCCTCAAAGGAGAGAACCATGCCCGTTTTCAAGCGCCCGTTCCGTTCCTATCTGACCGCCGCCGCCCTGTCGGTGGCCACGTTCACCGGCACCCTTGCCGCCCCCCAGGCCATGGCCGAGGAGCGTGACAGCTTCAAGATCGCCTGGAGCATCTACGTGGGCTGGATGCCCTGGGGCTTTGGGGAGGCCGAAGGCATCGTCGACAAGTGGGCCGACAAGTACGACATCGAGATCGATGTAGTGCAGATCAACGACTACATCGAGTCGATCAACCTCTACACCGCCGGCTCCTACGACGGCGTGACCGTCACCAACATGGACGCGCTGACCATCCCGGCCGCCGGCGGCGTCGACTCCACCGCCCTGATCATGGGCGACTTCTCCGACGGCAACGACGGCGTCGTGCTCAAGGGCAGCGACAGCCTCGAGGACATCGACGGGCGATCCGTCCACCTGGTCGAGCTGTCCGTCTCCCACTACCTGCTCGCCCGCGCCCTGGAATCGGTCAATATGAGCGAGCGTGACGTCGAGGTGGTCAACACCTCGGATGCCGACATCGTCGCTGCCTTCTCCTCGTCAGACGTCGAGGCCGTGGTCACCTGGAACCCGCAGCTCGGTGAGCTCAAGAAACGCGACGACGCCCACGTGGTGTTCGACTCCTCGCAGATCCCCGGCGAGATCATGGACCTGCTGGTCGTGAACACCGAGACCCTCGCGGACAACCCCAAACTCGGCAAGGCCCTGACCGGCGCCTGGTACGAGATCATGGACGCCATGCAGGGCGAGGACGAGACGGCCGTCGAGGCGCGGACCGCCATGGCCGAGACCGCCGGCACCGATCTGGCCGGCTACGAGGCCCAGCTCGATTCCACCAGCATGTTCTACGCCCCGGGCGAGGCCGTCGCCTTCCTCGAGAGCGACACCCCGAAGGAAACCATGGAGAGCGTTCGTCAGTTCGCATTCGAGCACGGTTTGCTGGGCGAGCGTGCCGACAGCCCGGACTTCGTCGGTATCGAGTTCGCCGACGGCTCCGTGCTGGGCAGCGAGTCCAACGTCAAGTTCCGTTTCAACGCAGACTACACGCGCATGGCGCGTGACGGCGAGCTCTGATCTAGGCCGAAAACCGGGTGAGCAGCGCATGCCCACCCGGGCTAATCACCGAGCCAAACGGACCGATCCATGAAGCGTTTGATCAACCAGGCACCAGCCGTCCACTGGCGACTCGCCCTCGGCCTGCTGCCGTTCGTGCTGGTGCTGCTGGTCTATCTCTCGGCCTCCGCCGCCCGGCTGGCGGAGAATCCGGACGACCCGTTGCTCCCCTCGATCGCGGCGATGGCCGACACCTTTGCGCAGGTCGCCACCGAGCCCAACCGGCGCAGCGGCGAGCTCACCCTGTGGGTGGACACGGCCGCCAGCCTGACGCGCCTCGCTCTCGGGGTGGGCATCGCCATGGCCATCGGCCTGGTCGTGGGCGTACTCACCGGGTTGATCCCCTACGCGAATCGGACCTTCTCGCCGTTTGTCTCGGTCCTCTCCATGATCCCGCCGCTCGCGGTGCTGCCGATCCTCTTCATCGCCCTGGGCGTTGGCGAGGTCGCCAAGGTGGCACTGATCGTGTTCGGGATCGCCCCTTTCATCATGCGCGACATCCAGCAGCGCGTGGAGGAACTCCCTCGCGAACTGCTGGTGAAGGCGCAGACCCTGGGTGCGAACACGTGGCAGATCATCCTGCGACTGGTGCTGCCGCAAGTGATGCCCCGCCTGCTCGATGCCACCCGCCTGGCGCTGGGTTCGGCCTGGCTGTTCCTGATCGCCTCCGAGGCGATCGCCGCCACCGAGGGGCTGGGTTATCGCATCTTCCTGGTGCGCCGCTACCTCGACATGGAGCTGATACTGCCCTACGTCATGTGGATCACGCTGCTGGCCTTCCTCGCCGATGCACTCCTGCGACTGATCGTGCGCGTCGTCTTCCCCTGGTACAGGGCAAGGAGGTCCGGATGAGCACCGTCACCTTGAGGAACGTCTGGAAGGAATACGGCCGCGACGTGGTGCTGGAGAACATCAACCTGCACGTCGACTCGGGCGAGTTCGTCACCATCGTCGGCGCCTCCGGCTGCGGCAAGAGCACGTTCCTGCGGATGCTGCTCGGCCAGGAGAGCGCCACCCGCGGCGAGATGGAGCTTGACGGGCAACCGATGCCCGACGAGCCCGGCCCGGATCGCGGCGTGGTGTTCCAGAAGTACTCGGTATTCCCGCACCTGACCGCGCTGGGCAACGTGCTGGTCGCCGAGGAACTGGGCAGCACCCGCCTGACCGGGCGTCTGTTCGGCCGACGCCGACGCGAGGCCCGCAAGCGGGCACTCGAGATGCTCGCCTCGGTCGGGCTCGAGCAGGCGGCGAAAAAGTACCCCAGCGAGCTCTCCGGCGGCATGCAGCAGCGACTGGCAATCGCCCAGGCCCTGATGAAGGACCCCAAGATCCTGCTGCTCGACGAGCCCTTCGGCGCACTCGACCCCGGCATCCGCCGGGACATGCACGAGCTGGTGCGCGAGCTGTGGGAGCGCCAGGGCCTGACCATCTTCATGGTCACCCACGACCTCAAGGAGGCCTTCGAACTCGGCAGTCGCCTGCTGGTGTTCGACAAGGTCCGCTACGACCCCCAGGCCCCCGGGGCCTTCGGGGCCAACATCACCTACGACATCCCGCTGACTCATGCGACGCCGCATCCGTCCGTCTACCGTGCCGTGGGCGAGCGCGTTGGCGTTGGAGTTGGCGTTGGCGTGGAAGCCGGTGTCGTCACCCGTTTATCAAAAACCGAGGAGGAAGGATGAACACCACTCCTGAACTGAACGCACCAATCGTGTACCGGGACACCCTGCCCGGCGCACGCTACTGGTCCATGGTGGTCAAGCGCGGCTTCACGCTGCGCCTGGTCGACCGCGATGGCCGCGCCAACGTCTCCATGCTGTTGTACAACCCGGCCAATCCGCTCGAGCGCTACAACGCCCCGGACACGCTCAAGGGCCAGCACACCTCGAAGCTCGCACGCGGCAACATGCTCTATTCCGACATGGGCCGGGCGATGATGTCGATCGTCGCGGACAACGTCGGCTGGCACGACACCATCGGCGGGATCACCGACGCGACCATGATCCGCGACAAGTACGGCGAGCATGGCTACCAGGAATACGGCAACGACTTCTATCGCAGCGGACGCGAGCTGTTCCTGATCGAGCTTGCGAAATGGAACCTCGGCCGGCGCGACCTGGTGCCCAACCTGAACCTATTCAGCAAGGTGCACGCCGACGAAAGCGGCCAGCTCGCCTTCGATGCCGACAACAGCCAGGCCGGCGCCCACGTCGACCTGCGTGCGGAGATGGACACCCTGGTGGTGCTCAACACCGCCCCGCACCCGATGGACCCCAATCCCTCGTATCATCCCGGCGACATCGATCTGGTCATCTACCGTTCGGAACCGGTCGTGCCGGCCCACGACTACTGCGTCAACTTCCGTCCCGAAAACGCGCGTGCCTACGCCAACACCGCGATACACAATTGTCAGGAGGTCGTCTCATGAGCAGCCAGACACTGGTCGAAAGCCGGCTCGATCCGGCCGATGCCGTCTACCGCGAAGTGGTGCCGGCAGGCTCCCCGTGGATTCACGAGGTGAAGAAGGGCCAGACCCTGCGCATCCTTGATCTGGAGGGAAATCAGGCGGCCGACACGATCTTCTACAGCCTCAAGCGCCCGACCGAGGAGCACTACAGCGCGATCGACACCATCCGATCCCAAGTCAACGCCTACCTCACGGCCGGCTCGGAACTGGTGTCCAACGAGGGCAACGTGATGCTAACGATCACCGCGGACACCTGCGGGCGTCACGACACGCTGGGCGGGGCCTGTTCGGCCGAATCCAACCAGGTGCGCTACGCACTGGACAAGAAGCCGATGCACAACTGCCGCGACAGCTTCCTGACCGCGATCGCCGAGAGCCACTACGGCCTGACCAAACGCGACATCGTGCCCAACATAAACTTCTTCATGAACGTGCCCCTGACCCCCGAGGGCGGCCTGACTTTCGAGGACGGCATCTCGGATGCGGGCAAGTACGTCGAGATGCGCGCCGAGATGGACGTGATCGTGCTGGTCTCCAACTGCCCGCAGCTCAACAACCCCTGCAACGCCTACAACCCCACCCCGGTAGAGATGCTGGTCTGGGACTGACCCGGGCAATCGCGCGAGCGCATCGGGGACGACCCCGGATGACGATACCTCCCGGCGGGACGACCCGTCTGACTGGTTCCCTGGAATGCCTGGACAATCCGATATGTTCGACAAGGTTCTCATCGCCAACCGCGGCGCCATCGCCTGCCGCATCATCCGCACGCTCAAGCGCCTCGGCGTACGCTCGGTGGCCGTCTATAGCGAGCAGGATCGCCACGCCCCGCACGTCCGCCAGGCCGACGAGGCCATCTGCATCGGCGAGGCACCCGCCACCGCCTCCTACCTGAACGCCGATCGCATCCTCGAGGTCGCCCGCGAGACCGGGGCCCAGGCCGTGCATCCCGGCTACGGCTTTCTCTCGGAGAATGCGGCATTTGCGGAAGGCTGCGAGGCGGCCGGCATCGCCTTCATCGGCCCGACGCCGCGCCAGATGCGTGAATTCGGTCTCAAGCACACCGCCCGCGCACTGGCCGAGGCCGCCGAGGTGCCTATGCTGCCGGGCACGGGCCTGCTCGATGACCTCGAGCAGGCCCAGCGCGAGGCCGAGCGCATTGGCTACCCGGTCATGCTCAAGAGCACCGCCGGGGGCGGCGGCATCGGCATGCGCCTGTGCGAGACGGCGGGCGAGCTCGCGGATGCCTTCGACTCCGTGCGTCGGCTGTCGGAAAACAACTTCTCCGACAGCGGCATCTTCCTGGAGAAGTTCGTCCGCCACGCCCGCCACGTCGAGGTGCAGCTGTTCGGCGACGGCAAGGGCCAGGTGATCGCGCTGGGCGAGCGCGACTGTTCGCTGCAGCGGCGCAACCAGAAGGTGGTCGAGGAGACCCCGGCACCCAACCTCACGCCGGAGGTCCGCGAGGAACTGCAACGCGCCGCCGAGGCGCTCGGCCGCAGCGTCGACTACCGCTCGGCCGGTACCGTCGAGTACATACTCGACGACGACACCGGCCGCTTCTACTTCCTCGAGGTCAACACCCGCCTGCAGGTCGAGCACGGCGTGACCGAGGAGGTCAGCGGCGTGGACCTGGTCGAGTGGATGGTGCGCGGTGCGGCCGACGACCTGCCCGATCTCGAGACCCTGCGCCCGACGCGCGTCGACGGTCACTCGATCCAGGTGCGCCTGTACGCCGAGGACCCCGGCAAGAACTTTCAGCCCTCCACCGGGCTGCTCACCGAGGTGCGCTGGCCCGAGGGCACCCGCATCGAGACCTGGGTGGAGAGCGGCACCGAGATCTCGCCGTTCTACGACCCGATGATCGCCAAGCTGATCGTCCATGCCCCGGACCGGGATGCCGCGCTGGCAAAGCTGCGCGAGGCACTCGACCGGACCGCCATCCACGGCCTGGAGACCAACCGGCTGTATCTCCGCCAGGTCGCCACCGACGCTGGCTTCGCGGCCGGCCACTACACCACCGCGCACCTGGCCGGGATCGAGTACCGCGCCCCGACCGTCGAGGTGATCAAGCCGGGCACGCAGACCACCCTCCAGGACTACCCCGGCCGGGTCGGCTACTGGGACATCGGCGTGCCGCCTTCCGGCCCGATGGACATGCTCGCCTTCCGCCAGGCCAACCGCCTGGTCGGCAACCCCGCTAATGCCGCCGGGCTGGAGCTGACGGTCAACGGCCCGACCCTGAAATTCAACGCGGACGCGACCGTGGCCCTGACCGGCGCCGCGATGACGACCACGCTCGACGACGAGCCGGTGGCCTTCTGGGAGCCGGTGTCCGTCCGTCGCGGCCAGGTGCTCAAGATCGGTGCGATCGAAGGGACGGGCGCGCGCGCCTACCTCGCGTTTCGCGGCGGGCTGGATGCCCCGCTGCACATGGGCAGCCGCTCGACCTTCACCCTCGGCCAGATGGGCGGCCATGGCGGGCGCGTGCTCTGGCCGGGTGATGTACTGCATCTCGGCGAACAGGCCGTCAGCCCACCCAAGGCCATGCCGGCGGCATCGATCCCGGTCCACGGCAACGCCTGGCAGGTGCGCACCATCTACGGACCACACGGTGCGCCTGACTTCTTCACGCCCAAGGACATCGAGATGTTTTTCGGTACCGACTGGGAGGTGCACTATAACTCCAGTCGCACCGGCGTGCGCCTGATCGGGCCCAAGCCCGAGTGGGCGCGCGAGGATGGCGGCGAGGCCGGCCTGCACCCGTCGAACATCCACGACAATGCCTACGCGATCGGCACGATCGACTTTACCGGCGACATGCCGGTGATCCTGGGCCCCGACGGCCCCAGCCTGGGCGGCTTCGTCTGCCCGGCGACCATCATCACCGCCGACCTGTGGAAGCTGGGCCAGTTCAAGCCCGGCGACACCATCCGCTTCGTGCCGACCACGCTTGCAGAGGCCAACCGCCTCGAGCGCGAGCAAACCGAGGCCATCGATCGTCTCGCACCGGCCGAACGTGAGGCCGAGCCGGCCGAAATCACCACCCCGGTGATCCGCGAGCGCCGCGCGGACCGTGGCGAGCATGCCGTCGGCGTGACCTATCGTCCGGCGGGCGACAAGTACCTGCTGGTCGAGTACGGCCCGATCGTGCTCGACCTCTCCTTGCGCTTTCGCGTCCAGGCACTGCTGGAATGGCTCCACGAGCAGGGCATCGACGGCATCGTCGAGATGACGCCGGGCGTGCGCAGCCTGCAGATCCACTACGAACCGCGTGAGCTTTCCACCGAGCGGTTGCTGACGCTCCTCGAGCGGGCCGAAAACGAATTGAAGAGCCTCGAGGACGTGGAACTGCCCTCGCGGATCATCCACATGCCGCTGGCCTGGGACGACAGCCAGACCCAGCTGGCCACCGAGAAGTACATGCAGTCGGTGCGCAAGGATGCGCCATGGTGCCCGCGCAATATCGAGTTCATCCGCCGGATCAACGGCCTGGACAGCGAGGAGGAGGTCAAGCGGATCGTCTATGAGGCCTCGTACCTGGTCATGGGACTGGGCGACGTGTATCTCTCCGCCCCGCTGGCCACGCCGGTCGATCCGCGTCATCGGCTGGTGACCACCAAGTACAACCCGGCGCGCACCTGGACGCCGGAGAACGCGGTGGGCATCGGCGGCTCATACATGTGCATCTACGGCATGGAGGGCCCGGGCGGCTACCAGTTCGTCGGGCGCACCCTGCCGATCTGGAATCGCTACAAGCGCACCCGCGAGTTCCAGCACCCGTGGATGCTGCGCTTCTTCGACCAGATCCGCTACTACGAGGTCAGCGAGGAAGAACTCCTGAAGATGCGCGACGCCTTCCCGCACGGTGGCATCGAGCTCGAGATCGAAGAGACCACCTTCTCGCTGGGCGGCTACAACCGCTTTATCGAGGAAAACGCCGCGGAGATAGGCGCCTTCAAGGAGCGCCAGCAGGCCGCCTTCGAGGCCGAACGGCAGCACTGGATCGCCACCGGCCAGGCCAACTATGAATCCGACGCCGAGCCGGTCGACACCGGGATCGACACGATCGAGATCGGCGAGGGCCAGACCGCCATCGCCGAGCACGTTCACGGCGTGGTCTGGAAAATCGAGGTCGACGAGGGCGACCACGTCGAGGCGGGGCAGACGCTGATGGTCCTCGAGTCGATGAAGATGGAGATCCACGTCGACAGCGAGGTCGCCGGCACAGTCGCGAGCGTGTTGTGCCGGTCAGGCGACCAGGTCAAACCCGGCCAGACCCTGATCGTGCTCGACAACGCCGAGTGAAGGAAGAAAACACCATGACAGCAATCACCGTTACCGAACTGCTCGCCGCCTACCGCGAGGGCGATCTGAACGTGCGTGCGCACCTCGGCGAGGTCATGCGGACCATCCGCGCGGCGGACGACCACCACGTCTGGATCAGCGTACTGGACGACGCCCAACTCGAGCCCTATCTCGCAAGACTCGAGGCGAGCGTGCCGGCCGAGCTACCGCTCTACGGTGTGCCGTTCGCGATCAAGGACAATATCGACTTGGAAGGCGTGCCCACGACCGCCGGCTGCCCCGACTACGCCTACACGCCCGAGCGTTCGGCCTTCGTGGTCCAGCGCCTGATCGATGCCGGGGCCGTGCCGGTCGGCAAGACCAACCTCGACCAGTTCGCCACCGGCCTGGTCGGCACCCGCTCGCCGCATGGGGCCTGTCGCAACGCCTTCGACCCGGACTATCTCTCCGGCGGTTCGAGCTCGGGCTCGGCGGTCGCCGTGGCACTGGGGCAAGTCGGGTTTTCATTGGGCACCGACACGGCCGGCTCTGGGCGCGTCCCGGCGATGTTCAACAACCTCGTCGGCGTCAAGCCCACCCGGGGGCTGTTGAGCGCCGGCGGCGTGGTGCCGGCCTGCCGCACGCTGGACACCATCTCGATCTTCGCCCTGACCGGATCGGATGCCGAGCGGGTGCTCGACGTCGCCGCCTGCTTTGACGAGCAGGATGCCTACGCCCGCCCCGACCGCGTGCCCGGACTCGGCCACGGCGAGATCCCGGCCAACGGCTTTCGCTTCGGCGTGCCGCGACGCGGGCAACTGGCCTTCTTCGGCGACGAGGAAAACCCGGCTCAGTTTGATGCGACCGTCGACCGGCTGGTCAGTCTCGGCGGCACGGCGGTGGAAATCGATTTCGCGCCGTTCCTCGAGGCCGCCCGGCTGCTCTACGAAGGGCCCTGGGTCGCCGAGCGCTATGCCGCGATCGAGGCGTTCATCGAGCAGTCGGCCGACAGCCTGCACCCGGTCACCCGGCAGATCATCGCAGGCGGCGTGACGCCCCGGGCGGCCGAGGCGTTCAAGGCGCAGTACCGGCTGGCCGAGTTGCGCCGGCAGACCGAATCGGTATGGGCAGATGTCGATCTAATCGTCACGCCCACCGCCGGGCGCCACTACCGCATCGACGAGGTGGAGGCCGACCCGGTGCAGAAGAACAGCGATCTGGGCTACTACACCAACTTCATGAACCTGCTCGATTTCGCCGCCCTGGCGGTGCCGGCGGGATTCCGCCGTGACGGCCTGCCGTTCGGCGTGACCCTGTTCGCCCCGGCGTTCACCGACTACGACCTGCTCGCCCTCGGCGACCGCCTGCAGCGCGCGAGCGTCGCCCGGCTCGGTGCGACCGACCGGCCGTTTCCCGATTGGGAGGTCACTGCCGGCGGCGAACACGTGATCCCCGTGGCGGTCTGCGGCGCGCACCTGAGTGGCCTGCCACTCAACTGGCAATTGACCCAACGCCGTGCCCGGCTCGCGCAGACCACTCGCACGGCACCCGAATACCGTTTCTTCGCCCTGCCCGGGGGTCCGCCGGAGCGGCCCGGACTGGTGCGCGTCGTCGAAGGTGGTGCCGCCATCGAGGTCGAGGTCTGGCACGTGCCGGCCAGCGAGTTCGGCTCGTTCGTCGCGGGCATCCCCGCCCCGCTCGGGATCGGCAAGCTGAAACTGGCCGACGGGAACGAGGTATCCGGCTTTATCTGCGAGCCCGTCGCCATTAATGATGCGACCGAGATCACCGCCCTCGGCTCCTGGCGTCAGTACGCGGGAAGGGAAACGACCAAGCGCTGATCAAACCCACACCCCACCAAGGGTTTTCCAGTGGCGATAACTTGTGACACGACCCGATGATGAGCCGATTAATAACCCGGGCTATGACTCGGGGCGAGTGAAACGAGATCGGATTCGCGCCGTGGCGCGCAATAAAAAGGCCGCGATGGGTACCCCGTCGCGGCCTTTCGTGCCTTTGAAACAACGTTTCCGTTTGTGTCCCGTCGGGCGTCTCGATCAGGGAAGACACTCGGGTCTGAGTGCCGTCCCAGCGTGTGGTGGAGGTGGCGGGAGTCGAACCCGCGTCCGCAAGCCCTACGCTCTCGGTCCTACATGCTTGTCCTGTCTATTGCTTTAACCGAGTACTACCCGACAGGCAGGGAAGATACTCGGCGAGTCCGGTTTGAGTTTTAGTGGATCCACGCCGGACGCGCTTCACCACGAGCTTGTGAGAGTCGACGCCTGGGTACCGGACGCACAAGCACGGCTCCGGCCAGACGGCACCCTACAGGGTTTTAAGCTGCTAGTGCGTAGTTGTCGTCGTTGGCAACTATAATTTTGCAGTTGTTTTACGAGGAGA
>JBHEOB010000043.1:14127-14696 GCA_046261775.1 Guyparkeria sp.
CGCCGGCCGGATCGGCGTCGTGCCGATCCGGTTCAGTCCTTGTTAAGGACCCCGTCATTAACAAGGACTGCGCCTGGCAACTGGGCCCTTCGATCCCGCAGAGGCGCTACCGAATCGTGCAGAGGTTCCCTAACGCGGCATGCACTTGACGCTGTCGAGTTGCTCCAGCGGACGGGGTCGGTCGATGTGGTAGCCCTGGACATAATCGATGCCGATCGCGGCGAGTCGCTCGACCGACTCGGCGTTCTCGACGAATTCGGCGATGGTCTGCAGGCCCATGGTCCTGGCGATGGAATGGATCGATCGAACCATGGCCTCGTCGGTGGGATTGTCCACGATGCCGCGGACAAACGACCCGTCGATCTTGACGAAGTGCACCGGCAAATTACGCAGGTAGCCGAAAGACGACAGGCCTGAGCCGAAATCGTCCAGTGAGAAGCGACAACCCACGTCGGTGAGCGTATCGATGAAGTGGCGGGCCGCCTCGAAGTTGCCGATCGCACTGGTCTCGGTAATCTCGAAACAGACCAGTTCGCCCGGCACCCGGTGCTGCTCCAGCAGGTCCTTGA
>JBHEOB010000044.1:0-13964 GCA_046261775.1 Guyparkeria sp.
GGTTTGAGCGCCGCGCTCGCTGCGCCGTCGAGTCGGCAAAGGTTGCCGTGAATGGCGACGGATGCCACGGGGGTCATCTCGATCAGTGAGGAAGCGCCATCTGAAAGGCGAACATTGCCATGAGCGACAGCACCACCACGAGACCGACGCCCGAGGGGGACAATCCCTTGTTCGCATCCGGCAGCATTTCGGCAAACACCATCCAGATCATTGCCCCGGCCGCCAAGCCCAGACCGATCGGCAGGAAGGGTTCGAACGCGGAGACGAACAGGTAGGCCGGGATCGCCATCAGCGGCTGAGGGAGGCTGGAAAAGACCGCCCAGCCGGCCGCCTGCCAGACCGGAACGCCGCGCGGCACCAGTACCAAGGCGATCGCCAGACCCTCCGGGATGTTGTGGATGGCGATGGCGGCGGTGATGAAGACGCCGAGGTCCTCGCCGCCACCATAGGAGACCCCGACCCCGATGCCCTCGGCAAACGAGTGGATCGTCATCACCCCGACGATCATCAGCGCCTTCTTGGCATCGGCACCCTTCAGATCGCTGACATCCGGCGTCTCGTGCCGGTCCATCCAACGATCGGCCAGGACGACCAGGGCCAACCCCGTGGCAATCCCCAGCAACGACCGCCAAGCACCGATTGCACTCCCCTCGGCGATCAAGCTGTGGCTCGCGGCCAGCATCAAGCCCGCGGCCACCGCTGCCCCGATGGCCAGCCAGCGATCATCGACCTTCTTGGCGAAGGCCAGCGGGATCGCCCCAAGGCCGGTGGTGAGCGCTGTGATCAAGGCGGCGATAAAAACGGTCAGCAGGCTGACTTCGAGCGCCATAAGATTGGCCTAATATTCGTTTAATCGAATAAAGGCTAGGTTACCCTGCCTCGAAGGTCAAGGCGGATGCATGGGCTAGGTGTGATGTCGACACCCGGCGTCGCCATTGACTGCGTGATGGCGCACAGCGGTTCGATGCCCCCCCCAGGTGCAGGTCAAGGAGTGGCGCCAGGGCTGAGGGACAGGCCAGTAGCTTAGGGGCGTCCTCGAAATTCGGGGCCTATGTCGGCCGGGTGGTTTGTTCGTCACGCAAGCTGCTACGTGATTCCGAGACGATAGATGAGCGACTGGGCCGGGGGTTTTTCCGTGTTCTTTCGCTCGTCCGTTTGAGGTTCGGGCGCGCCGATATTGATCCAGCCGAGCAACTGCTCGTTCTCGGCCAGCCCAAGTTCGTGGTTGAGTTGCCGGTCCCGGACGTGATCCCCGGATAACAGGATCGTGCCGAAGCCGAGCTCAGTGGCGGCGAGCATGAGATAGCCGCCCGCGATCATCACCGCGTATTTCTGCTCGTCGTGAGGCACGGCGGGGTGGTCGGTCAGGTGGGCGACCAGGCCGATCAGCATCGGGTCCTTGGCAGCGGCCTTGTCGCGTTGCCGTTCCAGATCGTCGTCGGTTGCCTGCGGCTGGCGGCGTCGGTAGCTCTCGACCAGCCGATCACCCAGCCATTTGCGATCTTCCCCTTCCACTACCAGGAATCGCCAGGGTCGCAGGTGACCGTGATCCGGCGCGCGCGTGGCAGCCTCGATCATGGTCTCGAGCGCTTCCGCCCCCGGCGCGGGGGACACCAGGCGTCGGGGACGCGTGGAGCGGCGAGCGCGCAGGGCGGTCACTATCGGGCCGTGTTCCTCGTTCATGGCTTCTGGTTTATCACTCAGTAGAGATCAAAGCTCGACAGGGGAATGAAGTCGACCGGGTCGCCCTTGCGCACCACGGTGCCGGGTGGGATCGAGACGATGCCGTTGGCCCAGGAGGCCGACTTGAGCGCGCTTGACCCCTGGTTCGGGTAGAGGTGCACGCTCGGGGCGACCCCGTCCTCGACCCGGGCGCGCAGGAATTCGTGGCGTGGTTTGCCCCGCGGGGACTCGAACCCGGCCGGCAGCCTCGCGGTAAAGCGGCAGTCGTCCGCCACGCCCTGGCAGGCCAGCAGGAACGGGCGGGCGAACAGGGCGAAGTTGAGAAACGCCGACACCGGGTTGCCGGGTAGGCCGATTACCGGGGTCTTCTCCTGGCCGATCTGTCCGAAGGTGAACGGCTTGCCCGGCTTCATGTTGACCCGCCAGATGGACAATGCCCCCATCGACTCGATCGCCGCGCGGACGTGGTCTTCCTCGCCGACGGAGACCCCGCCGGTTGTCATTACCACGTCGGCCTTGGCCGCCGCGGTCTGCAAGGCGTCGATGGTGGCCTCGAGCGTGTCGGCCACGCGCGTGACCGCGGTGACATTCATGCCCAGCGACTGGATCTGCGCCGGGACCAGGTAACGGTTGGCGTTGTAGGTCCCGCCTGGTGGTAGCGGCTGGCCGGGCTCGATCAGTTCGTCGCCCGTGCAGAGCACCGCCACGGTTAGGGGGGTGTGAACCTCCACCTCGCCGATCCCGGCCGAGGCGATCAGGCCGAGATCCTGCGGCCGCAGCCGCCGACCGGCCTCGAGCAGCGGCTCGCCACGCGTGAGATCGCTGCCCACGCCCTTGACGTCTTCCCAGGGTGCCGGCCGGTAGTCGAAGCACACCTCATCGCCGTCCAGGCGGGTCGATTCCTGGGCAACGATGGCATCGGCTCCCTCGGGGAGCGGGGCGCCGGTGAAGATGCGCGCGGCGGTACCCGGCACCAGCGACCCGCCATGGCCCCCGGCGGCAATCCGTTGCGAGACCGGCAGCCGGGTTTCCCCTTGCGTGGACAGATCCGCCGTGCGGATAGCGTAACCATCCAGTGCACTCAACGGCGCGGGCGGAGTGTCGGCCGTGGCGAACAGGGACTCGGCCAGCACCCGCCCGAGCGCGTCGCCGAGAGGAAGACGTTGGCGGCCGACTCGGACCGTCGCCTGTTCCAACAGGCGTTCCCGGGCCGTTTGGAAGTCGAGGATCGGTTGTCGATCATCGTGTCGACTCATGAGCATGGAGATTCCTCCCCGCGCGTCGTCAAGGCGCACATCGTGGTGGTAGGTAGCGAACGGTTGGCCGCCTCGAGCTCGGCGATCGTGTTGAGGTTGCCGAACGCCTGCGGCTGGTCCGAAAAGTCCGCCTGCGCGGCGGGCAGATCGGCCAGCCAGCGACCAAAAGCGAGTTCGTTGCGCCGAAGGTGCTGGTCTACCGATGCGAGCAGGCTCGAGTGCAATACGGAGAAGGTCGGGTGAATGCGGCCGTTCGCGCAGGCGACAGCAGCGGACAGCGAGGCGGTGCGGGCCGCGGCGATGAGCCGGTCGACCAGGTCGAGCGGCAGCCACGGGCTGTCGCAGGCGGCCACCGCGAGCCAGCCGTCGCCGGGTGTGTGCCGCTCGAAGGCCTCGAGCGCTGCATGAATGCCGGCCAGCGGCCCCATGTCGGCGAAGACGGGTGCATCGCCGATGACCGGCAGGCCGAAGCGCTGGTAGTGCGCTTGCTCACGATTGACGTTTAGCCACAGGCCATCGGCCTGGGTAGCCAGCCGATCGATGACGTGGGCCACCAGGGGTCGACCTTGCAATTCGACCAGCGCCTTCTCTCGGTACCCTAGACGCGAGGCCCGTCCGCCGGCGAGGATGACGCCCATCACTGGGCCGTTATCGGTCAACATGGCCTCGCATCCTGGCAGGAGTGTGGGCGGGGGTACGTGTCCTGATCATGGCAAGTGGGTTTGCAAGCATTCTCAACCGCATTGATAAATCGGGTGGAAACCAAGACCACCCCGGAATGGTGCCGACCGCAGGGGAGAAAAACGGCACTGACACCATTGCGGCGTGGCCCGATCTGGGCATTGGTTGGTTCATTGGTTGGTTCGGGTAATGAAAAGGCGCCCTTGGTTCCCTTGGAAGCGGGCGCCTGTCACTCGAACCGGCCCGGGCATCATGCCCGGGCCCGAGGCCATCAGGCGTAGTGTCGCGTCTTGAACGAGACGGTCTTCGCCAGCCCCATGTCGCCGATGCGGCGCATTTCGGCCCAGGTGCCCTTGTAGTAGGGGATGATGTTCTCGTCGACCGCCGGCGTCGTGACGTCACCCTGGGTGCCGTCCTTGCCCATGGCCAGCATGAAGATCTGCCCCTCCTTGATGGTGGGTTCGATGTGGGCCATGCCCTGGGTCGAGCCGTAGTCGTTGTAGACCTCGACGACGTCGCCGTTCTTGATGCCCAGCTTCTTGGCATCGGACTCGCCGATCTCGACCAGCGACATCGGCCAGCGGTCCATGCGGAACGGGGTGTGCTCGTCGTTGTACAGCGACTGCCACAGCTCGTTGACCCGGCCGTTGTTGACCCAGAAGGGGTACTTGTCCTTCTGTTCCTGCGCTTTGGGTAGCAGGCCGTCGAACGGTGCCGGCTGGAACTTCGCCTTGCCGTTGTCGGTGTCGAACTTGTCGGTGTAGGTCACCTCCGTGCCGACGAGCGTCCCGTCTTCCATGCCCTTGACCGGCAGTTGCACGCCGTTGTTGCCCAAATCCCGCAGGCGGTCGTAGGTGACCAGATCGCTCTCGTGCTCGTGGAAGCCGTCCATGAAGGCGTCTTCCTCGGACGTCCAGTCGAAGCCGGCGAACTTCTCCGCCATCTCGTCATTGCCATCCTTTTCATACATCGCCTTGAGCGTGTTGGCGATCTCGGCGGCGATCATGCAGTCGGCCTTGGCGGTACCCGGAGGGTCCATGAAGCGCTCGGAAAGACGCAGGCGGCGCTCGCCGTTCATCGAGGTGAGGTTCATCTCGCCTGGAACCGCGCCCGGCAGCATCATGTGCCCGGCCTGACCGATGGGTTTCGGGTAGATGTCGATGGACACCACGTACAGACCGCCCTTGTTGGTCACCGCGTCGTAGATCACGTCGACCAGTTCCTCGGTGGACGCCCCGGACGCCTTGTTGATCGCCTCGCGGACGATGTTGGCCCGGCGGGTGACCGCCTCGCGGTAGGTCTCGGAGTCGTTGGTGGTGCGGAAGGCATCACAGGCCCAGGCGGTCAGCATCTTGCCGTTGCCGGCGATGACCTCCTCGTCGATGTACGGTGCCGGACGACCACCCGGGTACGGCGGACGGACGTAGCCTTCCTGGTGACCGCCCATGCGCACCACGCCGGCGCCGCGACGGCCGCCCACGTTGCCGGTGGCCAGCACCAGATCGACGATTGCCGACTGGATGCGGTAGTTGTCGTTGCCCCAGATCACGCCCTTCTCGTAGGCGTGCATGGCGCGCGGCATGTGGCCGGATTCCTTGGGCTTGTAGGACCACTCGGCGGCCTGCTTGATCTTGTCGACCGAGACGCCGGTGATGCGGCTGGTCTCCTCGAGACTCAGCTGGTTGGCCTTGACGGTGTCCTCGAAACCTTCCGTACGCTTATCGATGAAGTCCTTGTCGATCCAGCCCTGATCGGCCACGTAGGTGAGCAGGCCGTTGAACAGCGCTGCATCCGTGCCCGGGTTGAGGTCAAGGTGCAGGACGTTGTCCTTGCCCGCGGCCTGCTCGGCGATCGCGATGGAGGGGTTGCGACGCGGATCGACGAACACGATGCGTCCCTTGCCCACGGTCTCGTCGCCGAACCATTCCTTCTTCTTGTCCACCGTGCCGCCTTGCAGGTTTGGCACCCAGTGGACGAGGAAGTAGTTGCTCTGCGCCTCGTAGGGGTTGTTGCCGATCGACCAGATGACGTCGGCGACCTCGGCGTCCTCGTAGCTGTTGTTCAGCTCGTGGATGCCCATGTCGCGGGTGGCGTGACACTCGGAGTTGTAGGCCGGGCGGTTGTGGATGCGGACCATCTTGGTGCCCAGGCCCGAGAAGATCAGCTTGCCCGTCGCCCAGGTGTTTTCGTAGCCGCCGCCGGCGCCGCCGTGGTCGAACAGGTTGAAGAAGATCTGGTCCGGACCGTCCTCGTCGAGGATCTTCTTGGTCAGGCCGGCATAGATGGCCATTGCCTGCTCCCAGGAGGTCTTGCGCCAGTTGGCGCCCTGGTAGACGGTCGGGTGTGTCAGTCGGTTGGCCGACGGTCCCTTACCGTTGTACATCAGGTGGGCCATCATGCCGCCGCGGGTGGAGGCCTGGCCCTGGTTCACCACGCATTCCTTGTCGGGAACGATCATGATGTTGTAGCGCTTGCCGTCACGGTCCTGGATGGTGTTGACCATGTTGGGCGTCAGGCAGGCCTGCAATGGCCCGATCTGCTGGGTGAAATCCAGTCCCAGCGCATTCTTGTCCGCTTTTCGGCCACCTTCGTGGTTTTCCGGCCACTTGTAGGCCTTGTAGCCACAACCGACGATGCAGAAATGGCAGGTCAGGTTGGTGGTCTGCGCATTGGTGGGCGGCAGCGGGATTCGGTCGTTGAACTGTGTCATGCAGAATTCTCCTTGATCGAAGTGCGCGGACTTAGAGGGTGTTCGCCTGCCGGCCGAAGATCAGGCCATGGACGCCCACCGCGTGAACCGTGCCCTCGTCCTTGTTGTAAACGAGCTCGATGCGCGGCACGTCCTGCGTCGCCTGCCCTATGACCTGCTGGCCGGCCTGTTCGGCATCGAAGACGCTGTAATGACAGCCGCACTTGAAGCGGCGGGTATCGCCCTCGTACTGCATCGGGCAGCCCATGTGGGGGCAGAGCGTGCTGTAGGCGACGATGTCACGGTCCGGCCCGACGCCCCCCGGCACCTCGTGGCCCATCTTGATCAACTGGCAGGGCGAGCGGTTGTCCGGATAGTTGAATGAAACGGGTTCGTTTACCTTCAGCTCGCCGGCCTTGGCCAGATTCTCCGCGGGATACTTCAGTACCGCGTTGGTCGCCTGGACTTCCTCCTCGGCGGCCAGCGCGCCGCTGGCAACGCTCGCGGAGCCGGCTGCGGCGGCCCCCGCGCCGGTGAACTTGAAGAATGCGCGTCGGCTCAATGACATGGTTTCACTCCTGCAATGAAAGGATCCTGTTGTGCGCTGCCCTGGGCTTGTAGGGCCCTTGTGGCTGCCGGGGCGCCGCTCCGACCAGCGTCCCGCGCGGGGCATGCGCTCGCGTGCTTTCCTCCGTTTCGGAAGGCGACACGTCACCTGACTAGCCTGCATGGCCTGTGCCATCTGCCATGCCTCATTAAAAACATGGGGTTACCAGGATTGCCATGTTCGGTCGTTACCGGGGCGTAACAACGGGACGTCGGTCGAGGTCTGAGCGTTACCGCGCGGTAACGCCGATTTGCCATTTTGTTGGACGGTGGGCTTAAGACATCGGGAGAAACGCCCGGTGTTGCGCTGGGACGTGAGGTGCGCCGTGGCAGGGCCGTGTCGAGAACCGAGCAAAGCTTGAATATTGCCCATGACGAGCGCTGGGCCATACTGTGCGTCAGCGGAAGGGCAACGGAGTCGCTGGTTGCGTTTTTTGAGTCAATGACGGTGGACTATGCGTAGACAGTTCCTGAAACAGCTGGCCACCGTCCCGTTGGCCTTGGCGTCGATCGACAGGCTCTCGGCGTCCAGCGATAGGGCCACGCCATTGCGCCTCGGTGTGACGCCCGTGTTTCTCGTTCAGCGAGCGCAGCTCCTCGAGCGTTGGCGGGGTTATCTCGGTGCATCGATCGGACGGCCGGTCGAATTCGTTCTGCGCGGCAGCTATCGAGAGATCACCACCCTGTTGCTCTCCGGAAGAGTGGATGCGGCCTGGATCTGTGAGTACCCCTTCGTGCGACACGACGATGACCTGCGGTTGCTGGCCGCGCCGGTTTACCAGGGGGAGCCGAATTACCGGGCCTACCTGATCGTGCCGCGAGAGGACCACTCCACGGAGTGGATCGAGGATCTGTCCGGCAAGCTGTTCGCGTTCAGCGACCCGGATTCGTTGTCCGGATACAAGTTGCCGCGCTACTGGTTGCGCGAGAGTGGGCGAGACCCCGATCGCTTTTTCGAGCGCAGCATCCTGACCTGGTCGCATCGCAATTCGATCCAGGCGGTGGCAGACCGCCTCGTCGATGGGGCCTCGGTGGACGGTTACGTGTGGGACATGCTCGATCGCATCTCGCCGGAGATCACCGCACGTACCCGGGTGGTGCTGCGCTCGCAGCCCTTCGGTTTTCCACCCATCGTCACCCCGACAAGCCTGTCTTTGCGCGAGGCGGACCGTCTGCGCGAGGCGTGCCTTGCCATGGCGGACGACCCGGACGGGCAGGAAATACTGGCGGCCCTCGGGCTGGACGGCTTTGCGTTGGTCGAGTCGTCCCTCTATGACGACGTGCGCCTCATCGCCGACGTGATGGAGGCGTGAGGGGCATCCATGCTGCTGATGCGTAACCTGAGTTTTCGTTACAAGATCCCCCTGCGCGCCGCCGTGCTCGTGGTGCTGACTGCCCTGTCGGTCACCGGGGCGATCCTGGTCAGTGAATACGACAATATCCGCAAGACGGTATTCGCCAGTGGCGAGACCCTGGCCGGCGTGCTGACGGAAACCCTGCGCGAACCGCTTCGTCACGATGATGTCTGGCGCAGTTACGAGATCATTCGCGCACCACTCGCTGTCCCCGAGGCCGGGGCGAGCCTGGCGGTGATCGTCGATCCCCTCCAGCGGGTGTTCGTCTCCAGTCGACCAGAGGAGGTGCGCATGCAGACACCGATCTCCGTGCATGGACAGGAGCTCGAGCGGGTTGCCGACGTGATGGTCGAGGCGGAGCGGGAATGGACGTCGGGAACGGAGAAAAGCGAGGCACTCAAGATCGTCGAGGCGGAACACTATTACGTGATCGCGCCGGTTCTCGCCGATGGGCTGTTGCTTGGTAGCCTGATCCTGCGTTACCCGAAGGACATGCACTGGCCGCGTTTCATCGCGATCGGCGAGCGCGCCGGCTGGATTACGCTCGGGGTGTTGCTGTTGCTGTTGCCGTTGAGCTGGTTCTGGGGGCAGCGCATGGCACAACCCATGGTCGATCTGGCCGATTGCATCCGCAAGGCCGGTCGGCGGATCCCCAAGGAATCCGAGTGCCGCCTGTACGAATCACAGGACGAACTGGGCCAGCTTTCGCACCGACTACGGGAAATGTTTGTCTCCCTGCGCGAGAAGGAGGCGCTCGAACGCCAGATGATGAGCTCGGAGCGGCTTGCCGCCATTGGCCGGCTGGCGGCCGGGATTGCGCATGAAGTGAACAACCCGCTAGGTGGCATGCTCAACGCGATCAGTACCCATCGGAAACACGGCACGATGAACGAGCGCACGGCTCGCACGCTCGACATGCTCGAGCGGGGTCTCGAGCAGATTCGGGACACGGTATCCGCCCTGCTGGTCGAGGCACGTCCGGGCAGCGGATACCTTTCCGTGGAGGACATCAACGACGTGCGTATGCTGGTGTTGCCCGGTGTGCAGCAGAAAGCGGCGAGCCTGGGCTGGGATGTCGAGATGGCCGATTCGGTGGCCCTGCCCGCCACCCTGGTGCGCCAGGTGCTGATCAACCTGCTGCTCAATGCCACGCACGCGGCCGGGCAGGGTGGCCGCGTCGAGATGCAATTGCGCGAGTTGGTCGGACGTCTTGAGATACGGATCGGCAATGACGGCGATCACATTCCGCCGGAAAAACTGGGGCAGTTGTTCGAACCGTTCCAGGATGTGGCCGACGGTGACCCCCTCCCGACAGGCGGCCGGCAAGGGATGGGATTGTGGATTACCTACCAGATCGTCCGGCAGCTTGGCGGGCGTATCGACGTGGAGAGCCGGCCGGGCTGGACGACCGTGCAGGTGAGTTTGCCCGTTCATGGCATGGCAACGGTTGAAGGGAGTGGTGAGGCATGAGCACGCCAGCGATGAGGTCCTCGCGCCAAAAGCCGGGTAACCAGGACAGGCGTTTTCGTCTGTTGCTGGTCGAGGACGACGAAATCATGGGGGAATCGCTCTGCGATCGCTTCGATCTCGAAGGATACGACGTCACCTGGCTTCGGCGGGCCGAGGGCGTGCTCGAGACCCTGCGTACGGCACCGTCTTTCCATGTGTTCCTTAGCGACATCCGGCTGCCCGACAGCACGGGGGATGTCCTGTACAAGCATCTGCTCGGCGAGCTGGATGCCGTGCCGCCAACGCTTTTCCTGACCGGATTCGGTTCGGTCGAGTCGGCGGTCGAGCTACTCAAGCTGGGCGCGGTGGACTACCTGACCAAACCATTCGATCTCGACGAACTGGTCGAACAGGTCGGTCGACTTTGTGCCGTGCAGGCCGGTCGGTCCGGACCGGAGCCGGTCGACAACGCCAGTTCGTCGACCGAGTGGCCGGAACTGGGCGTCTCCCCGGCGATGCGCCGTCTGGCCGAGCTGGTGCCGCGGGTGGCCGGCAAGGCGAATGGCGTGCTGATCACCGGCGAATCCGGTGTGGGCAAGGAACGGGTCGCGCGGGCGTTGCACGAGCAGGGCGGTGCGGATCGGCCGATGGTGGCGGTGAACTGTGCGGCCCTGCCCGAACAACTGCTGGAGGCCGAACTGTTCGGTCACGAGAAAGGGGCGTTCACCGGCGCGACGCGCCGTCGCCGGGGCGTGTTCGAGCAGGCCAAGGGCGGGACCCTGTTTCTCGACGAGATCGGCGACATGCCGCTGGAGATGCAGGCGCGCTTGCTGCGGGTCGTGCAGGAACGGCGCGTCACCCCGCTGGGTAGTGAAACCAGCATCGACGTTCCGGTGCAACTGGTCTGCGCCACGCACCAGAATCTTCGCCAGATGGTCGACGAGGGGCGTTTCCGGGAGGATCTCTACTACCGGATCAACGTGGTCCACCTGCATGTTCCCCCCTTGCGGGAGCGACGCGAGGACATCCCCTGGCTTGCCGGGCGACTGTTGGCCGACATCGCCGAGAAGGAAGAATTGCCGCCAAGGGAACTCCCGCCCGTGACCATCGACGCCCTAGTGCAGCACGACTGGCCGGGGAACGTTCGCGAGCTCAAGCATTGCCTGGAGCGTGCCGCCATCTTTTCGACGAGTGAGGCGCTCAAGCCGGCCGACCTGTTCCAGATGCCGGAACTGGCCGCTTCTGACGGCGCGAGCCCCGAAGACCGTTTGGAGGAAGATTCGCTCGGCGATTACATGAAGGAGCGCGAGCGCCAGTACATCACCCGGACGCTGGGGGCGCATGGCTGGCGGATCACGGAGACTGCCGAGGTGCTCGGTATCAGTCGCAAGTGTCTTTGGGAGAAGATGCGCCGGTACGAGATACGGGAGCAGCCCTGAGCTGTTGCCGGGGCCTGCGTTTTCGACGTCCCGAACCCGCCCTCTCTCCCTACTCCCGCTCGTCCGCTTGCTTCAGCGACTCGACGAATTCCCTGGCGGCATCGCCTCGTAGGTTTTCCATCAGTCCGAGGAGCCCGTCGGTAAGGTACTTTGCCTCGATCCCCTGTGCGCGCAGGTAGACCATGGCAATCGTTGCCCGGTCCTTGTGAGGGCAGGCGGTGACAACGACCTTGCTCGTATCGATCTCGCCAAGTCGTTTCGGCAATTCGTTGAGCGGAATGTTAGTCGATGGATCGACCCGCCAGGCGGCGTACTCTTCCGGGAACCGAATGTCGATCAGCTCGGCCTTCCCCTCCTTGAGCAGCTGGATCAGGCCAGCGCTGTCGATCTTCATCTCCTTGCGCGCTTCGTAGTCGAACTGGTCGACGTAACGTTCCAAGGAGGGCTCTGCTGCATGGGCAGAAAAGCCCAGAAGCGTGATCATGGCCGCGGCAATGAGTTTTCTCATGATGTCTGTTCCTTAAGCGTAAATGTCGTGCGCAGATTCCCGCCCTCGCCAGAGAGGATCGTTCGCCAGGACGGCCACCCCGGCTGAATTATAGGCACAAGGAAGCGCCCGAACGGGAAATCCGAATCCGGTATGAATGTGTGTTTCGTTCGGTCGGTGAGCGTTGTCTGTTGTCATTGTCCTGAAACGGCCGTTGTTGCCTTCCCTGGCAAGGTGGGTGGCGCCCGCGGCGTCAGTGCCGGATAGCGAGAGGCATGCCATGCCGTTGTTTCGATATGAAACAACGAGTTGGGGTGGGTCTTGTGTGCGAGGGCATCACCGGCTGGAAACAGGAGAAGAGAGCCGGGTTTCTCTGTCGCAACAAATGCGTGTCGAACGGGCCGGTTGCGTGGCGGCGACAGACGGACTAACATTCGCCTAAACGAATATACAGGGTGGCTGCCGTCCCCCGCGACGGATGCAAACCGATTGTCCTGGTGAACAGAGGTCCAGCATGAACAACGAGGCGAAGTCGAATACCGAAGACGCACCGGATATCCGTTCCGGTATGGGGGTGTTCGAGCGCTACCTCTCGGTGTGGGTGGCGCTGGGAATCTTGATCGGCATCGGGGTGGGTCAACTGCTGCCGGTGTTCCCGGAGACGCTTGCCGAGTGGGAGGTCGCCCAGGTCTCGATCCCCGTGGCCGTGCTGGTCTGGGCGATGATCTTCCCGATGATGGTGCAGATCGACTTTGGCGCCGTGATGGGCGTGCGGCGCCAGCCCAAGGGGCTGGTGATCACCACCACGGTCAACTGGCTGATCAAGCCGTTCACGATGTTCGCGATCGCCTGGTTCTTCCTGATCGTGCTGTTCGAGCCGCTGATCCCGGCGGAGCTCGGGCGCGAGTACCTTGCTGGGGCGATCCTGCTGGGCGCTGCCCCCTGTACCGCGATGGTGTTCGTCTGGAGTTACCTGACCCGCGGGGATGCGGCCTACACGCTGGTGCAGGTGGCGTTCAACGACCTGATCATGCTGTTCGCCTTCGCCCCGATCGTGATCTTCCTGCTCGGCGTCTCGGACATCCATGTGCCGTACGACACGGTGGCCCTGTCGATCGTTCTGTATATTGTCGTCCCGCTGGTGGCGGGGTATCTCACGCGGGTCGCGCTGATCCGGCGGCGGGGCATCGAGTGGTTCGACAACGTGTTTATGAAGCGGATCGCGCCGATCACCCCGGCCGGTCTGATCCTCACGCTGATCTTGCTGTTCGCCTTTCAGGGCGACGTGATCCTGGAAAACCCACTGCACATCGTGCTGATCGCGATTCCGCTGATCCTTCAGACCTTCCTGATCTTTGCCATTGCCTACGGCTGGGCCTGGGCCTGGCGGGTACCGCACCGGGTGGCCGCCCCGGGGGCAATGATCGGTGCGAGCAACTTCTTCGAACTGGCAGTGGCCGCGGCGATCGCCCTGTTCGGCCTGCAATCCGGGGCCGCGTTGGCCACCGTGGTCGGGGTGCTGGTCGAGGTGCCGCTGATGCTGGCACTGGTGAAGATCGCCAACCGGAGCCGGCACCGTTTCCCGGCCGGTGAGGCGCCGTGAGCGGCATCGAGATCTCGCCCGCGGCGCGCGACTGGGTTCTTGACCAGGGCGGGGCGATGACGTTGCGGATCAGCACCCATTACGGCTGCTGTGGCGGGCATGCCGGCGTGATCAAGGCATTTCCTGGCTCGCCGGAACGGCCGCAAGACTTCGAGCGCCGACAGATCGAGTCCGTCGATGTCTACCTTGAATCGGGTATTGAGGCGGAGTCCGATCTGCGTGTCTCGGTCGAGGGTTTCTGGCGCTTTCGTCGATTGTTCGTCGAGGGCGGTGAACTCGTCGGCAGCCAGTGCGATACGGATTCGGCGCGGGACGAATAACGGGTGCCTAATCAGGAGAAGAGCATGTTCAAACGAATCGTGATCGGGATCGACTTCCTGCCGGCTACCGAGGCCCTGCTGACGCAGGTCGCGGATATGCCCGGAGCCAAACCGGAGGCGGTGGCACTGGTGTACGTACTCGAGACGCGCTATCCCCAGACCGCCGAGGAGACCCATCGATCGCACTACGAGCAGCGCCTAGCGACCATGGCCGACGAACTGGCCGGCAAGTTGGATGTCCCGGTGGAATGGGTCGTGCGTTCCGGCGAGGCGGCGGCCGAACTGCTGGCCGAGGTGGCCAGTCGCGATGCCGACCTGCTGATGATCGGCAACCCGCGCCATGGCCGCGTGCGCAAGATGCTGATGGGCAGCACCGCCGCTGAGGTCACGCAACGC
>JBHEOB010000044.1:13974-14344 GCA_046261775.1 Guyparkeria sp.
AACCCCGCCACGAGCAGGGCGGGGTGAGCGAGTGGGCGCTGGGCGTGATCGAGGAGACCTGCCCCGGGCTGGTCATTGTCGGCAAGAATGGGCGTGGAGCCTTCGCATCACTCGCCTTCGGCAGCACGGCCGAGGCGGTCTGTATCTGGGCCCATCGACCGGTGTTGCTCGTCCCCTGACCTTCGAGGCGCCCCTTCGTTTTTCGCTTTGTCGAAATGCTCAGTTCGCTGCCAGCGCCGGGTGGCGCCGCAGGGCTTCCTCCAACGCCTCGGTGCGCGGCAGTCCCTCGGTCAGAAGCGTCCCATCGGCCACCAATACGGGCTCTGTGGTCGCCCCCAGGGCCAGGGCGAGCTCGTCATCGATGCGCGTG
>JBHEOB010000045.1:0-13877 GCA_046261775.1 Guyparkeria sp.
TGACTCGACCATCAATACGGCCTTGTCCGTGCCGGCCACTACCAGGTCCAGGCGCGACTCGGTCAGTTGCGCCGGACTCGGATTGAGCACGAACTCGCCGTCGATGTGACCGACACGCGCGGCCCCGATCGGACCGGCGAACGGCGCCCCGGAAAGCGACAGCGCGGCCGAGGCGCCGATCAGGGCCGGGATCTCGGAGTCGACCTCGGGGTCGAGCGAGAGCACCTGGGCGATGACCTGGGTCTCGTGGGTGAAGCCCTTGGCGAACAGCGGGCGCACCGGCCGGTCGATCAGGCGCGCGACCAGGGTCTCACCCTCGGTGGAACGGCCCTCGCGGCGGAAAAAGCTGCCCGGCACCCGCCCGGCGGCGTAGAACTTTTCCTGGTACTCGATCGTCAGGGGCAGGAAGTCCTTGCCCGGGTCGGCGGACGGTGCGACCACCGCGGTGACCAGCACCACCGTATCGCCCATGGTGACCATGACCGCACCGCTGGCCTGCCGGGCGATCTCGCCGGTCTCCAGGGTGACGGTGTGTTGACCGTAGTCGAAGGACTGCTTGCTGACTGCCACGCTTGGCTCCTGACGTATCAAATATGTTCGATAAACGGCGAGACGATCGGCTGACCACCTCGCAAACAAAAAACCCGCCGCAGAGCGACGGGTTTCAAGTGTAACCGGGATGCGCTTACTTGCGCAGGCCCAGCTTCTTGATCAAGTCCTGGTAGCGGGTGAGGCTCTTGGACTTGAGGTAGTCGAGCATCTTGCGGCGCTGGTTGACCAGCTTGAGCAGGCCCCGACGGGAATGGTGATCCTGCTTGTGCGTCGCGAAGTGCTCGGTCAGGTGCGTGATCCGCTGGGTGAGCAGGGCAACCTGGACTTCCGGGGACCCGGTGTCGTTGGCGTCTTTGCCGAACTCGGCAACGATATCGGCGGTGGTCTTTTCGTTCAGGGACATGGGAGTTCTCCTATCTGCCTGGGTGAAGCTTTGAAGTCCATCGCGGGTCAGTCGTTCAGGCGTGTTGCCTGAAGGCCACCGTCCCGCAATGCGTTTGAGCGCCTGCGCGCCCCTTACAACGCCGCGAACAATCGTCGCGGCGCGGTTCGCCCGTCATCCAGCACTTCCCCCATACCCAGGAAGAGGTCGTCAGGTGCATAGAGTCGAAACCACCCGGTTTGTGGCGCGTTGGGCACAAACACCGGATGACCATGGCGAATTGGGTTGACGCTGGTCGCGTCCAGCACCACGGCTGGATACGCGCCAAGCGCCGAATCGATCGGAAGGATAACACGATCAAGGGCCTCGGGCCCGCCCTCGTCGGCCATCGCCTCGAGCTCTTCGAGCGAGTAGGTCGACTGGCTGTCCATCGACCAGGGGCCAAGCCCGATGCGGCGTAGTTCGGCGACCACGGCGCCACAACCCAGCCCCTCACCGATATCCTCGACCAGGGTGCGGATGTAGGCGCCCTTGCTCGAATGAACCCGCAGGGTGAACTCGGTGCTCGAAAGCGATTCCAGTGTGATCTCGTGGAAGTCGATCGGGCGCGCCTTGCGCTCGACCGTCTTGCCCTCGCGGGCCAGTTCGTACAGGCGCTTGCCTTCGTGCTTGAGGGCCGAGTGCATCGGCGGCACCTGCTCGACACGGCCCCGAAAGCGCGCCAACACCGCCTCCATCGCGTCTTTGTCGATGGGCGGCACCTCGCGCGTCTCGACAACCTCGCCCTCGAGATCGCCGCTGTCGGTCCGCGTGCCCAGCCGGCCGGTCACCCGATAGGTCTTGTCGGCATCCAGGAGCAAGCCCGAGATACGGGTCGCCTGCCCGAAGCAGACTGGCAACAGGCCCGATGCGGCGGGATCGAGACTGCCGGTGTGGCCCGCCTTGGCGGCATCGTACAACCGTCGGACGCGCTGCAGTGCCTGGTTCGAGCTCAGGCCCAGCGGCTTGTCGAACAGGACGATGCCATTGATTTCGCGACCGCGACGCTTGCGTGCCATACCAATCGAAACGGCCGGCTCAGTGCCGGCCGTCATCCCCGGATGGCGCGGACTCGTCGCCTTCGGATGGTCCGGACCCGGCATCCTCGTCGTCGCCGTCCTTTTCCCGAACCGCCCGAATCAGGGCGTCCATCTGCATGCCCTGCTCGATCGAGTTGTCGAAGATGAACGTCAACTGCGGCACGATGCGCAGGCGCATTCGGTGGCCCAGCTCGCCGCGCAGGTAGCCGGACGCCTCGTTGAGCCATTGCTCGGCGACCGGCTGCTCGCTGGCGTTGAGCACGCTGTAGAAAATGCGGGCGTGCGCCAGATCGCGGGTCACCTCGCAATCGGTGACCGTCAACAGGGTCAGCGGCGCGTTCGGCCCGCTGTCCACGCCGGAATCACGGATAAGCTCCGCCATCTCGCGCTTGATCTGACCGGCCACCCGTTTGTGGCGTTGGAAACCCTGTGCCATAACGTCCGCCTTACAGGGTCCGTTGGACCTCGAAACGCTCGAAGACCTCGATCTGGTCGCCGACCTTGACGTCGTTGTAGTTCTTCACGCCAATACCGCACTCCATGCCCGAGCGCACTTCCTGGGCATCCTCCTTGAAGCGGCGCAGCGATTCGAGCTCGCCCTCGTAGATCACCACGTTGTCGCGCAGCACACGGATCGGGTTGTTCCGCTTGACCACGCCTTCGGTGACCATGCAGCCGGCGATCGCGCCGAACTTGGGCGAGCGGAACACGTCGCGCACCTCGGCCAGACCGACGAATTTCTCCTGGGTCTCGGTACCCAGCAGGCCGGTCATGGCCGCCCTGACGTCGTCGAGCATCTCGTAGATGACCGAGTAGTAGCGGATCTCGACGTCCTGCTCCCCGGCCGTCTTGCGGGCGGCGGCATCGGCACGGACGTTGAAGCCGATCACGATCGCATTCGAGGTGGCAGCGAGGTTGATGTCCGACTCGTTGATCCCACCCACGCCACTCATCAGGACGTTGACCTTGACGTCGCCGGTGGACAGCTTCTGCAGGCTGTCGCGGATCGCCTCGGCAGAGCCCTGCACGTCGGCCTTGGCCAGGACGTTGAGCGACTCGATCTCGCCTTCCTTCATCTGATCGAACAGGTTCTCGAGCTTGGCTGCCTGCTGGGCGGCCAGACGCGAATCTCGCTGCCGGGCCCCGCGGAGCTCGGCGATCTCGCGCGCCTTGCGCTCGTCCTCGATCACGACCAGCTCGTCGCCGGCCTCCGGCGTGCCGGACAGGCCCAGCACCACCACGGGGATCGACGGGCCGGCCGACTTGACCTGCTGACCTTTCTCGTCGAGCAGCGCACGAACGCGTCCGTATTCCTTGCCCACCACCACGGTGTCGCCCTTCTTGAGGGTGCCGCTCTGGACCAGGATGGTCGCGACCGGGCCACGACCCTTCTCGAGCGACGACTCGACTACCGTACCGATGGCATGACCCTTGACCGGTGCCTTGAGCTCCTGAAGCTCGGCCTGGAGAAGAATCGCCTCGAGCAGTTTATCGATGCCTTCACCGGTCTGAGCGGAGACGTGCACGAATTGCGTATCACCACCCCATTCCTCGGAAATCACCTCTTCCTGCGAGAGCTCGGAACGGACCCGCTCGGGGTCGGCTCCGTCCTTGTCGATCTTGTTGACGGCCACCACCATCGGCACGTTGCCGGCACGGGCGTGATGGATCGCCTCCCTCGTCTGCGGCATGACGCCGTCGTCGGCGGCAACCACCAGCACGACCACATCGGTGGCGCTCGCGCCACGGGCACGCATCGCGGTGAATGCCTCGTGGCCCGGGGTGTCGAGGAAGGTTACCGTCCCGCGCGGCACATCGACATGATAGGCACCGACGTGCTGCGTGATACCACCGGCCTCGCCCGCGGTCACCTTGGCATGGCGGATGTAATCGAGCAGCGACGTCTTGCCGTGGTCGACGTGACCCATGACCGTCACGACCGGTGGGCGTGCCTCGGCCTCGCCCTGCTCGACCTGCGACAGCGCCTCGTCCTCCACCGCCGTCTCGGATTCGGCGTGCGGGTTGTGGCCCATCTCCTCGACCACGAGGATGGCGGTGTCCTGATCAAGGACCTGGTTGATGGTGGCCATCACGCCCATGTTGAACAGGGTCTTGACCACGTCCACGCCCTTGACGGCCATGCGCTGAGCAAGTTCCTCGACCGAGATCGACTCGGGAACGTTGACGTCACGAACCACCGGTGCGGTCGGCTTCTCGAAGGTATGGCGGGTAGCCACGGCCGTTCTGGCAGCGGCCCCCTTCTTGCCCTTTTTGCGCCGACGACCGGCGCCGGCACCCAGATGCAATTCTTCGCGAGCGGTCTCGCGGGCATGGCGGCCCTTACCGCCGTGCTTGCCGCGCTTCGGACGGCCCTCGTCGGTCGAAACCGGGATGCCCGGCGCCTCTTCCGGCATCGCGACGATGCGCAGACGGGACTTCTTCTTGCCGTCGTCGTCGCTGAGCTCCTCCTCGCTCGGGCTCGCCACACTTGCCTCTACGGGCGCGCTGCCCTCGGCGGCGGATGCCTCCTCGGCAGGCTTCTCGGCGCCCTCGGGCTCAGCCGCTGGTTCGCCACCCGCCTGTTCCGTCTTAGCCTCGACTGAGGCCGGCTCAGGCTCGGCCGTGTCGGGTTCGGCTTTCGCTGTCTCCTCGACAGGTTCGGCGTCGGCCGTGGGCTGTTGCTCTTCGACCGGTGCGGCCTGGGTCGTTTCCTGAACCGTTTCCTTAACCGTTTGCTGGGCGGGTTCATGGGCCGTTTGCTGGGCCACTTCCTCGGTCGGCTGCTGGACCTGTTCGGTCTCTTCCGGCTGCTCGACCTCGTCGCGGGACACGTAGGTCTTGCGACGGCGATACTCGACCGCGACGGTCTTGCCACCACGGGCCCCGCCACCGACCTTTATTTCCTGCTGGGAACGACGCTTGAGGGAGATGCGAGAGGAGGGCTTGTTCGCCTCCCCTTCCGCCGGCTCGCGCGACTTGCGCAGATGGGCCAGCAGCTTCATCTTGTCGTTGTCACTGACGCTGGCATCCACGGAGGCGACCGTGACGCCCGCTTCAGCCAGTTGCTCAAGCAGCCGTTCAGGGGTGGCGCCTACCACTTTTGCCAAATCTTTAACCGTGACCTCGGACATTAACGACTCCTGTGGTCCTGCAAACTATCAATTAGAGATTTCACGCCTCGGCAACTGCCGATGGCGACGGGCCGGGCATCGCCGACCGATCAGGCGAACCAGGGTGCGCGTGCGGCCATTATCAGCCGCCCGGCAAGCTCCTCGTCCACGCCTTCGTATTCCGTCAACTCATCGATGGAAAGCTCGGCAACGTCTTCCGAGTCCTTGATGTTGTTCTCGCGCAGATTGGCGGCCAGCTCGGCCGTCATTCCGTCGAGCTCCTCGAGCCCGAGCGCCTCGCCGGCCGACTCGGTCTCTTCCTCGGCCTCACCGCCACCGGAGATCGCCATCGTCAAGAGTGCGTCGCGAGCCCGGTTGCGCAGCTCCTCGACGATACCCTCGTCGAAACCCTCGACCTCGAGCAACTCCTCGGTCGGCACGTAGGCGATTTCCTCGATGGTGGTGAACCCGGCATCGACCAGCACTTCACCGACCTCCTGGTCGACGTCGAGCGCCTCCATGAACTGCTCGACGATCCGGCGGGTCTCGGTCTCGCCCTTCTCGATCGCCTGTTCTTCACTCATGACATTGATCTGCCAATGGGTGAGCTGGCTCGCGAGCCGGACGTTCTGACCACCACGGCCGATCGCCTTGGAGAGGTTCTCTTCGCTGACCGCCACATCCATGCTGCCGGTATCCTCGTCGACCACGATCGAGACGACCTCGGCCGGCGACATCGCGTTGATCACGAACTGGGCCGGGTTCTCGTCCCAGACGATGATATCAATCCGCTCACCGGAGAGCTCGTTGGTCACCGACTGAACGCGCGAGCCACGCATGCCCACGCAGGTGCCCACCGGGTCGATGCGCGGGTCATTGGAGAGCACCGCGATCTTGGCGCGCAGGCCCGGATCGCGGGCGGCGTTGACGATCTCGATCAGCCCCTGAGAGATCTCCGGCACCTCGAGTTTGAACAATTCGATCAAAAAGTCCGGCGAGGTGCGCGAAACGAAGATCTGCGGGCCGCGCAACTCGTGACGCACGTCGGTCACGTAGCCTCGCAGGCGATCGCCGGGACGCACGGCCTCGCGACCGATCATCTCGTCGCGCGGGATCATCGCCTCGGCGTTGCCGCCCAGGTCGAGGATGACGTTGCCGCGATCGATGCGCTTGACCAACCCCATGATCAGGGTGCCCTTGCGATCGATGTAGGCGTCGACGATCTGGCGACGCTCGGCCTCGCGCACCTTCTGCACGATCACCTGCTTGGCGGCCTGGGCCGCGATCCGGCCGAACTCCGCCGACTCGATCTCTTCTTCGATGTGATCGTCGAGCTGGGCCTCCGGGTCGTCCATCTGGGCGGCCTCGAGAATCATTTCGCGCTCGGGATGCTCGGAGGTTTCACCCTCGACGACCAGCCAGCGGCGAAAGGTGCGATAGCTACCGTCTTCACGGTCGATCTCGACGCGCGTCTCGATGTCACCGCCATGACGCTTGCGCGCCGCCTGGGCGAGTGCGGCCTCGATTGCCTCGAAGATCACGTCACGGTCGACGCCCTTCTCGTTGGAAACCGAATCGACGACAAAAAGGATTTCTTTGTTCATGTTGCTAGCCAGATCGCTCTATTTGCGCGCCGTGCGCCGCTTTTTACGCTTGTTGCGGCCAGGCTTGCTGTTGTCGGCAAACTCGTAGACCAGGTGTGCCTTCTCGGCCTCCTCGAAACGGAAGACCAGCTCGCCCACCTCGTCGACGAGGACCGTAATGTCCTCGCCATCGACGCCCTGTATGACGCCATCGAACTTCTTCTGCTTCGCCACCGGCTTGTACAGCCGCAGGCGCACGCGGTGCCCGACGAAGCGGGCGAAATCCTCGGTACGGAACATCGGCCGATCGACGCCCGGCGAGGAAACCTCGAGCCGGTAGGCGCCCGGGAACGGGTCCTCGACATCGAGCTCCCCCGCCAGGGCGCGACTCACATCGGCGCAGTGTTCCAGCGTGATGCCTTCCGGATGATCGACGTACACGCGCAGCAAGCCGGCCGGGCCGCCGCGGAACTCGCCGCCGATCCACTCGCAACCGAGGTCTTCGACCACCGGTTTGAGCATGTCCTCGATCGCCGCCGGGATTCTCTGCACGTCTGCCTGCACCCTCTGCTGGTTGTCCCCGGTCTTGTTGCAAGGCCGGGAGCCGGGAAATAAAAAAGCCCCAAATGGGGCCCGGCATTACTCGTTAAGCCAATGTTCGCGGGAACCGGAATATAAAGACAACGCCCGCCGAAGTCAATCCGGCACCGAGACCGGCCGACCGATTCAGCGTACACGAAACCGATCTGCCGACACCTGCCGGGATCATGGCCCGGCACCCTCAGGCGACTCCACGAGTCGACCGCACTGATCGGGGCCAAGTCCGGAAGGCGCGAGCGCCTAATGGACAGGCGGACCGAGCCTTATCGATCACTCACCGCGCAGGTCGTCGAAGAACCGCTTGACCGAGTCGAGGAACGAGTGCTGGCGCGGGCGGTGCTTCTTCGCGACACCATCGCCCTCACCGCTGCCAAGCGACCGCTCGAACGCCTCGAGCAACTCGCGCTGTTCGTCGTTGAGCTTCACCGGGGTCTCGACATGCACGGTCACCAACAGGTCGCCCTGCGTGCCGCCACGGACCGGACGGACACCCTTGCCGCGCAGACGGAACACCTTGCCGGTTTGCGTCTCGGCCGGGATCTTCAGACTCACCTTGCCGTCGAGCGTCGGCACCTCGATCTCGCCACCAAGCGCGGCCGCCGTGAAGCCGATCGGCATGTCGCAGAGCAGGTCGGCGTCGTCGCGCCTGAACAGCGGGTGCGGCTTGATGTCGATCAGGATGTACAGATCGCCCGGTGGGCCACCCTTCTCGCCCGGCGCACCTTCACCCGAATGGCGGATGCGGTCGCCGGTGTCCACCCCGGCCGGGATCTTGACCGACAGGGTCTTCTGCGTCTCGATGCGACCGGTCCCGCCGCAATCGGTGCAGGGGTCCTCGATCTTCTGCCCCTCGCCGCCACAGTCCGGGCAGGGCTGCTGGATGGTGAAGAAGCCCTGCTGGATGCGCACCGCACCCTGGCCGCCACAGGTCGAGCAGGTGGTCTTTCCGGTGCCCGGCTTGGCCCCGCTGCCGTCACAGGTCTCGCAGGCCTCGGTGGTCGGGATGCGGATCTCGACGGTGGTGCCGCGCACGGCCTCCTCGAGCGACAGCTTGAGGTTGTACTGCAGGTCGGCCCCACGCGAGGCGCCGCCGCGAGCCCGACCGCCGCCGAAGATGTCACCGAAGACATCACCGAAGATATCGGCAAAACCGGCACCACCGCCGAAGCCGCCTCCGCCGAAGCCACCGGCGCCCTGGCCGTCGACCCCGGCATGGCCGAACTGGTCGTAGGCCGAGCGCTTCTGCGGATCGGCGAGTACCTCGTAGGCCTCCTTGGCCTCCTTGAACAGGGTCTCGGACTCTTCATCGCCCGGGTTGCGGTCCGGGTGATGCTTCATCGCCAGACGGCGATAGGCCTTTTTCAGTTCGTCGGCCGAGGCATTCTTGCTGACCCCCAGCACCTCGTAGTAGTCACGTTTTGCCATGGTCGATCTCTAGGGCTGTCTCGTTTTCGCCCGCCCGGCAACGCCGCACGGGACCGAATACGGTGACAGGCCGCACCACGAAGGGGCCGACCCGCCTTGAAATTGGATGTGCCACGCAATCGAATCGGCAACCGAATGGGCAACCGGATCGCGAGGCACAAAAAATCATCCACCCCGGAGGGCGGATGATCTATCGGTCAGGATGTCGACGCCTTACTTCTTGTC
This sequence comes from Guyparkeria sp., assembly GCA_046261775.1. Classification (GTDB taxonomy): domain Bacteria; phylum Pseudomonadota; class Gammaproteobacteria; order Halothiobacillales; family Halothiobacillaceae; genus Guyparkeria. The sequence goes on from JBHEOB010000045.1 coordinate 8,957, forward strand.
GTCGTCCTTGACCTCTTCGAACTCGGCGTCGACGACGTCGTCGTCCTTCTTCGCCTGTTCGCCACCGGCGGCCTGCTCGCCGCCAGCCTCGCCGCCGCCGGCGGTCTGGGCCTTCTGCATCACCGTGGCGGAGGCCTGGGACAGGGCCTCGATCTTGGCGTCGATCTCGGCCTTGTCGTCGCCTTTCATCGCCTCGCGCAGCTCGGCGATCGCGTCCTCGACCGGCTTCTTGTCCTCGTCGGTCAGGGCCTCGCCAGCATCGGTCATCGTCTTCTCGATGGTGTGGATGATGCCGTCGCCCTGGTTGCGCGCCTCGACCAGGTCCTTCTGCTTCTTGTCCTCGTCGGCGTGGGCGGCCGCGTCCTGCACCATGCGATCGACTTCTTCCTCGGACAGGCCGGAGCTGGCCTTGATCTCGATCTTCTGCTCGCGGCCGGTGCCCTTGTCCTTGGCCGAGACGTGCAGGATACCGTTGGCATCGATATCGAGGGTGACCTCGATCTGCGGCTGACCGCGCGGTGCCGGCGGGATCTCGGTGAGATCAAAACGACCCAGCGACTTGTTGCCCGAGGCCATCTCGCGCTCGCCCTGCAGCACGTGCACGGTCACGGCGGTCTGGTTGTCCTCGGCGGTCGAGAAGGTCTGGCTCGCCTTGGTCGGGATGGTGGTGTTCTTCTCGATCAGCTTGGTCATCACGCCGCCCATGGTCTCGATACCGAGCGACAGCGGGGTGACGTCGAGCAGCAGCACGTCATTGACGCCGCCGGAGAGCACGCCGCCCTGGATGGCCGCGCCAACGGCCACGGCCTCGTCCGGGTTGACGTCCTTGCGCGGGTCCTTGCCGAAGAACTCGGCGACCGTGTCGCGCACCTTCGGCATGCGGGTCTGACCGCCGACCAGGATCACGTCGTCGATGTCGGAGCCCGAAACGCCCGCATCCTTGAGCGCCATCTTGCAGGGCTCGATGGTGCGCTTGACCAGTTCCTCGACCAGGGATTCGAGCTTGGCCCGGGTGATCTTGATGTTCATGTGCTTCGGACCGCTCTGATCCGCCGTGATGTACGGCAGGTTCACGTCGGTCTGCTCGGTCGAGGACAGCTCGATCTTGGCCTTCTCGGCGGACTCTTTCAGGCGCTGCATGGCAAGCGCGTCGTTAGACAGATCAACACCCTGCTCTTTCTTGAACTCAGCGACCAGGTGGTCGATCAGACGGTTGTCGAAGTCCTCGCCACCCAGGAAGGTGTCACCGTTGGTGGACATGACCTCGAACTGCTTCTCGCCGTCGATGTCGGCCACTTCGATGATCGAGATGTCGAAGGTACCGCCACCCAGGTCGTAGACCGCGATCTTGCGGTCGCCGCCTTCCTTCTTGTCCATGCCGTAGGCCAGTGCCGCGGCGGTCGGCTCGTTGATGATGCGCTTGACCTCGAGGCCCGCGATCTGGCCGGCATCCTTGGTCGCCTGGCGCTGGCTGTCGTTGAAGTAGGCCGGCACGGTGATCACCGCCTCGGTCACTTCCTCGCCCAGGTACGCCTCGACGTCCTTCTTGATCTTCATCAGGATGCGGGCGGACACTTCCGGCGGCGCCATCTTCTTGCCGTTGGCCTCGACCCAGGCATCGCCGTTGTCGGCCTTGACGATGTTGTAGGGCATCAGCTTGATGTCCTTCTGTACCGCGTCTTCGTCGAAGCTGCGGCCGATCAGTCGCTTGACGGCGTAGAGGGTGTTTTCCGGGTTGGTGACGGCCTGGCGCTTGGCCGGCTGGCCGACCAGGATCTCGCCGTCATTCGCGTAGGCAACGACCGACGGGGTGGTGCGCGCCCCTTCGGCGTTCTCGATTACCTTGCCGGACTTGCCGTCCATGATCGCGACGCAGGAGTTGGTCGTCCCCAGGTCGATACCGATTACCTTACCCATAATGCGTGTCTCCAATATTCTGTGTTGAATTCGAAATTCGATTGGCGTGGGTCGCCGTCTCGTTGACCGGCGACCCCGCTCTTGTGCTTGGACTTGCGGGCGGACCGGGATTTTTCAAGTCACCGGCAGCCCACCCGGGCCGATTGCGTGCCCGCCGCCCTTACCCGAGGCAATTACTTTGGCTTCGAGACGACCACCATTGCCGGGCGGACCACCCGGTCCTTGAGGAGGTAACCCTTCTGCATCACGTCGACGACGTGGTCGGGGTCACCCTCATGCGGCTGCAGGCTGATGGCCTGGTGGTGTTCGGGGTTGAAGCGCTCCCCGATCGGATGAACGGCCTCGACACCGAACTTCTCCAACGTCTGGATCAGCATCTTGAGGGTCATCTCGTCACCCTCCTTGATCTTCTCCAGCGTGGCGTTCTCGTTCTCCGTGGCCTGAATGCCCAGTTCCAGGGAATCGACCACCGGCAGCAATCCCTCGACGAAGCGTTCCAGGGCAAACTTGCGGGCCGACTCGATGTCGCGCTCGGCGCGGTAGCGCACGTTCTGCATCTCGGCGGCCACGCGCAGGAGCTCCTCGTCCTTCTCGGCGAGCTGCGCCTTGAGCTGATCGACTTCGCTCATCTCGCCGCCCTGCTCGACCTCACCTTCTGCGGGCTGCTCCGGTTGTTTCTCGTCCTGGGTCATGTCGTCGTGATCGACCGGCTTGTCCGTCATCGAAACTCTCCTGAAAAGCGGATGGAAATGATTGATCACGCCGCCGCCCAGTCCGGGCAGGCAACGCTCGCGAGGCGAAGGCTCGCGTCGATGCCCGGACTGTTGGGGCATCCGCGATCTTTTCAAGGGGAGGGAGTCGGGTGCGGGACGGGGCGAAGGCGCCGAAACGGCTTACTGGCGGGACAGGGCGCTCGAAAGCAGGCGCGAGGTGACATCGACGATCGAGATCACCCGGTCATAGGGCATGCGCTTGGGGCCGATCACGCCGAGCACACCGACCACCTCGTCATCGACGCCATAGGAGGCACCCACCACCCCGCACTCGTCGAAGGTGGGCGAGCCGGACTCACGGCCGATGAAGATCTTCACGCCATCGGCCCGCTCGCACTGGTCGAGCAGCGAGACCAGCTCGCGCTTCTCGGTGAAGGCATTGAACAGGCGCCGCATGCGGTCGACGTCGCCCAGTTCGTCGATACCCATCAGGTTGACCTGGCCGGCCACGGCGACCCCGGCCTCGTCCTCGACGGCGTCAACGGCCGACTCGGCCAGGGTGATCGCCTCGGAAAGGTTGCCCTCGATCTGCTCGCGCGTGCTCTTGAGCTCGTTGACCAGCGTCTGGCGCAGCGCCTGAATGGACTGGCCGTTGAGCCGCTCGTTGAGGAAGTTGGCGAACCGGGTGAGCTCGTCCTGGCCGTAGGATTTTTCCGGGTGGATGATGCGGTTCTGCACCCCGCCGTCGTTGGTGACCAGCACCATCAGCACCCGGCCGGGCGACAGCGAGACGAAGTCGATCTGGCGGAACAGCGCGCGGGCTCGCGACGGGATGGTGACCACCCCGGCAAACTGGGTCAGGCTCGAAAGCAGGTTGGAGGCGGTATCGGCCATGTGCTGCGGGTCGTCCTCGGCCGCCTCGCGCAGGATGCGCTCGAGGCGCCGGGCATCCACGGGCGCCTTGCCCGGCGCGGTCAGCAACGAGTCGACGAACAGGCGGTACGCCAGTTCGGTGGGCACGCGTCCGGAAGAGGTATGCGGCGCACGCACCAGCCCGAGATCCTCGAGGTCGGCCATTACGTTGCGCACGGTGGCCGGACTGAGGTTGAGGTCGGACAGGCGCGCGAGCGAGCGCGAACCGATCGGTGCCCCCTCGTCGGTATAGCGGTCAATCAGCACCCGCAACAGGGCCTGTGCACGCTCGGGGAGTTCGCTCCAGGCATCAGTCATACGCAGCCATGCTAAACCTCTGGTTGTCGGGAACCGCCGGTTTGGCGTCGGCGTAAACTAGCACCCGCCCGACCGGCGTGCCAAGCCTGCCATGCCGTGGCCGGGCTCAAACCCGGGTTGGTTTGCTAGACTGAATCGATCAAGCGGCCGACACTGGGCGCGACATCTTGGAATCAAGGATCACCTCACGGCATGAACACCGCATGAACGCCTGGCTCATCCTGTTGGCGGCCGGTCTGTTGGAAATTATTTGGGCAACCGGCTTGCGTTACACCGACGGCTTCTCCCGGCTGACCCCCACGGTGGTGGTACTCGTCATCGCCCTGTTCAGCTTCTACCTGTTGGCCGTGGCGATGCGGGAGATTCCGATAGGAACGGCCTACGCGGTCTGGGCGGGCATCGGCGCCACCGGCGTGGCGATTCTCGGCATCCTGTGGTTCAAGGAACCGGCGTCAATGACCCGCCTGGCGTTCATCGGGATGATCGTGGTCGGCATCATCGGGCTGAAGTGGTCTTCGGGCCATCATTGATTCGTCAGGCAGAAAGAGCACCCAAACCATGAAACGCACCTCATCCTCACGCAACGAACGGCCGGACGGAGCACCCGCCTTCTCGCGCCTGGGCATCATCGTCAAATCGGGGGGCGGTAAGGCGCTGGCCGAGGTGTATCGCAACCTGGTCGCCATCGCCGAGGCGCATGGGGTCGACTGGGCGCTGGAAGAAGGCGCCGAGAACCCGGCGCCATCGATCGAGGCCGCCCGATTCTCGCGTGGCCGGATCGACCGCGACCTGATCGTGGTAATCGGTGGTGACGGCACCATGCTCAATGCCGCGCGTTCGCTCTGCCTTCACGACGTGCCAATACTGGGCGTCAACCTCGGACGACTGGGGTTTCTTGTCGACATCAGCCCGGGCGAGGTCGAGCGCCACCTGTCCGCCATTCTCGAGGGGCGCTACAGCGAGGAGCGCCGCTTCCTGCTGCAGGGTAGCCTGATGCGCAACGACACGCGCATCATGGAATCGGTCGCCCTCAACGACATCACCTTCAAGATGCGCGACCC
>JBHEOB010000046.1:0-13839 GCA_046261775.1 Guyparkeria sp.
GGGTTGACGGCCGCAAATGCCCGCCGATCATATCGCCCAGCTTCCAGCTTCCAGCTTCCAGCTTCCAGCTTCCAGCTTCCAGCTTCCAGCTTCGCTGTCTGTGGGAGCGCGGCTCCCGCGCGAAAGCCGCGTCAGCGGCTGTCCCCGTTCAAGCGCGGCAATGCGGTCTGCAGTCGAACGGGACGAGACGTCAGCGCCGTAGGGCGGCGAAGAGAAAGCCCGCGGCACCCACGAGTTCCGCCCAGCCCAGCCAGCCCAATCCCGTCAGTCCGCTCTCCTCGAGGCCCCGGCCCTGGGTGGCGAGGAACACCACCAGCAACAGGGCGCCGATCAGGGTCAGGCGGTTGCGGGCGCGATCGCGGCTTGCCTGTTCGCGCATGGCGGCCAGCTCCCGTCGTTGTCCCTCGAGCAGCTCCGTCTGGAGATGGACCTGCTGCATGGCCTGGATGGACAGGCGGGGCAATTCGGACAGGTGCTGGTTGAGGTAGGGCGCCTCGTCGCGCAGCCGCCGCAGGAACGCCTTGGGCCCCATCCGCTCGCGCATCCAACGCTCGATAAACGGCTTGGCAGTTTCCCAGAGGTCGAGGTCCGGGTAGAGCTCGCGGCCCAGCCCCTCGATCGCTAGCAGGGTCTTCTGCAGCAGCACCAGCTGGGGCTGGACCTCCATGTCGAACTGGCGCGCGACCTGGAACAAGCGCAGCAGGAAGTGGCCGAAGGAGATTTCGCGTAACGGCTTCTGGAAGATCGGCTCGCAGACCGTGCGGATGGCCGCCTCGAATTCCTCGACCCGCGTGGTGCGCGGTACCCAGCCGGACTCGACGTGCAGTTCGGCCACCCGGCGGTAGTCGCGGTTGAAGAAGGCGTGGAAGTTCTCGGCGAGATAACGCTGGTCCTCGGGCATTAGCGAGCCGACGATGCCGAAGTCGACCGCCATGTAGCGCGGCTGGTCGGGGTCGGTCGCATCGACGAAGATGTTGCCCGGGTGCATGTCGGCGTGGAAGAAGTTGTGCTTGAACACCTGGGTGAAGAACACCTCCACGCCGCGTTCGGCCAGGCGTTTCATGTTGACGTTCGCCGCGCGCAACAGGTCCGTGCGGGCGATCGGGATGCCGTGAATGCGCTCCTGGACCAGCACGTCGGTGCGGCACCAGTCCCAGTAGACCTCTGGGACGTAGAGCATCTTTGAGCCCTCGAACTGGCGCTTGAGTTCGGCGGCGTTGGCCGCCTCGCGCTGCATGTCGAGCTCGTTCATCAGGGTCTTGTCGAACTCCGTAACCACCTCGACGGGGTGTAGCCGCGGCCCTTCGGACCAGTAGCGTTCGGCCAGCCGGGCGACGGTATAGAGGATCTCGAGGTCACTGCGGATGCGGCGATGGATACCCGGCCGGGTGATCTTGACCACCACCTCCTGGCCGTCGTCGAGCGTGGCGCCATGCACCTGCGCGATGGAGGCCGAGGCAAGCGGTTCGGCCTCGAAACGGGCGAAGTGTTCGGTGACCGAGGCACCCAGCGCGGTCTCGATGCGCTGGCGGGCAAGCTCGGCCGGGAACGGGCGGACCCGGTCCTGCAGTGCGGAGAGCGCCTCGGCGAGATCCGGCGGCAGCAGGTCGCGCCGCGTGGAGAGCATCTGGCCGAACTTGACGAAGATCGGGCCGAGATCCTCGAGGGCGGCCACCAGCCGCTCGCCGCGGGTGCGCTGGCGGTTGTTGGAAAACCAGTACCAGGGCGAGGTGAACTTGAGAAACCGGATCGGGCGGAAGATCTTGAGCGCAAGCACGATCTCGTCGAGGCCGTGACGCAGCAGGACGAACTGGATCACCAGCAGCCGCCAGAGCAATCGTGGTCGCATCAGGAATCCTTGGTGGTGCGTGGGGTTGTGCGGGGGGTATTTCTGCCGGAGCCGCCCCCGGAATCGTTCTCGAGATGGCTTGCCTCGAGTTGCGCGATTCGTCGCTCGAGCCGCTCGACGGCCGACCTCGTTTCGTCCACGCTCTCCAGAAAGCCGGGCAGGTCGAAGTCATCCGCGATCAGCCGGGCCTCGTGGACCAGGTAGTCATGCTGCTCGAGCCGACGGGTCTCGCGCCACTCCGCGCCGGTCTGTCTGGCCTTCTGGGCGGCCTGTTCGGCGACCCCGGCGGCGGACACGCCAATCTTTTCGGCCAGCCAGTCGGCCCAGTCGATGTCGAGCTCGCTCAGGGCCCGCAGCAGACGCGTGGCTGCCTGTTCGTCGCCCTCGATCTCGAGATCCCCGCTGAACAGCGAGTCGGAGGCGTGCTCACGTTGCAGGGCATCCAGCAGTGCCGGGCCGCTGGTATGAATGCGGGCGTCGGGCGGCATGTCGTCCGCGGCGCGCCACATCAGCCCGTCCGTGGTGGGTGTGACCGTCAGCGTCATTCGGGGGTGTTCGAGCTCGAGGGCGACCACCAGCCCGGCAAGCCTGGCGAGGCGATCGCGGGCGACGGGATCGCGCCGGATCAGTCGATTGATGACGGTTTCGGCGCTGAAACGCAGGGCAGTGGAAATCATGGCTGGTCGGCGTTGAGGGGTAAATCAGAGCCAGTCGGTCAGGGCGATGCCCACACCGATGCGGCTGACCGATCGATTGTAGTCGATCAGGCTCTCCCCGTAGCCATTGAAGTACTGCACGTAGCCCTTGATGCCGTTTGACAGCGGGAAGCTGTAATCGAGCTGGATCGCGCCCTTGTTGTCGGCGAAATCGAGGTTGTTGCGCAGGGTGGCCGCGATGGTCTGGTCTTTCCACTTATAGGCCAGCAACAGATCGCCGTAGCCCATGTAGTCGGTGATGTCGGGGTTATCGTCGTCGTCAGCCTCGGGCAGACGGTACCAGGCGCGCACCCGCCCGGCGAAGTTGCCACGGCCGAACGAGGTGCTCGCGGCCAGCCGGTTCCAGCTGCGCGAGCGCTCGCCGCCCTGGCCGTTGGAAGTGTGGATCAGCGAGATGCGATTGCGCTTGAAGGTCAGGCCGGCCAGCGAGAAGTCGGTATCGATGGTCAGGCCCAGCTCGGGCTCGTAGTTGGTCTCGCGGAACGGGGAGGAGGCGTCCTCGTCGCCCAGCAGCTTGGTGTTGTAGGTCTGCCAGAGCGAGAGCTGCGTGTAGCCGAAATAAAGCGCGGTGCCGGGGCCGAACGGGTCGTCGAACCAGTCGAACTGGAACGAGAGCTGAAACTTGGTCTCCGCGTGCTGTGGCTCGAAGTCGTAGACCGGCCGGGACAGGTCGGTCGGCGTATAGGTCGCCGGCATGATGTAGTTGGGCCGGTAGCTGCGCATCACGAACGGGTTGCGCTCGCCGGACTGCTCCGAGGCGAGGCGACGCTCCAGGGCAACCGGTGGCGATTCGTTGATCAGCGGGACGCCGCCCCCCTCGTCCGTTTTCACTTCGGCGGCGGGACGCTCGTCGTTGTCGCCGGTCGACCGCTCCTGCTCGGCGACTTTCGGGGCGCCGTCCTCCATCGCCGCCGGACCGCTCGAGGCCAGCCGGTCGAAGCAGGCCAGGCGTTCCGCATCGTTGTCGATCGCGGTGCATGTCGACCAGTCGGCGCCCTGGGCCTGGGCAATCCCGGGTGCCAGCACGCCGAGCATCAGCAGGGTGGGCAGGCTGGCGAGTTGCTGGCGATTGGATCGGCGAGATGGGAAACGGAACATGGCGGCAAGTCTTTGATGGGATACGGCTGGTGGGTCATGATAGACGGCCGGGGGAAAGATGCACGAACCGGCGCAATCGAATCGTGCAGAGTTCCCTGACTCATCTCGGAGGGCGCCATGGCAAAGGCCAAGAAGCACGCTCGGCAATTGGACGCCGATTTCCTCAACCAGTCGGCCGGCGAGGTGGTCGTCGTGCTCATCCGGGCGCAGCAGGCGGTGTTCCGTCAGGCCTGGGCCCACTATCGCAAGGCGGGTGACGAGGACCCGGAGGCCCTGCACGACCTGCGGGTCGAGTTGCGCCGCTTGCGGGTGTGGCTGCGGGTGTCACGCGACGTGGTCCGCACGCGCAAGTCCACCCGACGGCGGCTAAAGGCGCTCGCGCGGGCGAGCAGCCCCATGCGAGACCACGAGGTGATGCTCGAGTTGCTCGACCAACTGGCTCGCGATACCGAATGTGCCGACGTGTCGGCGCGGATTCGGCGGCTCGCGGAAGAGCGTCAGACGGCAGGCGACCGGCTGGTATTCAAGGTCAAGCCCGGCCTCAAGCCGCGGGCGCGGGCGGGAACCGACCCGTTCGGTCAGTGGTTCGCGAGCCAGGTGACCACCATGACCGAGCGCATCGAGCGTGACCTGGCGGCCGGTCGGTCCGGGTCCCACGCCGCGCGCATCCAGGTCAAGCACCTGCGTTACCTGATCGAACCCATGCACGAACCCTTTCCCATGATCGAGCCGATGCTCGCCGATCTCAAGACGATCCAGGACTGGCTAGGCGACCTGCACGACCTGGTCGTCTTCCGCACCCATCTCGCCGACTATGCCGGGTGGTTGCTGACCGACGCGTTGCCCGCGCCACTGGCTCGTCCCGGCAAGCAGGCCCGGGCATTGACCAGCGCCTTCGCCGGCGTGCGCGACGACGCCATCCGGTTATCCGCCTGGCAGGATGCCGAGTTCGAGTCCATGTGGCGTGACTGGCAGGAACGGCGACCGGCATTGGAAAAGCGGCTCTACGCGGCCCGCAATCGCCTGGTCGGCGAACTCGGCCGAGCCGCCCGTGCTGCCGATTGACAAGCCGTGGCAAAACGACAAGAATGCCCGGCTCAGTGCCGGAGTAGCTCAGTTGGTAGAGCAGGGCATTCGTAATGCCAAGGTCGGGGGTTCGACTCCTCTCTCCGGCACCACAGGATCCCGACTTCGGGCGTTTCCGACAGCGTTCGCTGGTTCCGCAAAGCGCCCGGAATTCAATCGATAGGCACACAGAGTGCACATGAGTGGGTGCGGACGCAGGCCCACAGAGTTCCTCGATTCCGACGTACTCATTTTCGGTAACGGCAAGCCCTCCGAAGCCAGATCGTCAAGTTCGACTTGGATGGTCTTCTCTCCACGCACTCCTTCCTTCCGTCGGACAACGCGCCCGGACAGCATTAATTGTCGTGGCTGTGGTTCCGGATGAGATCGATCACCGATTTTCGTGATGGCAAGCGGGCATTTCTGCGGGCAGATAACGGCCCGTTCGGCTACTCCCCCTCGACTCTGGCCTGTGGCGGCGGGTCGTCGCTTATCTCGAGTTTCCTGATGCGATATCGCAGTTGCCGCGGGGTCATGCCGAGCAGGCGAGCTGCCTGCGCCTGGTTGCCGCTGGAGTGCTTCAGGGCGGCGCGTATCGCACCGACGTCGGTATGTTCCACCCGGCGGTAGGTTCTCGGCCGCTTTGGCCGCAGGGTGGTGTAGCTGACCCAGGCGTCTCGGGCCTGTTCATTTTCTGCCTGCACCTTGACGTGCATGCTCTGCAGAATCGCAGCGAGCATGGAGCTGACGATCCGCATCAGGTCGACATCGTCGGAATAGGATCGCTGCGGGTCGTCGAGTCGCTGGGCGGATAGAACGCCGATGGTCTGCGCGTCGATCCGGATCGGCACGCTGATAAAGCCGATATGCCGCTGGCTGCCTCGCATGGGCACGGCGATGCGTTGCAGGAATATCGGCTCGTTGAGTATGTCGCCGACCACCGCTGCCTGGCCGTTCCGCCAGACGTGCCCGGTGAGGCCCTCGTCCATGGGTACGGTGTACTTGTCCGAGGCTAGGTCCTCCTGCGGCAGGGCATGGTTGAAGGCAACCTTCAGTACCTTTGCCTGATAGTCGGGCAGCATCACCCTTCCATAGTGCAATCCGGCCCAGTAAGACAGCAGGTTGAGCACGCTGTTGACCTTCTGCTCCGGAGGCATCGCCCCATTGGTCAGGCGGGATATCTCCAGCAGAAAGGCGGCGTGAATCTCTCGATTGACAGTCGGTTGGGGCATTGAGCGTGGTTCTCCGGGCCCGGCGTCATGTCTGGACGCCCTGGCCAGTGTTTCTCTACTCGGACGCGGTCATGGGTGTTCTGGTCCGTGTGCCGATAGTGATCTGCAAATTTCGCGCCCACCTGAACGGTCCTGGCTGCGGCATCCGCGTGAGAGTTGGTCGGGCACGGGTTAACCCACTGTTATGAAAATGTGTTGCACTTTGTGACGTGGTCGCTTTGATTTGTGAATCATTCCGTTCCATTCCGAAGATTGGAACGGAATGTCGCATCACGAACTAAAAGGGTGCCTGATTTTCTCGCGGTTGCACCGAGATAATGCGATGACTGTGTCTGTGGGGTTGGTTTCTTATCCCCGTTTTCACCGCCCAACCTCATGTTTGTAAATGGAAAACAATGCCTGTTCGGTTTAGTGGCACAGGCTTTGCGTTGTCGGTGGTTGCTAACTCATGCCGCAGTGTCTTGCTGGCATTCGACGCAACCGCAATACGAGGCGCATTCAGATGTCCGATAACAAGCAGTTTTTCAGTCGCCGAGCCCTGCTCAAGTCCATGCTGGCGACCCCCGTCATGGCTTCCGGGGTGCTCGGCTCCGGCCAGGTGATGGCCAACCCGGAAACGGACGAGATCAACACCACCGGTCTGGCGGTCGATGATGACACCGTCAAGGTGGGCATCCTCCACTCGCTCACCGGCACCATGGCTATCAGCGAGACCGGTTCGGTCGAGGCCGAGACGCTCGCCATCGAGCAGATCAACGCCATGGGCGGCATCCTCGGGCGGAAAATCGAGATCATCAAGGAAGACGGCGCCAGTGACTGGCCGACGTTTGCACAGCGCGCCCGCAAGCTGCTGCGCGAGGACAACGTCGCAGCGATCATGGGCTGCTGGACCTCCGCCTCACGCAAGGCGGTCCTGCCTGTGCTCGAGAGGGAGAACGGCCTGTTGTACTACCCGACCTTCTACGAGGGGCTCGAGGAATCGCCCAACGTCTTCTACACCGGTCAGGAGGCGACCCAGCAGATCCTCGCCAGCCTCGACTGGCTGTGGGAAGAGAAAGGCGCGCGCAGCTTCTACCTGGTTGGCTCGGACTACATCTGGCCGCGCACCAGCATGAAGATCGCCCGCATCCATATCGAGGATGTGCTTGGTGGCGAGGTCGTGGGCGAGGATTACGCCCCGCTTGGTCACACGTCCTTCGGTTCGATGATCAACCGCATCAAGCTGCGTCGTCCGGATGCCATTTTCGGCGCCGTGGTTGGCGGTTCCAACGTGGCATTCTTCAAGGGGCTCGATTCCGCTGGCTTGAGTGGTGATCGCCAGCTCCTGCTGACGTTGGCGACCACCGAGGACGAGGTGCTGGGTATCGGCGGCGAGAACGTCGAGGGCTTCTATTCGTCGATGAAATACTTCCAGAGTGTCGACAACGAGAACAACAAGGAATTCGTCAAGGCCTTCAAGGAGCGTTGGGGCGAGGACAGCGTGATCGGCGACGTCACCCAGGCGGCCTACCTCGGTCCGTGGCTGTGGAAGATGGCCGTCGAGAAGGCCGGCAGTTTCGATGTCGAGAAGGTCGCGGCCGCCTCGCCGGGTCTCGAGTTCGAGAAGGCGCCGGAAGGCTATGTGAAGGTCCACAAGAACCATCACCTCTGGAGTTACTCCCGGATCGGCAAATGGCGCGCGGACGGTCAGGCCGACGTGGTTTTCCAATCAGCGGAGTTGATCGAGCCCAACCCGTTCCCGGAAGGCTACCAGTAAGCCACCCCCATGGAGGCGCCGGGCCAAGGTAGGGCCGGCGCCTTTTTGGTGACTGTGATAACCGAGCCGCGTAGCCGGCTTTCTCACAAGGTGTAATTTCCATGGACTATTCAATGCAGGACCTCATGGCAATCCTAGCCATGCAAGGGTTCGCCGGGCTGAGTTTTTTCTCGGTCCTGCTTCTCATGGCCCTGGGTCTCGCCATCATCTTCGGCCAGATGCGCGTCATCAACATGGCTCACGGGGAGTTCATGGTGCTCGGCGCCTACACGACCTACGTGGTGTCCGAGGTCATGGGGGGCTGGGGGGCGTGGGGTGCCGAGTACTACATCCTCTTTGCCATTCCGATCGCGTTCCTGGCGGCATTTCTCTTCGGCATGCTGGTCGAGGTGCTGATGATTCGCCACCTCTATCACCGACCGCTGGATACGTTGCTGGCGACCTGGGGGCTGGCCCTGATCATGCAGCAGGTGTTTCGCACCGTCTTTGGTGCGCGCGAAGTCAGTCCCGATGCACCGGAATGGCTCGATGGCTCCTGGCGTCCGACGATGCTGATCGATATCCCGTTAAACGGGCTGGCCATCATGGTGCTGGCGCTTCTGGTGACGCTGGGTGTGGTGTTGTTGATGTATCGCTCGCGCTGGGGACTGCGCGTGCGCTCGACCATGGCCAGCCGCGAGATGAGCGCGGCGGTCGGCATCAACACCCGCTGGGTCGACCGGCTGACCTTCGCGCTGGGTTGTGGTGTCGCCGGTATCGCTGGCGCGGCCTTCACGATGATCTCGTCCACGGGGCCGACCAGCGGCACGCTCTACATCGTGGACACCTTCCTGGTGGTCGTGTTCGGCGGCGCTGGCAGCATCTCCGGCACGGTCGTGTCCGCGTTCCTGATCGCTCAGGGCCAGTCCATCCTCGAGTTCTTCATTGGCAGCTCAATGGGGAAGGTGCTCACCCTCTCGGTGATCATCGGCATCCTGATGTTGCGTCCCGAGGGCCTGTTCAAGAGCAAGGTGCGCCGGTGACCCGGCGCTCCATGGGAGTAGTGAGACATGAGTAACTTTCTTTCATTGATCGTGGAAAAACGGGGCCTGCCGGGGGTGTTGATTCTTGCCCTCGTCCTGCTGGTGCTGTTTCCGCTGACGATGGGCGTCAACGACTTGAACCTTGCCGGTCGGTTTGTCGCCTTCGCGTTCGTCGCCGTCGGTATAGCCCTGTCCTGGGGATATGGCGGGTTGCTTAGCCTGGGGCAAGGCATCTTTTTCGGCATTGGTGGCTATGCCATGGCGATGTTCCTCAAGCTCGAGGCATCCGATCCGGAAAGCACGGCAAGCCAGAGTACGCCGGGTATCCCGGACTTCATGGACTGGAACCAGATCACCGCATTGCCATGGTTCTGGGAGCCGTTCCACAGTTTCCCGTTAACCGTGCTGGCGATCCTGCTTTTGCCGACATTGGCAGCGGCATTGATCGGGTTCGCCCTGTTCACCCGGCGGGTCACGGGGGTGTTCTTCGCGATCATCACCCAGGCACTGGTCACGATTCTCACCATCCTGATCGTCGGCCAGCAGGGCTTCACTGGCGGGGCGAACGGCATCACCGACCTGCGGACCCTGATGGGCTGGGACATTCGTGATGACAGCTCGCTGGTGATCCTCTACTTCGTCGCCTCGATCCTGCTGATTGCCTGCGTGCTATTGGGGCTCTGGCTGCTTTCCACCAAGTACGGGCGCATCCTGACCGCCTCGCGTGACCGCGAAGACCGGATCCGTTTCTCCGGCTACAACGTCGCCTACTTCAAGGTGTTCATCTTTGCGGTCGCCGGAATGATGTCGGGTATCGGCGGGGCGATGTTCACCCTCCAGGTCGGCTTCATGTCGCCGAGCCTTATCGGGATCATCCCGTCGATCGAGTTCGTCATCTTCGCCGCGGTTGGCGGCCGATTATCCCTGGTGGGTGCCGTGTACGGCGCGCTGATCATCGGTTTTGCCAAGGTCATGTTCGCCGAGGCCTATCCCGAGCTGTGGCTGTTCCTGATGGGTGCGGTCTTCATCGCGGTGGTCATGTTTGCTCCCTATGGCCTGGCCGGTTTGTACAACAAGCATGTCCGCCCTTGCGTCGAACGATGCATGCGGGAGCGGGGCTGGCTCAAGGGCCGTCCGACGCCGGACTCTGTCCCCTCGGCATCCACGGAGGCGAAATAGATGAGCACGAATACCAACTTTCTCCTCGCTGTCGAAGACCTGACGGTCTCGTTCGACGGCTTCAAGGCGATCGAGGGACTGAACTTCTATGTCGACTCGAACGAGCTGCGCGTGGTGATCGGCCCAAACGGGGCCGGCAAGACCACCTTGCTCGACCTGATCTGTGGCAAGACGAAGGCCAGCGAGGGATCGATCAAGTTCAAGAACAAGGAGCTGACCAAGCTTTCCGAGCATCGGATTGTCTGGGAAGGGGTGGGGCGCAAGTTCCAGACGCCTTCCGTTTACGAGGCACTGAGCGTCTACGAGAACCTCGAGGTGTCCTACCCCGAGGGAAAGAGCGTCTTTGGCTCGCTGTTCTTCAAGAACACCGCCAAGGTCGACGGCAAGATACGCGAAGTGGCGGAGGCGATCTTCCTCTCGGAAATGCTGGATCTGCCGGCTGGTGAGCTGAGCCACGGCCAGAAGCAGTGGCTGGAGATCGGGATGTTGCTGATCCAGGACCCCGAGCTGATGATGCTGGACGAGCCGGTCGCCGGGATGAGCGTCAGCGAGCGGAGCCAGACCGCCGAACTGCTCAACCGTATCAGCAAGGGCCGGTCGGTGATCGTGATCGAGCACGACATGGATTTCGTCAAGGAGATTGCCAGCAAGGTGACCGTCATGCACCAGGGCAACGTGTTGGCCGAGGGTGACATGGAGACCGTTCAGTCGGATCCCCGTGTGATCGAGGTCTATCTCGGGCACTGATTCTGAATCCAAGGGGTGAATCAAATGTTTGAAGTGACTGGATTGCGATCCGGCTATGGCCAGAGCGAGGTGATCAAGTCGCTGGACCTGGCGGTCGGCGACAACGAGACGCTCGCCATCATGGGGCGAAACGGGATGGGCAAGACCACGCTGTTCAAGACCCTGGTGGGCTTGATAGAGGCGCGGGAGGGAAAGATTGCCCTCAAGGACGAGGACTTGACCTCGATGCCCACTCACAAGCGGGTGGCGAGCGGGCTTGCGTACGTGCCTCAGGGTCGAATGATCTTTCCCAGCCTCACCGTGTTCGACAATATCAGCACGGGGCTGGAGACAGTGAAGCCCAAGCGGGTACCCGACGAGATCTTCGACCTGTTTCCGGTGCTGCACGACATGCGACACCGCAAGGGCGGGAACCTCTCCGGCGGTCAGCAGCAGCAACTGGCGATCGCCAGGGCCCTGGTCTCGAATCCGGAGGTGCTCCTTCTGGACGAGCCCACCGAGGGTATCCAGCCGTCGATCATCAAGGACATCGCCAAGACCCTCAACGACATCAGCGAGATGCGCAAGATAACCATCGTGGTCTCGGAACAGATCCTGAGTTTCACCATGGAAATCGCCGATCGCCTGATGGTGATCGAGTCGGGGAAGATCGTCTACGAGGCGCCCCGCTCGGAGTGTGATGCCAAGACCATCAGCGACTTCCTGTCCGTCTGATTATTCCCCCGCGCGGCGATCGCGCGGGTCTGCCTGAATTTTCTACAACTACCGTGGAGTGAAATGCCATGCGACATGGTGATATATCCAGCAGTTACGATACCGTCGGCGTTGCCGTGGTGAACTACAAGATGCCGCGCTTGCACACCAAGGCCGAGGTGCTGGAGAACGCGCAGAAGATCGCCGACATGGTGGTCGGCATGAAGCAGGGGCTGCCGGGCATGGACCTGGTCGTCTTCCCCGAATACAGCACCATGGGGATCATGTACGACCCCGAGGAGATGATGGCGACGGCGGCCACCATCCCGGGCGACGAGACTGAGATCTTCGCCCAGGCCTGCCGCAAGGCGAACACCTGGGGCGTGTTCTCGCTCACCGGCGAGCGTCACGAGGACCACCCCAACAAGGTGCCCTACAACACGCTGATCCTGATGGACAACAAGGGCGAGATCGTCCAGAAATACCGCAAGATCATTCCCTGGTGCCCGATCGAGGGCTGGTACCCGGGTGACCAGACCTATGTCTCCGAGGGGCCCAAGGGCCTGAAGGTGAGCCTGATCATCTGCGACGACGGCAATTACCCGGAGATCTGGCGTGACTGCTCCATGCGCGGGGCCGAGCTGATCGTGCGCAGTCAGGGCTACATGTACCCGGCCAAGGAGCAGCAGATCCAGATCTCCAAGAGCATGGCCTGGGCGAACAACACCTATGTGGCGGTCTCCAACGCCACCGGTTTCGACGGCGTGTACAGCTATTTCGGCCACTCCTCGGTGATCGGCTTCGACGGCCGCACCTTAGGCGAGTGCGGCACCGAGGAATACGGCATCCAGTATGCGCAACTATCAATCCCCGAGATCCGCGATGCGCGTGCCAACGACCAGTCGCAGAACCACCTGTTCAAGCTGCTGCACCGGGGTTACACCGGCATGCATGATTCCGGTGACGGCGATCGGGGCGTGGCCGAGTGTCCGTTCGAGTTTTACCGCACCTGGGTCAACGATGCCGAAAAGGCCCGCGACGATGCCGAGGCGCTTACCCGCAAGAAGGTGGGTGTGGCCAGTGCGCCGGTCAAGGACCTGCCGTACGAGTCGACCGAGCGCGAGGCCGGCGAATGAGTCCAGGCCTGACCGGCGGCGGGATGCGCAGTTACTGATGCCGTTCATCAACGAAAAAATCGAGCAGATGGAGCGCGAGCGGGTCGAGGCCTCGCGTCTGGCCGATGAGGATGCGGGCGACAGCCCTTCGAGACCGCACGCCCTCGAGCCGTCAACGGCAGGTATCGACAGCCGATATCAATTCGACGTCGATGCGATCATCGCCTCCATTCGCCGGGAGATCCTCGGCCAAGACGATGCCGTGTCCTCTGTCGAGCGCATGCTGCGCATCGTGCGGGCCGACATCTCCGACCCCAGCCGTCCCCTGCACACCGCGCTCTTTCTCGGTCCCACCGGGGTGGGCAAGACCGAATTGGTGCGATCGCTGGCCCGGGCGCTTCACGGCAGTGCCGAGGCCTTCTGCCGCGTCGACATGAATACGCTTTCACAGGAGCACTATGCCGCCGCGATCACCGGTGCGCCGCCCGGCTACGTCGGTAGCAAGGAGGGCAACACGGTGCTCGACCAGGAATTGATCGAGGGCTCGTTGCGCAAGCCGGGCATCGTGCTGTTCGACGAGTTGGAGAAGGCCTCGGACGAGGTGGCCGAGGCGTTGCTCAACGTGTTCGACAACGGGCTTCTTACCGTCGCGTCGGGTGGGAAAACCTACAGCTTTCGCAACACGCTGATCTTCATGACCAGCAATCTCGGCGCGCGGAGATTGCAGCGTGCCGCGGAGCGTCGCGAGAAGCCCTGGGGCAAATGGTTCCTGCCGCCGCCTTCGCGTGAACAGGAGCACCGGCTCGCCGAGCGGGAACTGCTGGCGCGGTTCTCGCCCGAGTTCGTCAACCGGATCGACACCATTTCGGTGTTCCGCTGGCTCGACGGCGAGACGGTCGATCGCCTGGTGGATGCCGAGCTAGGCCGTCTCAATCGCCGTCTGGCCAAGCACCGCGTCGAGCTGCAGCTGGATGATGCCGTGCGCAAGCGGGTGGTCCGCTCCGGCTACGATCGCAAGTTCGGGGCGAGATCGATGCGTCGCGTGTTCCGTCACCTGATCGAGGCGCCACTTGCCGACTTCCTGCTCACCGAGCCGCACCCGTCGGGCAGCCCCCGATCACTGCTGGCCGTGCTGACGGGCGAGGAGTTGAGTTTCCAACAGCAGGAATCACCTCCAGATTGATTCGGCAAGTGCCACCGAGGCAAGTCGGGTTTTAGACCCTCCGATCGTCGGCTCGTCGGGCCGACGATCGGAGGGTTTTCGTTTTTATGAACCGGAAGGAATGGTTGATGGCCCGCCGGCCTCAATGCACCACGACGATATTGCCGCGCACCATTTTCAGGCAGGTGGTGACAAAACGAGACAG
>JBHEOB010000047.1:0-12931 GCA_046261775.1 Guyparkeria sp.
TCGAGCAGGTAGTCGCGCAGGCCGTCGGCGTAGCACCAGTCCTCGCGCTCGCCGCTAGCCTGGTCGGTCAGGCTGACCTTCAGCCCCGGGCAGAGCACGGCCTTGGCGCGCAGCACGTGTCTCAGGCGGGCCATGTTCATCCGCGGCTGGTCGAAGTAGCTGGTATCCGGCCAGAAGGTGAGCGTCGTACCGGTATTGCGCTTGCCGACCGTTTCGATCACCTCCAGCGGACGGGTCACCTCGCCGTGGGCGAACTCGATCCGGTGGAGCTGCCCCGCGCGCTTGATGTCGACCACCAACCGGTCGGAAAGCGCATTGACCACCGACACACCCACGCCGTGCAGGCCGCCGGAGAACTGGTAGGACTTATCCGAGAACTTGCCGCCAGCGTGCAGCCGCGTGAGGATCAGCTCCACGCCGGAGATGCCGTGCTCGGGATGCACGTCTACCGGCATGCCGCGACCATCGTCTGAGACCGACAGGGCGCCATCCTCGTGCATGACCACATCGATCGAGCCGGCGTAGCCGCTGATCGCCTCGTCGACGCTGTTGTCGATCACCTCCTGGGCGAGGTGATTGGGGCGAGAGGTATCGGTGTACATGCCCGGGCGCTTTCTCACCGGGTCGAGCCCGGTGAGCACCTCGATCGAGCCGGCATTGTAGTCGGAGCGTTCAGCAGCCATGGACGGTTCCTGCGGACAAAAGCGGAAGGATAGCAGCCGAGGGAGTGTACAACGCCAGCGATCATCGGCGCTTGAAAGCCCCGGCAAATGCCCCCAACGTCCAACCAATCACCATTCCGTTTTTACCCGTCAAGGACTCGCTCACCATGACCGACAGTGCACACGTCTTTTCCGTCACCACCCAGGAATTTCACGACCAAGTGGTCGAGGCCTCGAAAGAGGCCCCCGTGCTGGTGGATTTCTGGGCGGAGTGGTGCGGTCCCTGCCAACAGTTGATGCCGCTGCTATCCCAGATCGTTGAGGACATGGATGGCCAGGTGAAGCTCGCCAAGGTCGACACCGAGGCCGAGCAGGAGCTCGCCCAGCAGATCGGCGTGCGCAGTCTGCCCACGGTGATGATGTTCGTCGATGGTCGACCGGTCGACCAGTTCCAGGGTGCCCTGCCCGAGGGGCAGATCCGCGAGTTCATCGGTCGTCACGTGCTTTCGGAGATCGACAAGCTGCGCCACCAAGCCCAGCAGGTGAGAGCCGCCGGAGCCATCGACCAGGCCATGGACCTGCTCAAGCAGGCCAACCAGCACGAGCCGGGCAACGTCGAGGTGCTGCTGGACATCGCCGACCTGATTGCCGAACAGGGTGACCTCGATCAGGCCTGGCAGATCCTCGAGGCACTGCCGGTGGACGCGGCGACCCGCGACGACGTGCGCGAGTTCAAGGCGCGCATCGGCATGTCACGCGCGGCGCAGTCCGGTCCGCCCGAGGACGAATTGCGCACCCGGATCGACAACGATCCGAAAGACTGCGAGGCGCGTGAGGCGCTCGCCGCCAAGCTCGCGATCCGCAACGACATCGAGGGAGCGTTGGAGCAGAACTACCAGATCATGTTGCGCGACCGCGCCTACAACGACGACGTAGGTCGACGCGGGTTGATCGACCTGTTCGAGATGCTCGGCAACGAGCATCCGCTCACCCGCCAGTACCGTCGCAAGATGTTCGGCCTGCTGCACTAAAGGCAGCCGGGAGGCCGAACCGCCTTCGGTGGCAACCCGCCGCGGGGGCACGCGCCTCGCGGCGCGTTTCGCTTGCAAGGCAAGGTCGCAAAGAGGGCCGCCGCTCCCCCTGAACCTCTGACCTCTTCAAACTCGCCCGCCACCGTGCCGGGCGCCTGCCATGGTCCACCCATGCATTCGCATCACCATCACGACGTCAGTGACGCCGCCGGCCGAGCGCTGGGGATCGGCATTGTCCTGAACCTCGCCTTCGTCATCATCGAGGCAGTGGCCGGGGTGCTCGGGCACTCCATGGCCCTGCTGGCGGATGCGGCACACAACCTCGGCGACGTGCTGGGGCTGCTGCTCGCCTGGGGGGCCAATCGCCTCACCCGGCGACTGGCCTCCCGACAGTTCAGTTACGGCCTGGGCAGCAGTACGCTGCTCGCCGCGCTGATCAACGGCGTCACCTTGGGGCTGGTCTCGCTATGGATTCTCTGGGAGGCCGGCATGCGGCTCGCCGATCCGCCGGCCGTGGACGGGCTGCTGGTGATCGGGGTGGCTCTCGCCGGTGTGGTGGTCAACACCGCCACCGCCTGGCTGCTGGTCTCGGGCCAGAAGCACGACCTCAACCTGCGTGGCGCCTTCCTGCACATGGCCGCCGATGCGGCCGTTTCCGTGGCGGTCGCGGTATCCGGCCTGATCGTCCTGCTCACCGGGTTCGCCCAGATCGACCCGATCCTGAGCATCGTCGTCAGCCTAGTGATTCTCGTTCCGGCGATCGGCCTGGTGCGCCGATCCCTGCAGCTGGTGCTGCACGGCGTGCCCGATGAAGTCGATCTCGACCGGGTCGAGCGGCACCTCGCCGCCCTGCCCGGCGTGACCGACCAGCACCACCTTCACGTCTGGGCACTGTCCACCCAAGAGACCGCGTTGAGCGTTCACCTGGTGATGCCGGAACCGCCCAGCGACAGCGATGCGTTCCTGCAGGAACTCCAGACTGATCTGCGACAACGCTTCGGCATCCGGCACGCCACCGTGCAGATCGAGCGCGGCAACTGTCCCTGCCCGATCGATGCTTAGGCCAAGCCCGAATTAGCGCAACTCTAGGCGGTCGAAGAAGGCATCCAGTGCCTCGCGGGCGCAGGCGGCGTCCTTGTCGCCTCCCGGCGCCCCGCTCACCCCGAGCGCACCAATGGTCGAACCGGCCGACTCGATCGCCACCGCACCATCCAGCACCAGAATCCCGTCGACGTGGTTCATCTCCATGCGGATATCGTCGCGGCTGGCGCGAAAGGTGCCCGAGTCGACGCCGGCCAGGATGACAGCTCGTGCCTTGTCGGTAGCGATCTGGCGGGTAAAGCGCGGCGCGTGGGTCGCGCGCATCATCACCTGCGGATCGCCGGACGGGTCGACCACCACCGCGGTGACCGCGTAGCCGTCCCGGGTGCAGGCGGCGACCGTCTCCTCGGCAATATCCGCGGCCAGCCCCATGCCGATCCGGTCGCTGGTAGCCACGTCGCCAGCACCATCGGCGCCCTCCTCGGCCGACACGCCGACGCTCGCCAGCATCAAGACCGGAAACAGTACTCGAGCAATCGACACTCCCCTCATGGCAAAACCTCCGCTATGGTTGGGAACAGCCCTATGGGTGTCAGCATAGCCGTCCAGCGCAACCTCGGAGTGACCATGGACGATCATCACCCCACCGACCTGCCCGAAGACGCCCGCGAGGCCTTCGACGCCCTGCGCGAAATCGCGCCGTTCGATCGCATCGATCCGAGCATCCTCGCCGATTCGATGCGCGAGGGACGCATTCGCCGGCTCGAACAAGGGGAGGTATTGCTCGAACCGCGCATGGGCCCACCGGGGACGTTTTTCGTGCTGCTATCCGGCCGTGTGGATGGCCTGGTCGAGGGCTCCAACGGTCACCCGGTCTGGTCGTTGGGCCGCGGTGACAGCTTCCCGCTGGGCGCATTGATGGAGCGCCGCCCGGTAAGCACCCGTCAACAGGTGGCCGAACCGGGCCAGGCAGTCACCCTGCCGGCCGACGCCTTTGAGCGACTTCGCCAGGAGAGCGAGGCCTTCGAGGACTTCTGTACCCGTCGCATCGGCCACCTGCTTACCCGCGGCGCGGTGGCCGATGAAATGGATGGCGGGGCCGGTACCTCCGGTGCCCTGCTCGACCCGTCCACCCCGATCCGCGCCCGGATGGAGACACGCACGCTGGTCCTCTATGGCGATACGACACTCGCTCGGGCCGCCCGCGAGCTCGAGGTGCACGGTGGCGAGGCGATCCTGGTCCGTCTGGCCGGCGGCTATGGCATCGCCACGCTGCGGGATCTCGCCTTCCGCGGCTTGACCCGCCCGCCTGACACCACCCTCGCCGAGATCGCCACGCCCGATCCGGTCGGCATCGATGCCGACACCTCGCTGCTCGAGGCGGCGGTGTCACTCGCCGAACACGGGTTTCACCACCTGCTGGTGACCGAGCGCGGCCGCGACGAGCCGCTGGGTGTGCTCGACGAGGGCGCGCTGTATCGCGTCAATGCCATGACACCGGGCCTGCTGCATCAGCGTATAGGCCGGGCCCGCAACATCGAGGCACTGGCCGAAATCCGCCACGAGGTACCCGGCATCGTCGGCGCGCTGCTCGAATCCGGCTCCGGGTTCGCCCCGATCAGCCAGATCGTCTCCGGTATCAACGATGCAATCACCCGACGCGTGATCGGGCTGACGTTCGAGGACGCCCCCCTGCCCGCCGAGCTGGAGTGGTGCTGGCTTACCTTCGGCAGCGAGGCGCGCTCGGAGCAGACCCTGGCCACCGACCAGGACAACGGACTGGTCTTCAGCGGGTCGATCGACCCGCAGACCGCCCGCGATCAACTGCTCCCCCTAGCCCGGCGGGTCAACGAGGCCCTCGACGAGCTGGGCTATCCGCTGTGCCCGGGCAACATCATGGCGGGCAACCCCGACCTGTGCCTGTCGGTCGACGAATGGGCCGGGCGTTTCCGCGGCTGGATCGACCAGGGCACGCCCGAGCACCTGCTCAAGGCCAGCATCTTCTTCGACGCGCGCGGACTGTCCGGTAGCGAATCGTTGTTCGAGCAATGGGCAAACGCCTGGCGCGAGCCGGCGAAGAAGAACAGCCGATTCCGGCGCCAGCTGGCTGCCAACGCCTTGCGCAACCAACCACCACTGACCCTGTTCGGCGGCTTTCGCACCCGTTCTCGTGGCGGCCAACGCGGCATCGACATCAAGCTCGACGGCGCCACGCCGTTTGTCGATGCCGCGCGTATCGAGGCGCTCGCACAGGGCTCGGCGGCCACGCGCACCGATCAGCGACTGGCGCTGGTACCCGAGCGCGCCCTGCCCTCCGAGGATCTGGCTGCCGCCTACGACTTCATCCAGCGACTGCGACTGCGCCACCAGTACGCACAGATCCAGCGCGGCGAGTCGCCGGACAACCTGATCGACCCCGATCGGCTCGACGGACTCACCCAGCGATTGCTCAAGGAGTCCTTCCGCATCGCCCGCAAGCTTCAGCAGCATCTATCCATCGCCTATCAACTCTGATGATGGGCGGTCAATAAACGCAGGTTCACTTTTCCCCCATGGTTCCAGTAGGCTTACGCTGCTCAGATCTCGGGGCCTGGTGGATGCGGGATATCCACCAGGCCCCGAGATCGGTAGGGAGAAGGAAGACATAAAAACATTCGGAACCGACCGAAACTCGAGGAGCCACTTATGGAGCAACGTTCCAATCGCGCTAATTACTGGCGCGCCAACCTGAAGGTACTGTTCGGCTGTCTGGTCGTCTGGTTCCTGGTGTCTTACGTATTCGGCATTCTGCTGGTCGATATGCTCAACCAGATTTCGCTGGGCGGTTACCCGCTGGGCTTCTGGTTCGCGCAGCAAGGCTCGATCTTCACCTTCGTGGTGCTGATCTTCTTCTACGCCTGGCGCATGAACGCCATCGACAAGAAATTCGGCGTCGCCGAAGACTGATAACGCAGGAGCCCAAGACACATGGAACTTCAGACCCTGATTTACTTGGTGGTTGGCGCCACCTTCTTGCTTTACTTCGTTCTCGCGATCGTCGCCCGCGCCGGCACCACCAGCGAGTTCTACGTCGCCGGCAAGGGGATCAACCCCATCTTCAACGGCATGGCGACCGCCGCCGACTGGATGTCCGCCGCCTCGTTCATCTCGATGGCCGGCCTGATCGCCTTCAACGGCTATTCGGCCTCTGCCTACCTGATGGGCTGGACCGGTGGCTACGTGCTGCTCGCGATGCTGCTGGCACCGTACCTGCGCAAGTTCGGCAAATTCACAGTGCCGGAGTTCATCGGTGACCGCTTCTACTCCAACACTGCGCGCGTCATCGCCGTCATCGCCCTGCTGGTCATCTCCCTTACCTACGTCATCGGCCAGATGAAGGGTGTGGGCGTGGCCTTCTCGCGCTTTTTGGAGACCTCGGTCGAGGTCGGCCTGTTCGCGGGCATGGGCATCGTGTTCGTCTACGCGGTACTCGGCGGCATGAAAGGGATCACCTACACGCAGATCGCGCAGTACGTGATCATGATCTTCGCCTACACCGTACCGGCGATCTTCATCTCCCTGCAGCTGACCGGCCACTTCCTGCCGCAGACCGGTACCGGTGCTGATCTGGCAGACGGCTCGAACCAGTACCTGCTGCAGAAGCTGGACATGATCCTGGTCGACCTTGGCTTTGCCGAGTACACCGCCACGCCGGACCTGATGAACACGTTCCTGCTCACGCTGGCGCTGATGATCGGTACCGCCGGCCTGCCGCACGTGCTGGTGCGCTTCTTCACCGTCCCGCGCGTCCGCGACGCCCGCAAGTCCGCTGGCTGGACCCTGCTGTTCATCGCGATTCTCTACACCACCGCACCGGCAGTCGGCGCGATGGCGATGTGGAACACGTTGAAGACCGTGCAGGACACCGACCAGATCGGCGCACCGGAAGGCAACCTGCTCTACGCCGAGCGTCCGGACTGGATGAAGAGCTGGGAAGTGACCGGCCTGCTCCAGTTCGAGGACAAGAACGGTGACGGCCGGATCCAGTACTATAACGACAAGGACCAAGACTTCGCGGCCATGGCCGAGGAAGAGTACGGCTGGCAAGGCAACGAGTTGACCGTCGATCGTGACATCATGGTTCTCGCCAACCCGGAGATTGCCAACCTGCCCAACTGGGTCATCGCGCTGATGGCTGCCGGTGGTATCGCCGCCGCGCTGTCGACCGCCGCCGGGCTGCTTCTGGCGATCTCGTCGGCCATCTCGCACGATCTTCTCAAGGGCGTGTTCATGCCGAACATCTCCGAGAAGAACGAGCTGATGGCCGGTCGGATCGCGATGACCGTCGCGATCATCGTTGCGGGCTATCTGGGTCTCAACCCACCGGGCTTCGCCGCGCAGGTGGTGGCACTGGCCTTCGGTATGGCAGCAAGCTCCCTGTTCCCGGCGCTGATGATGGGGATCTTCTCCAAGCGCATGAACAAGCAGGGCGCGATCGCGGGCATGCTTGCCGGTCTGACCGTCACCCTGCTGTACATCTTCGTGTACAAGGGCTGGTTCTTCATCCCGGGCACCAACCCGCTGCCGGACAACGCCGAAAACTGGCTGTTCGGCATCAACCCGACCTCGTTCGGTGCGATCGGTGCAGCGATCAACTTCATCGTGGCGTTCCTCGTCGCGAAGGTGACCGCCCCGCCGCCGCACGAGATCCAGGAACTGGTCGAGGAAGTTCGCGTCCCGCGCGCGAGCTGATCACCCGACCGGCAATCGCCGGTCCGAACGACAAAACCCCGGGCCAGGCCCGGGGTTTTTTGTGTCTGCTCGGTTCGTGACGAGGGTGAGGAAGGTCAGCGCCCGCCGGCAATCACCCAGCCTGTGATGCCGGCAAACATCAGGATCACGCCCGCCGGCGCCAGCATCAGGAGGTTCATGAACCGCAGTTTATCCTCCTCGCTGGTGAACACGATCGGCCCGAGGCCGCCGACCACCCCGACAGCGCACATGATCGCGCCGATGACCAGCATGGCTTTCGATACCCGCGCGAAGCCGGGCTGGCGCGACGGCGCTTCGAAACGATAGGGATCGCCAATGCCCGGCTCGAATTCGTCGTCGGGCTGATTCGTGGCTTTCTTGTCGGACGGATCGGTCATCGTGGCACCCCGGTGCAGAGTTTCTCTCAAGGAGAATCAGATCGTAGCAGGCGCGGACCGATGCACCGAGCCCCAATAAGTGGCAAGCACCTTTTTGCTAGACTCCTGCATCACCCCGCCAACCGCACATCAGACACGAGGAAGAAAACCGTGCTCGAATTCTCCGTAAAGAGTGGCGCCCCGGAAAAGCAGCGTACCGCCTGCCTGATCGTGGGCGTGTTCGAATCTCGCCGCCTGACGGCAGCGGCGGAGACCATCGATCGGGTCAGTGACGGATTCATCACGGCCATTACCCGCCGCGGTGACATGGACGGCGAGCTCGGCGACACCCTGTTGCTCCACGGCGTGCCCAACATCCAGGCAGACCGGGTACTGCTGGTCGGCCTGGGCAAGGAGCGTGAACTGGACACCCGCGGTCTGGTCAAGGCGACCCGTGCCGCCGTCGAGGCATTGCATCACCGTGGGACGGCCGAGTGCGTCAGCCATCTTTCCGAAATCGATGTGCGTGGCATCGGTATGGAGCAGATGCTCCGCCAGAGCATCGTCGCCATCGACGATGCCCTGTATCGCTTCGACGAACTCAAGACCGACCGGGAACAGGGCCCCCGGCGACCACTGCGCAAGGTGACCTTCATCCTGCCGACCCGCCGGGAGCTGATGGAGGCCGAGCGCTACGTACGTGAGGCAACCGCCATCAGCAACGGAATGCGGATGGCGAAGAATCTCGCCAACATGCCCGCCAACCTGCTCACGCCCACCACCATGGCCGAGCATGCCCGCAAGATGACGGAAACCCATCTGCACCTGTCGGTGGAGGTTCTGGACGCCTCGCGCATGGAAGCGCTGGGGATGAACGCCCTTTTGGCGGTCGCCAAGGGCAGCAGCGAGCCGCCCAAGATGATCGTCATGGAGCACATGGGCGCGGATGCCGACACGCCGCCGATCGTGCTGGTCGGCAAGGGCGTGACCTTCGACACCGGTGGCATCTCGCTCAAGCCCGGTCCGGACATGGATCAGATGAAGTTCGACATGGGCGGGGCCGCGGCCACCATCGGCGTGATGTCCGCGGTCGCCGAAATGCAGCTGCCGATCAACGTGGTCGCGCTGGTCCCCACCGTGGAGAACATGCCCGATGGCGCGGCCCTCAAGCCCGGCGACGTGATCCGCAGCATGTCCGGACAGACCATCGAGGTGCTCAACACGGACGCCGAAGGACGGTTGATCCTCTGCGATGCGCTGACCTACGCGGCTCGCTACAAGCCGGCTGCCATCGTCGACCTCGCGACGCTGACCGGTGCCTGCATCATCGCGCTGGGCCGCCACCCGAGTGCCCTGTTGGCCAACGACGACGCCCTGGCCAAGGAGCTGTTGCAGGCCGGCGAGTCGGCCAACGACCGTGCTTGGCAACTGCCGTTGTGGGATGAATACCAGGATCAGCTCAAGAGCAATTTCGCCGACATGGCGAACATCGGCGGGCGCGAAGGCGGCAGCATCACCGCCGCGGCCTTCCTGTCACGCTTCGTCAGGGAGCACCGTTGGGCCCACCTCGACATCGCCGGAACGGCCTGGAAGGTTGGTGATGCCAAGGGTGCGACGGGCCGACCGGTGCCGTTGCTGGCGGAGTTCCTGATGCAGCGCGCTCGCCAGCAGCAGGAAGAAAATGGCGGCGGGTCGGTCTGACCGACACCTCCGGTCGGCCGATGCAAAACGCCCCCGGCATGGTTCGATCCATGGCCGGGGGCGTTTTTTTTGCAATCGGCAAGGGTCGACAACGACCGATCAGTCCTCCGCAGCGGCCCTCGCCAGGTTGCGACGGCGTTGCTGACGTTTTTTCTCCGGCAAATTGTCGAACAAGCGATCGCGCAAGGCGGTGAAGAACCGCTCAACGTCCGGAATACCCACACCCGGCACATCGACCTCGGCGAAAGTCCTGGCGTACAGCTTCTCGCCACTGGTCCGAATCTCGTCGATCAATGGCAAGGCGCGCTCGGTGAGCCGGATGATCTTGCAGCGACGATCCGTCCCGCACTGAACCCGCTCGACCCATTCGTCGCGCGACAGGCGGTCGATCATCGCGACCAGCGACGGCCCCTCGATGCCGAGCTCTTCGGCCAGTTCCGACTGGATCAGCCCCTCCGGATAGAGCGACAGGATGGCCATGGTGCGCCACTTCGCCTGACTCAGCCCGTGATGGGCCAGCTCATGATCGAGTAACTGGCGCCAGAGCTGATCCACTCGATGCAACAGAACGGGCACCCGATCCTCGGCGCAGATGTCGAATTCCGTGTTCGTCTCGGTCATGCGGGGGCCTCTCGGTTACCTCGTCGATTTCTTTCGATCGACAGCGACTCTCATTCTGCCAGCCCGCAACCGCGCCTCCAACTATTAGTCTCTGCAAGCAAAGATCCGCACCGGAAGAGCCCGTTCCCCCCGACCCGAGAGAAAAAACCGCCCTCTGCCGGACGGCAGGGGCGGATAAGGGCAACAAGCTGCCAAGGATCAGGCTCAAGCCGTTTTCACTCGCTGAAAATCACGTCGGCCGTGACGCCCTCGCTGGCCGCGAATTGCTTGAGTCGGCGAACGGCCTCGAGCTGAATCTGGCGGACACGTTCACGGGTGCAACCCAGCAGGCTGCCCACCTGCTCGAGGGTTGCCGGTTCGTGGCCACGCAGGCCGTAGCGGCGCATCAGCACCTCCCGCTGTTTGCCCTCAAGCTTGTCGATCAACCGGTCGAGCAACTGCATGACGCCATCGTCCTGCAACTCGTCTTCCGGCAGCTGGCTGTGCTCGTCGGGCACCATGTCGAGCAGGGAAAACTCGCCGTCGCCCTTGAGCGGGCTGTCGAACGATGATTCCCGCTCGTTGTAGGACATGATCTTGAGCACATCCTTGACCGGCTTGTCGAGGTGCTCGGCGATCTGCTCGGGACGAACGTCGCCATTCTGGCTCTGCGATATCTTGCGAGCCGCTCGATTGTAGGAGTGCACTTCCTTCACAACGTGGACCGGCAGGCGCACCGTCCTCGCCTGGTTCATCAGCGCCCGCTCGATGGTTTGACGGATCCACCAAGTGGCGTAGGTGGAAAAACGGAATCCACGCTCGGGGTCGAACTTTTCCACTGCCCGCATCAGACCGAGGTTGCCTTCCTCGATCAGGTCAAGCAGATCGAGACCGCGATTCATGTAGCGACGAGCCAGCTTGATCACCAGACGCAGGTTGCAGACGATCATTTTCTGACGCGCCCACTCCTCCCCGGCCTGCGCTCGGCGGGAAAAATCGATTTCCTCGGCAGGCGTCAGCAGTCGTTCGGTCTCGACGTCCTTGAGATACAACCGTACCGGGTCGCGTGCCTCGGAGTCGGCCACATTGAAATTGCGCGCGAATTCGGAAGACGCGCGTGCGCCCGCCTTGCGGGCCTCGCGAGGGTGGGCTACCACTTCGGACGGAGCGGCAGCCAGTTCATCCACCTTGGCGGACTCCGCCTGAGCGATGCTGTCGTGAACGATTGCCTGTGCCATTTCGTGTCCCTCGCTTGATTGCGATTGTCTGTGAGCCAATCTTTGTACAACTTTTGCACAATCATCCGGGACGATCAATCCCTACAGAATCGAATAAAACAACATGACGAGTTCGATTTCATGACAACGTAAGCGAACAAGCACCACCGGACGCTCCGCGCAAGCCGATAAGCGAGAACTAATTATCGGATATGTGTACAAGACATGTACATCGACGCGAAAAGCCGATAGCAAATCGATCCGCACACCGGATGCGATACAGCGGCCGAAGAGTGATCTGGCAGACATCCGCAACAGGGGCATCGAAAAGACTTGCGCGAAAGCGGGACAGAAAGAAATGGGGGACAGCCTGCAAACCGGGCCATCAAGTCGTGCAGCGGTTTCGCAGGGAAGGTATCAGGGCAAATAGCGCTCGGGATCCACCGGCTTGCCCTGTCGCCTTATCTGAAACAACAAGTGCCCGCTCTGCTCGGGTTTTCGGTGGTCACGCGGCCCCACCCGGGCGATGGTCTGCCCGCTGCGAACCTGCTCACCCTCCGAGACGGCGAGGCTCTTGTTGTAGGCGTAGGCCGATAGCCATTCCGCATTGTGCTTGACGATCACCAGATTGCCGTAGCCGGGTAACCCATCCCCTGAGTAGACCACCCGACCACCGGCCGCCGCGCGCACCGGCGTGTCGATGGCGGCAGCAAGTATCACCCCCTTCTGGGCGGCGGCACCCTCGGGGAAACGGTGCAGCACCCGTCCCTCGAGCGGCCATTTCCAGCCCACCGGCGAGGCGGCCGGCGTGGGGCGACTCGGCTCCGGGGTGCTCGAGGCACTTTTCACCGACCGGCTCTCGGTCGAGGCAACGCCACGACTGGCCTCCCTTGCGCCACCGGGCGGGCTCAGTCGCAGGCGCTGACCGATCTTGAGGTGACGCGGGTTGGCGATGCCGTTCCAGCGAGCCAGTCGCTGCCAGTCCAGGTCGTTCGCCACCGCGATGGAGTAGAGGGTGTCGCCACCCTTTACGTAATACACCGGCTGGCCGCTCTCCCAACTGCGATAGTCCGTGGACGTGGCACAGCCACCCAGAAAAACGGTCAGCAACCCGACAGCAATCAGCGAGCGCAAACGAGGCAAAGACAGGAGGGGGCGACGGTTCCGCATGATTACATCAGTTGCCAGACACCAACCGCAAGCAAAAGAAGGGCGACGAACAACCACCCCAGCCACTCGATATAGCGGCGCAGGGTTGGTGCGATGCGCGGGCCCGCCCAGGCCACCAACCCGGAAACAAGAAAGAATCGAGCCCCCCGCCCGACGAACGAGGCCAGCACGAAACCGAGGGGATTCATCGTCAGCGCCCCCGCGGCTATGGTGAATACCTTGTAGGGGATGGGCGAGAACCCGGCAACCAGGATCGCCCAGAACCCCCAGTCGGCGAACCAGTCCCGAGCCCGTTCGAAGCCTGCCGCGTAATGCGACTCCGCGAGCCAGGGCTCGATCGCCTCGATCGCCCAGAGGCCGATCAGGTAGCCGAGCAGCCCGCCAAGCACGCTGCCGACGGT
>JBHEOB010000047.1:12941-13543 GCA_046261775.1 Guyparkeria sp.
GTCGCGATCAGGGCGAAGCCCCACCAGCAACGCGGACGGGCGAGCGCCATCGGCATGAGCATGACATCTGGGGGAATCGG
Source organism: Guyparkeria sp. (assembly GCA_046261775.1). Lineage (GTDB taxonomy): Bacteria > Pseudomonadota > Gammaproteobacteria > Halothiobacillales > Halothiobacillaceae > Guyparkeria. The sequence goes on from JBHEOB010000047.1 coordinate 13,022, forward strand.
GAAGAACGAGGACTCGGCAAAACTCAGTGCACCGAGCAGAGCCGGGCCGCGGCGATGGGCCGACCAGGCCAGAACGCGGTCATACAACGGGCCGAACAACCTCATGGGCACCTCATGCCGACAGGTTCATGCCCGGAATGCGTCATGCGAGCGATCCCGGCAGGAGTGGAACGAACGAGACCAGATCGTACCAGCGCGTCTGGTACTCGTTGTCGGCAAGCCGCGTGATCACGGTCAGTTTCTGCCCGCCACCCTGCGCGCCGACCGGGATCACCAGGCGGCCGCCAACGGCAAGCTGCTCCTTGAGCTCGAGTGGCACGCTATCCGGGGCAGCGGTCACCACGATGGCCTCGAAAGGTGCCTGCGATGGCCAGCCCTTGAAGCCGTCACGGTGCATGTAGCGAATATTGAGCAATCCAAGCGCACGATGCCGCTCCTTCGCCTGATCGAGAAAGGCGCCGATACGCTCGACGGTGAAGACCGACTGGCACACCTGTGCCAGCACCGCTGCCTGGTAACCCG
>JBHEOB010000048.1:0-13517 GCA_046261775.1 Guyparkeria sp.
GGGCATTGACCACGGCCGGGGCCAGCGGCGGCAGGCCCGGCTCGCCCACGCCGCCCGGCGGCTGGCCGGAATCGACGATACCGACCTCGACCTCGGGCATCTGATCCATCTTCAGCGCCGGGTAGTCGTTGAAGTTCTGCTCCTGGACCCGGCCGTTCTTGATGGTGACCTTGCCCGAAAGCGCCGCGGTCAGGCCGTAAGCGATCGAAGAGTGCACCTGGCGCTCGACCCCGGCCGGGTTGACCGCGATACCGCAGTCCAGCGCGCACCACACCTTGTGAACGCGCGGCTTGCCGTCCTCGATCGAGACCTCGGCCACCTGCGCGCAGTAGCTGCCAAACGACTCAGCCAGCGCCACGCCGCGGGCACGGCCCTCGGGCACCTCGCCGCCCCAGTCGGCCATCTCGGCGGCGCGCTTGAGCACCGCGACGTGGCGCGATTTCTCCTCGAGCAATTTCAGCCGGTAGTCGACCGGATCGATCTCCGCCCGGCGCGCCAGCTCGTCGAGGAACGACTCGACGATATAGGCGTTGTGCGAGTGGCCCACCGAGCGCCAGAAGCCCACCGGAATGCCCGGCTCGACCCGGGCGTAGGACACGGCGATGTTCTCGATCCGGTAGGGGTGATTGGCCGCACCTTCGACGGCGGCCGGGTCGATACCCTCCTTGACCATGCCCGGCGCGACCCGCGACCAGATCGACGGCCCGGCGATGCGGTGCACCCAGGTGACCGGCAGGCCGTCGTCACCCAGGGTGGCAGACAGCTCGTTGTAGGCCGCCGGGCGGTAGAAGTCGTGGCGCACGTCGTCCGGTCGCGAGTAGATCACCTTGACTGGACGACCGGCGCGCTTGGACAACTCGACCGCCTCGCGGACGAAGTCGGTCTCGAAGCGCCGACCGAAGCCACCGCCGAGGAAGGTGGTATGCACCGTGACCCGGGACGGATCCAAACCGGCGATCTCGGCGGCCACCTTCTGTACCGAGCCGGGCGCCTGGGTCGGCACCCACATGGTCACGCCCTCCTCGGTCACCGAGGCGGTAGCGTTCATCGGCTCCATGGTGGTGTGGGCCAAGTACGGCACGCGGTAGGTCGCCGAGTGCGTGTTCTCCTCGCCGCCCAGGGCATCCGCGCCCCGGCCCTCGGTACGGGCCGGGCGGGCATCGGCCTTCACCCCGTCACGGAACTGCTTGTCGATGGCCGCGTCGTCGAGATCGGCCAGCTCGCCCTCGTCCCACTCGATCGAAAGCTTGCGGCGCGCCTGGTCGGCGCTCCACCAGTCGCGCGCCAGCACGGCCACGCCATGCTCAAGCTCGATCACGTCCTCGACGCCGTCGGCCTTTTTCGCCTCGGCGGCATCGACCGACTTGAGCTTGCCGCCGAATACCGGGCAGCGCTCGACGCTGGCCTGAAGCAATCCCTCCGGACGGGCATCGATGCCGAAATCCGCCTGGCCGGTCACCTTCTGCGGCGAGTCGAGGCGCTTGGTCGGCTTGCCGATAATGCGGAAATCCGCGCGGTCCTTGGTGAAGACCTCTTCCGGCGGCTCGAGCTGGGCGGCATCACTCACCAGGTCCTTGTACTCGACCTGCCGACCGGTGACGGTATGCACCACCACGCCCGGCTCGGTGCGGAGCTCGGCCAATGGCACGTCCCAGCGGTTTGCCGCGACCTGCATCAGCATCTCGCGGGTCGCCGCGCCCACCTCGCGCAGCTTGGTGTAAAAACCGCGCACAGTGGCGCTACCACCGGTGACCTGGCCGCCGAGCGCCGGGTTGGCGTAGACCTCGTCGGCGGGGGCGAACCGTGTGTCGAACTCGCCCCAGGGCAGGTCGAGCTCTTCGGCGATCATCATCGGGATCACCGTCATGGCCCCCTGCCCCATTTCGGAACCGGATATGGTCAGCATCGTGCGACCGTCGGGGTGCATCTCGATCCAGGCGTTGGGCTCGAACACGTCCGCCGACCCCGGCGCGCCTGATATGCCATCGGCGGCCATGGCGGACTCGGGCGCACCGAAACGAAAGCCGACCAGCAACCCGCCGCCCACGGCGGCGGAGACCTTGAGAAACTGCCTGCGCGTGGTCATGCCGAAACCTCCTGATCTTGGTTTTGGCCTCCGTTGCCGGCCATCTTGGCCTGCGCGGCGTGCTTGATCGCCGCGCGAATCTGGTTGTAGGTGCCACAGCGACAGAGGTTGCCCTGCATCGCCTCGTCAATATCCGCATCGGAGGGGTCGGGGTTATCCGCCAGCAGGGCGGCTGCCTGCATGATCTGGCCAGACTGGCAGTAGCCGCACTGCGGGGCATCCTCGGCCACCCAGGCGAGCTGCACCGGGTGATCACCGGCGGAGGAGAGCCCCTCGATTGTGGTGATCTCCTTGCCGTCGGCGGAGGCGACCGGCGTGATGCAGGAGCGGGTCGCCTCGCCATCGACATGCACGGTGCAGGCGCCGCAGAGCCCGGCACCACAGCCGAACTTGGTGCCGGTCAGGCCGACGTAGTCACGAATGGCCCAGAGCAGGGGCATGTCGTCGGCGACCTCGAGGGCCACGGATCGCCCGTTGATAGTAAGTGTTGCCACGGCGGTTCTCCTGAGTTGGGTGCAGAGTCGCAAACGCCCCGATTGTCGGGGCGATGAAGACAGTTCCAAGGAGCGTAGACCGTGAGTGTCGTGCCGCAATATGTTTAGCCGAACCGATCGAACCAGGCGGGTCGGTGCAAAGGACCGTTTCCGGCCCGGAGGACGATCAGCTAGTGGTGATCACTCCGTCGGCGATATGCAGGGTGCGATCCATCCGGGCGGCCAGTTCGAGGTCGTGGGTGACCAGCACGATGGCGCTGCCCATCTCCTGGTTGAGCTCAAGCATCGCCTGAAAAACCGCCTCGGTGCTGCGGGTATCGAGGTTGCCGGTGGGCTCGTCGGCCAGGACCACCGCCGGCCGGGTGACCAGCGCCCGGGCGATGGCGACGCGCTGGCGCTCACCGCCCGAAAGCTCGCCGGGTCGATGGGCGAGCCGATGCCCCAGGCCGACGCGCTCGAGCAGGATCCTTGCCTGAGACTCGGCCTGTTCGCGCGACTCGCGGCGGATGATCAGCGGCATGGCGACGTTGGTCAGTGCCGAGAACTCGGGCAGCAGGTGGTGGGCCTGGTAGACGAAGCCCAGGTGCCGGTTGCGCAGCAGGCCACGGCGGCGTTCACCTAACGCCGAGAAACGCTGACCGGCCAGCCACACCTCACCACCGGTGGGCTGGTCGAGCCCCGCGAGCAGCGAAAGCAGGCTGGACTTGCCCGCCCCGGAGGCGCCGACGATGGCCATCCGTTCGCCGCCACGAATCGCCAGGTCGATACCGCGCAGCACCTCGACATTCAAGCTGCCCTCGCGAAAGGTCCGGGTCAGCCCCTGCGCCTCGAGCACCGGGCGGGGGGGATCGTGGAGATCATTCATGGCAGAGCGCCTTGATTCATTCATAGCGGAGCGCCTCATTCATAGCGAAGCGCTTGGGCCGGTTGGACACGGGAGGCGCGCCACGCGGGGTACAGCGTGGCCAGGAACGAGAGCACGAAGGACATCAGGCCGATCAGGCCGACATCGCCCCAGTCAAGTCGCGAGGGCACCTCACTGATGTAGTAGACATCCGCCGGCATGAACTGGGTGCCGGCGACGCTCTCGATCCAGGGCACGATCACGTCGATGTTCTCGGCGATCAGCACACCGACCGCCACCCCGACGGCGGTCCCGATCAGGCCAATGAACACGCCCGTGATGATGAAGATACCCATGATCGAGGCGGGGCTCGCGCCGAGCGTGCGCAGGATGGCGATGTCGCCCTGCTTGTCGGTAACCAGCATCACCAGGGTGGAGACGATATTGAACGCTGCCACCGCCACGATCAGCGACAGGATGATGAACATCACCGTGCGCTCGATCTGGATGGCGCGGAAGAAATTCGCGTTCGACTGGGTCCAGTCCTGCGCGACGTAAGGATAGCCCAGCCGCTCGTTGAGATCCCGCGCCGCGGCCGGCGCACCGAAGATGTCGTCGAGCTTGAGGCGCAACCCGGTGACCCCGTCGCCGGTGCGGAACAGCGCCTGGGCATCGTCCATGTGGATCATGGCCGTGCCGCGGTCGTATTCGTACATGCCCACCTCGAACAGCCCCACTACGGTAAAGCGGCGCTGGCGCAACATGCCACCAACCGGGGTGACGGCGACGTCCGCACTGATCAGCATCAGCCGATCCCCCATTTCCACACCCAGCGAACGGGCCAGCGCCGAGCCCAGCACGATGCCGAAGCCGCCCGACTCCAGGTCCGCCAGTTCGCCCTCTTGCATGTGCGCGCCGATATCGGTGACCGGCGACTCCCGCTCGGGGTCGACACCACGGATGATCGCCCCGGAGACCTCCGAGGCGGCCGAGAGCATGCCCTCGGCCTGCACGTAGGGGGCGACCGCTTGCACCGACGGGTTGCGCTCGATCCGCTCGGCGACCGCCGGCCAGTCAGCCAGCGACCCGCCGCGTTCGCTGACGGTGACGTGCGCGGTCATGCCAAGAATGCGCTCGCGTAACTCGTCCTGAAAACCGTTCATCACCGATATCACCACGATCAGGGCCGTCACGCCGAGGGTGATGCCGATGATCGAGGTGGCCGAGATGAACGACACGAATCGGTTGCGTCGTTTGGCGCGCGTATAGCGCAACCCGATCATCCATTCGAATGTCCGCCGCATGCAGACCCCTGATGTGCTGTGGATGGAATAAGTGTGAAGTCTAAACTTGCCGCCCAGTAGCTGTCGCGCCGCCCTTGCAGCAAATGGCGGGCTGGCGCAGACTAACAACATTCAGGCCGCCATCCCGAGGGCAGCCAAGGCGCCCCGGCGCGAGGCCGGCGACGCGCCGGGCAGCCGGGGTGCGGCAGACGATCATTCAGGGAACGAGTCATCAATGCAAGACAAGGAGCCGAACATGAACCCGCTGTCACCACTTTCGACCCCACTGGCCCGACCGCTGGCCGCGGCCCTGCTGGCGCTTGCCGGCATCCTCGTCGGCGTTCTGGCCGCCAACCCGGCGCTCGCCCAGACCGATGGGAAATCGGCCTCGGTCCATGGTCTGACCCAGACACAGGTCGTCGCCCGTTTCGGCGAGCCGGAGCATCGCCACGCCCCCGTACCGGCGACCGGCGAACATCCCACACCTCCGATCACACGCTGGGACTATGCCGAGTTCAGCATCTTCTTCGAGAAGCGCACCGCCCTGCACCGAGTCGAGCACGGGAAATTCCCGCCACAGTGACTACACTCCCGGCACGGATTTAAACGACACGTCTAACCGGAGGAAAATGTAATGACTGCCAACGTGGGAATGATCGACAAGTGGTTGCGCATCGTGGTCGGCGTCTTGCTGATCGCTCTGGCGCTGTTTAACGTGATTGGCTGGTGGGGCTACATCGGGATCATCCCGCTCGCCACCGGCGTGATCAACTTCTGCCCGGTCTACAAGCTGATCGGCATGGACACGCGTAGTGGCAGCGACAAGTCTGGAGGCGGTTCGGCCTGACGCCGGTCTCAACCAGAGCCACGTCGTCTTGACTCGAACCCCGACCCGATTCGGGGTTCTCGCCGACTACGATCCGATCGACGGCTACACCTTCAGCTCACTTCATTGCGCCTCGAAGCATCGACCTGTGTTGGCCGCTTCGGGGCGTTTGTCTGTCTGACCACACCGTCGCTGACCATGATCCACGCCGCACGTCTCACCCCTTGCTGGCCAATCGGTTTCCTGCTCCTGCTGGGCGTCGGCACCACCCCTCTTTGGGCCGCTCCGACCGTGCCGGCCGAACACGAATTACCGGCCATTATCGACGAGGCCTCCGGTCTGGCGCATTCACAGCGACATGAAGCGCTGCTCTGGACGCACAACGACAACATCAACGCTCCCGGCTCGATGCAGCGCGTCACCCCGCTCGTCCACGGGATCGACCTCGACGGCAAGCCGCGCCTGAGCATCGAACTCGAGGGCGTGACCCAGCGCGACTGGGAAGCGATCGAAAGCGCCGCGATCGACGGCCGCCAGAGCCTGGTCGTCGCGGATAGCGGCGACAACCGCGACAGCTGGCCCGACTACGTGCTCTGGTTCATCGACGAACCGGGAGAAATCCCGCCTCGGGCCACCACCCAAAGCCTCTCGCCCAGCCACCTGCTGCGTTTCCGCTACCCGGACGGCCCGGCCGATACCGAGGCGATGGTCGTCGACCCGCTCGGCGGCCAGGTCCTGATGCTGACCAAGCGTGAGGACCCGCCACGCCTGTTTGCCCTGCCGCTGTCGGCACGCGAGCCGTTCCCCGCTGAGGGCAGCCCACGCGAGCGCCTCGCCGGTGCCAAGGTGCACGAGGCCCAACTGCTTGGTCCGATGGCCGGCCTGATACCCACGGACCCGATCAACTGGCTACTCTCACCGCTTACCGGGCGTCAGACCAGCCTGCCCACCGGCATGGCGCTGTCACCGGACGGACGCCTGCTGGCGGTGTTGACCTACTCCTCGCTCTACCTCTACCGCCGCAACGTGGGCGAACGCTGGGCCGAGGCGATCAACCGCCCCGTCGCCTCGCGGTCGCTGCCGCGCATCGACCAGTGGGAAGGCATCGCCTTCGGGCCGGACGGAAACCAGTTGTACGTCGTGCGCGAAGGCAGCGGCCCGGGCACCTTGTTGCACCTGACAGTACCGGAGGCAGCCAAGGCCGACTCCGATGCAGAAACCGCCAGGCGATCCTCATCCTCCGAATCGAAGGCGAAAGATTGATTTGCCACCCCGAACAGGAGACGGACATGAACGAAACAGTCCAGCGGCACTTGTTCGTAAGCGGCCGAGTGCAAGGCGTGTTCTTCCGTAACTTCACCCAGCAGACGGCCCTCGAGAGGGATGTGACAGGCTGGGTGCGCAACCTCCCCGACGGGCGGGTGGAGGCAGTTCTGGAGGGCACCCCGTCGGCCGTGGCGGCAGTGGAGCAGGCGCTCGGAGAAGGTCCGCCCCAGGCTCGCGTCGGCGACGTTGTCGGCAACACCGAATCGCCTGCGGGCCATGATGGGTTCCGTGTGCGCTAATCTGCACGATCCGAAATCATCGAGCATCGGGGCAATCAAGAGGCGATCACACCAGCAATCGACTCAAAAGACCGGCCCACAAAAAACCCCGGCGATGCCGGGGGTTTTCGTCAGGCAGCCCCCAGAGGGGTTGCGACGCGATCCGTCACTTGCCCATCGCGGCCTTGAAGACGTTGGTCCAGGAATCGTTCATTTCCATTTCGTGGACCACACCGCGCGATTTCTGCTTGCCATCCACCAACGCCACGTCGTGGATCATCGCCTTCTGCTGCTTGGGGTCGAGGGTCAGGGCATTGATGTTGTCCTTGCCGGCGAGATAATCCGCGATGTCGGCGTGTTCGGCGGCGGCCTTTTCCATCATCTTCGGCGCCCAGACGGCAACGTGCAGGACGATGCGCCCTTCATAGCCGGCATCGGCCAGCGCCATGAGGGTGGCGGTGACCATGGCCTGATTTTCTTCCGCCGGCGTCTCGCCACCGAAGGCCAGCACGATCGCTTCCTTGTCCAGCAACGGCTCGATCGCCTCGGCGGCACCGTCCGGGCCGGCCAGAGCCGCGCTCGAAAGCACGTTGTTGTCGCGATTGTGAGCGACAGCTTCACCGGCAATCGCGCCACCAAGGGTCGCGCAAATGGAAGACCGGTTCTGTGCGATACCAAGGGTATGCACATCCATCTCGCTGCTCAGCGCCAACCCGAGGGCCTGCCCGGTGTAAGCACGGAGGACGTACTGGTCGCCCATGGTGATGGCGGCGGCCGGACCGGTACCAGCGATACCCACGGCCAGGGCGGCGGCAATCAGACTACGTTTCATATGGAATCTCCGTCGTGTGGATTAGATCGATTGATACCGTATAAGCATAGACATGATCCGCGGTGACGCAACCCCTAATCCAAGAAATTCACTCAAGTTTTACGGTCCGCCTTTATCTCGAGGCTTTCTTACTAGGAAAGGCCTGCACGAATCCGTTACCGCTCGGCACGACTCGATGGCGCCAATCGCTTGCGAGCTTGCGCGCAATCAAGGCGTCGCGCCGAACATGGGCCCAGTGCAGTTACCCGGGCAGTTACCCGGGCAGTCACCAGAGCAATCACTCGGGCAATCACCCGGCCCCGGCGAGGGGCGGCATGGCCGAGTGCGGTCGAGAAGCCAGCAGAGGCGGAAACATCCGGATTAACTCGCCAGGCCGGAAACCGCCAGCACGAGTTGGTAAACACCGAAGGCGATCACCATGCCGCCGGCGACCCGGCGCACCCAAGGCCGGCGGACGAACGCCGACAACTGCCCGGCGAACGCGCCCATCGCGATCAGGTTGGGCAGCGTGCCCAGCCCGAAGCCAAGCATCAGCAGCGCGCCCTGCAACGGGCCGCCCGCGGACAACGCCCAGATGAGCACGCTGTAGACCAGCCCGCAAGGCAACCACCCCCAGACCAGCCCCAGACCGAATGCCTGAGTCGGCGTGGTCACCGGCATCAGGCGACGACCGACCGGCTCGATAAAGCGCCACAGCCGCGAACCGAAACGTTCGATCCGCGTGAGCCCGAACCACCAACCGCCCACGTAGAGCCCCATCATCACCATGAACAGCCCGGCGACGAACAGCAGCACCGTCTGGGCCTGCTGCATCGGCACCAACGACAGCCCCAGCAGCCCGATCGTCCCGGCGATCGCCCCGGCAATGGTGTAGGAGGTGATCCGGGCAATGTTGTAGGCCAGCAGGTAGGGGAAAAGCCGACCGAAGCGTTCGCGCTTTTCCGACGGCAGGCCGAAGGTCAGCGCGCCCACGATCCCGCCGCACATGCCCACGCAGTGCACGCCGCCGAAAAACCCGACGGCCAGGGCGGCGAAGAAACTGACGTTTTCCGGCATGGTGCAACCTTCTGCTTGAGTGCGTGTTCGGCGCGAACCATCGAGCGGCCAACCACCCTTGTCCCGGGAAACTCTGCACGATTCGACCCACACCATCTCGTACAATGGGTCGGATGAGCCATCCCGTCGACAGCGCCGATCCAACAAGCATTCTCGCGTATATCAACGCCAATCGCGATCACCTGGCCCTGAGTCATCTGCCACAGATCGACCGGCAGCTGCGCCGGCTCGAGGAGGGCGCGCCCGACGAGGACGCCCTGCACCGACTGCTCGACCGGGTGACGGCCGCCGCCGACGAGGTCGTCGCCCGCGATGCCTTGGCCATCGACATCGACTACCCCGAGAGCCTGCCGGTCTCCGGCGCGCGCGGGGAGATCCTCGCGGCCATCGGCAGTCATCCGGTGACCATCATCGCCGGCGAGACCGGCTCGGGGAAGACCACCCAGATCCCGAAGATGCTGCTCGAGCTCGGCTACGGCCGGCGCGGGCTGATCGGTCACACCCAGCCGCGGCGGATTGCGGCTCGCAACGTCGCCCGCCGGCTGGCCGAGGAACTCGACGAGGGCGTCAACGGTGATGATGGGGTCGGCGACGGGCGCACCGCGGTCGGCTACAAGGTGCGCTTTTCCGACCAGACGCGGCCCGACTCGCGCGTGGCGGTAATGACCGACGGTCTGCTGCTGGCCGAGTTGCAGCGCGATCGCGATCTGTTGCGCTACGACGCCCTGATCATCGACGAGGCCCACGAACGCAGTCTCAACATCGACTTCCTGCTCGGGGTGATGAAGCGCCTCTTGCGGCGCAGGCCGGACTTCCGCCTGATCATCACTTCGGCGACCATCGACCCCGAGCGTTTCGCCGCGCATTTCGCCGACGACGACCACGGTCGGCCGCCGATCATCTCGGTCAGCGGCCGCGGCTACCCGGTCGAGGTGCGCTACCGGCCGCCCGAGTCCTCCCGCGACGAGGAGCTGGGCTCGGTCATTGCCCGTGGCGTGATGCATGCGGTCGACGAGCTGGTCCACGAGGGGCCGGGCGACATTCTGGTATTTCTGCCCGGCGAACGCGAGATCCGCGAGACCGAGCGCCAGCTCTCACGCCACGGGCTGCGCAACACCGAGATCCTGCCGCTGTACGCGCGCCTGTCGGCGGCCGACCAGCAACGGGTATTCGCCCCTCACGCCGGGCGGCGAATCGTGCTTTCGACCAACGTCGCCGAGACCTCGCTGACCGTGCCGGGCATCCACTACGTGATCGACTCGGGCGTGGCACGCATCAGCCGCTACCACCCGCGCGCGCGCCTGCAGAAGCTCGGCATCGAGCCGATCTCGCAGGCCTCGGCGAACCAGCGTGCCGGGCGCTGCGGGCGGATTGCCCCGGGCGTCTGCATTCGTCTCTACGAGGAAGAGGACTTCGACGGCCGGCCGGCCTTCACCGACCCGGAGATTCTGCGCTCCAACCTCGCCTCGGTGCTGCTGCAACTCGACTCGCTCAAGCTCGGCCGGGCCGAGGAGTTCCCCTTCATCGAGCCGCCGGAACCACGCCAGCTGGCCTCGGCGCGCAAGCACCTGTTCGAACTGCGCGCGCTGGACGAGACCGGCCGGCTGACCGAGGTCGGCCGCCGGCTCTCGCGCCTGCCGATCGACCCGACCCTGGGCCGGATGATCGTCGCGGCCCGCGAGCACGGCGACCGAGCCACCGAGGACATGCTGGTCGTGGCCGCCTTCCTCGCCCTGCAGGACCCGCGCGAACGCCCCAGCGAGGCACGTGGTGCGGCCGATGCCGCCCACCGTGAATTCGCCCTGGCCGACTCGGACTTCGCCAGCGCGCTGGCGCTCTGGTCGGCCTGGCACGAGGTACGCCGCCACAAGAGCCGCCGCCAGGCACGCCAGTGGGCTATCAAGCGATACCTCAACGCCAATCGCCTGACCGAGTGGCACGACCTGGTCGGCCAGCTGCGCGGCTCGGTCGACGAGATGTTCCGCATCCGCCTGCCGGAGTTCGAGCCGATCGTGATGCCGGACAAGCCCGAGGAAGGCGAGAAGCAGAAACTCCCCGCTGCGCTGGCCGGACGCATCGAGCAGTTGCATCAGGCGGCACTCGCCGGGCTGCTCGACCATGTCGGCATGCGTGACCCTGCCCCGCCCAAGAGCTACCAGCAGGCCGCCGGCGATCATCGCGGCAAGAAGCGACGCGCGCCGACCGTCTACCTCGGCGCACACAACCGCCGCTTCTACCTGTTCCCCGGCTCGGTGACCGTCAAGGCACAGCCCAAGTGGATGATGGCCGCCGAGATCGTCGAGACCTCCAAGGTGTTCGCGCGGATGAACGCGCCGGTCAACCCGCGCTGGCTCGAACCGATGGCCGGCCATCTCGTCACCCATGAGCACAACGAACCCAGCTGGGACCCGAAATCCGGCCGGGTGACCGCCTTCGAGACCGTCCGCCTGTTCGGTCTGCCGATCGTGACCAAGCGGCGGGTGGACTTCGGCGCCATCGACCCGATCGCCGCGCGTGACGTCTTTATCCGCCGCGCCCTGGTGGAGGGCGATTTCGAATCCGCCCAGCCGTTCTGGCAACACAACCAGGAGCTGATCGAGGAGATCCGCACGCTGGAGGCCAAGCTGCGCCGCCCGGCCTTCCTGGTCGATGACCAGGTGCTCTACGACTTTTACCAGGCGCGTGTGCCGGCCCATGTCACCGATGCGCGCAAGCTCAATCACTGGATCAAGAAGGACCGTGCCGCAGCGGCGAGCCTCGAGCTGACCCGGGACGACCTGCTGGCCACCGAGCCCGACGACCGACGCCTGGCCGAACTGCCCGACCATTGGCAGGCAGGTCGCTACCGTCTCAAGCTTGCGTATCACTTCGCCCCGGGCGAGCCGGACGATGGCGTGAGCCTGCACATCCCGCTCGGCTTGCTGAACCACATCGATGTCGCGCCGACGACACATCTGGTGCCGGGCCTGCGCCGCGAGAAGATCGAGGCGATGATCCGGGCACTGCCCAAGGCCGAGCGTCGCCATTTTGTTCCGGCACCGAGCTTCGCCGAGGCGGTCGAGGAGCGCATCACCGACACCGACATCTCGCTTTCGCAGGCGGTGGCCGACGAACTGCGCCGCATGACCGGCCACGAGGTCGACCCGGCCCTGCTCGACGAGCGCAAGCTCGATGAGCACCTGCGCATGCGCTTTGTCGCCGTCGACGAGGACGGCGAACCGATCGATGCCGACCGCGATCTCAATGCCCTGCGCGGCCGCCAGGCACAGCGCACGCAGGAGGCGTTCAACCAGCGCAGCAAGCACCGCCTCGAGGACCGCCAGGCGACCGAGTGGGACTTCGACGAACTGCCCGAGACCCTCACGGTCGAGAGTGCGGGCGCGCAGGTGGAGGCGCACCCGGCGCTGGTGGACCACGGTGATCACGTGGCGATCGAACTGATCGACGAGCCCGAGCGTGCGCGCCGGGTGCACGAGGCCGGTGTCGTCCGATTGATGTTGCTGGCCCGCGCCCAGATGGTCCGCCAGGCCGAATCCGACCTGCGCGGCGAGCGTTCGCTGGACACGGTGCGCCTGCATTACAGCCGGTTGAAGTCGCAACGCCCGACCCCCGACGAGGGCATGCAGCCGTCACGGCGGGCCGATCGCGCCTTCGACCAGGAGCTGATATTCCGCGTGGCCTGGGAACTCGCCGTCGCCGATCAGCCGCCGATCCGCGACCCGGATACCTTCCGCGAGCGGCTTGCACGCCTCGACGGCGAACTGCCGCAACGGGCGATGGCGCTGGCCCAGCGGATCAAGGCCATCCTCGAGCATCAGCATCGCCTGCGCCGCCAGCTAGGCGGTCGCCTGCCGCTATCGGTGATCGAGGCGGCCAAGGAAATCGGCGATCAGATCGACCTGCTGGTCCAACCCGGACTGGTCTGGCTGGCCAGCCCGACACGGCTGGATGCCCTGCCGCGCTACCTGGAGGGTGCCGAAAAGCGCCTGGAGAAGACCGAGCGCCAGCCCGAACGCGACCGCATGCAGCGCGTACAGTTCGCCCCCTTGGCCGAGCAGGTGAGAAGCCGGCTGATGAAGGGCAAACCGGACCTAGTCGACTGGCAGCGACGCGAGGCGCTGCTCGATCTGCTCGAGGACCACCGCCTGGCCGTCTTTGCCCAGGAGCTGGCCGGCAAGGGGGCACCCAAGGCCAAGGACGTGGAGGCGGCCCTGTCGGGCCGGTGACCCTCGCTTGAACCGTGCCAATGCGATCTGGTCTATACAGCATGGAGAGCCAAGGCGGGGAGCGGCGACGATGATCGAGGCAAGGCACAACAGAGGATGGCTCGCCGCCCTGCTGTCACTGGCGGTCGGCACCGCCGGGGCAACCGGCGCAGCGGGGGCGCAGGAATCGGAAACGGTCTACAAGTGCACCCACTCCGATGGGCGCATCGTCTACTCCGACGAGCCCTGCAGCGGCAAGATGGAGGTGCAGACCATCACCGCGCCGCCGGCCGGGAGTGGCGGCGAGGCGGCCCGCGAGGGCATCGACCGGATTGCCAGGGAATACG
>JBHEOB010000049.1:0-720 GCA_046261775.1 Guyparkeria sp.
GGCGTGGCACCGGGGCGCGTCGACTCACCGCCGACATCGATCAGGTCGGCGCCGGCATCGAGCATCGCACCTACCGCCTCGACGGCCCGGTCGACCCTATCAAAGCGCCCCCCGTCGGAGAACGAATCCGGCGTGGCGTTAAGGATGCCCATTATCAGCGGGCGCCCCGCCTGGCGCCAATCCGGGCAGGCGCACGCGGCCATCATCCGCCGCGCGGGCCTCCCAGCGGATCGCCACTCGGGGTGCGATTGCCATCGTCGGCGTCCGGGCGGTCACCATCTTCCGAGCCACCCTCGCCGCGGGCCGGCTCACCACGAGTCGGCTCGTCGTCCTCGACCTCGTCGTCGGTGGTGTCGACATGTGCACCGGAACTCGGCGGCTCGCCGCCCGTGCCAGAACCGCGTTCGCCCCAGTCTTGGGGCTCGCGCACCGGGCGACGCTCCATCAAGTCGTCGATCTGCTTGGCATCGATGGTCTCGTACTTCATCAATGCCTCGGACATCGCGTGCAGGATGTCCATGTTCTCGACCAGGATCTGGCGGCAGCGTTGGTAGTTGCGGTCGATGACGTCCTTGATCTCGACGTCGATGACTTCCTTGGTCTCGTCGGAGACGTGGCCGCCCGACGCCTGACGCCCCATGAACGGATCGCCGTCGTCCTCTGAGTAGTAGAGCGTCCCGAGCTTCTCGGACATGCCCCACTTAGTGACCATGTTGCGCG
>JBHEOB010000049.1:730-13350 GCA_046261775.1 Guyparkeria sp.
CGCTTGGAGTAGCTGTAGCGATCGGCGTCCGGCAGGAACATGGTGATACCCAGCGCACGACCGCGCGGGATGATCGAGACCTTGTAGACCGGATCGTGCTCCGGCACCAGCCGGCCGACGATCGCGTGACCCGCCTCGTGATAGGCGGTGAGCTTCTTCTCGTCTTCGCTCATCACCATGGACTTGCGCTCGGCACCCATGATGATCTTGTCCTTGGCCCGCTCGAGGTCGGCCATGTTCACGTCCGGCTTGTTCCCCCGAGCGGCGAAAAGCGCGGCCTCGTTGACCAGGTTGGCCAGGTCCGCGCCGGAGAAACCGGGCGTGCCGCGCGCGATCAGGGATGCTTCGACGTCCTTGGCCGCCGGCACCTTGCGAAGGTGGACATTGAGGATCTGCTCGCGGCCACGCACGTCGGGCAGACCGACGACCACTTGGCGATCAAAGCGGCCCGGGCGCAGCAGCGCCTTGTCGAGCACGTCGGCCCGGTTGGTCGCCGCGACCACGATCACGCCCTCGTTACCCTCGAAGCCGTCCATCTCGACCAGCAACTGGTTGAGCGTCTGCTCGCGCTCGTCGTGGCCGCCGCCCATGCCGCCGCCACGGGTACGGCCGACCGCGTCGATCTCGTCGATGAAGATAATGCAGGGCGCATGCTTCTTGGCCTGCTCGAACATGTCACGAACACGCGAAGCGCCCACGCCGACGAACATCTCGACGAAGTCCGAACCCGAAATGGAGAAGAACGGCACCTTGGCCTCGCCGGCGACGGCCTTGGCGAGCAGCGTCTTGCCGGTGCCCGGCGGGCCGACCATCAGTACGCCGCGCGGGATGCTGCCACCCAGTCGCTGGAACTTGCCCGGATCCTTGAGGAAGTCGACCAGCTCGACCACTTCCTCCTTGGCCTCGTCGGCACCGGCGACGTCGTTGAACGTGACCTTGACCTGATCCTCGCTCATCAGCTTGGCCTTGGACTTGCCAAAGCTCATCGCCCCGCGGCCACCGCCGCCCTGCATCTGGCGCATGAAGAAGATCCAGATCGCGATCAGCAGGATGAACGGGAACCACTGGATGAAGATCGTCATCAGGAGCGACGGCTCCTCCGGCGGCTTGGCGTTGATGGCCACGTTATTGTCCAGGAGGTCGCCAATTAGGGCACGGTTGTCCGTCTCCGGGGTGTAGGTCTCGAACCGGGCACCCTCACCGGAGTCGCCTTTGATGTTCTGGCCCTCGATGGTTACCGAGTCGACACGCCCGCTCTTCACGTCCTGAATAAACTGCGAGTACGGCACCGCACTCGTGGTCGTGGCGCGTTGATCGAAGCTGTTGAACACCGTCATCAGCACGATCGCGATCACCACCCAAATCAGGATGTTCTTGGTCAAATCGTTCAACGCGACACCTCTGCGTACAGCCGCAAGCAGGCGGGCATCCCCGATGCCCGCCTGCCCTGGCGAATCAATGAATCAGATATTGTTCGGACAACCTTATCTCACGCGCCTGCCGGTTGCCACCAGATAGACCTCTCGCGAGCGTGGGCGCGACGCCTTTGGCTTGCGCACCGCCACGCGATCGAAGCGTTGACGCACGTCCTTGACGTACTCATCAAAGCCCTCGCCCTGGAACAGCTTGGTGACGAACGCACCTTTCGGCCTAAGCATCCGATCACAGAAATCCAGTGCAAGTTCCGCGAGATACATCGAACGGGGAATGTCGACCGAATCCACGCCACTCATGTTGGGGGCCATGTCGGAAAGCACAAGGTCGACCTCGCGCTCGCCCAGCGCCGCCTCCAGCTCGAGCAACACGGCATCCTCGGTGAAATCCCCCTGCAGCACCGTGGTATCGGCAAACTGGTCCATGGGCAACAGGTCGAGGGCGAAGACGTGCCCTTTGCTGCCGACGATCTGTGCCGCGTACTGGGTCCAGCCGCCGGGTGCGGCACCCAGGTCGACCACCGTCATGCCCGGCTTGAGGACGCGATCGCGCTCGTTGAGCTCGATCAGCTTGTAGACCGCACGCGAACGCCAGCCCTCGCGCTGGGCCTTCTGCACGAACTCGTCGCGAAAATGCTCGTTGAGCCATCGCTTGCTGCTGACCGACCGCGCCATTGGGCCTCCGGATAGGGCGTTGAACTGGACGATAAGGAACCTCTGCACGATTCGATAGTGCCTCTACGGGACCGCCAAGGGCCCGCCTTTGGCACGGCGCCTTGATTGCGAACAAAACCGCGAGCGCAAGGCGCCATCGAATCGTGCAGAGGTTCCTTAACACGGGGGGTATAGATTATCCCCTATCCAGAGCGGCCGCCCAAATCGGCCTGCCGCGGCCAAAATTGATCGGCCGGTGCCACATCGTCAATGCATGCCGTTGTGCTGTCCGCCCATCGCCTTGCCGCGAGGCGTTACCGGGGCACTCACTTCGAGGCGGCTGCCGTCACCCAGCCCCAGGTCGATGACGACCATCTCGCCCTCGGTCAGCGAGCGCTCCGGACCGATCAGCATCACGTGATAGCCACCCGGCGCCAGCACCACCGTCTCGCCAGCCGGCACCGTGATGCGGTCCTGCTCGATCATCCGGTGCATGCCGTCCTGGTTGATCGATTCGTGCAGTTCGACGGCCTTGAAGCCCTCGGCATCCGCCGACACCACGTCGACCGCCTCGTCGCCGGGGTTGTGCAATTCCATGAAAGCCGCCGTGGCGTGGGCGCCCGGCGGGGCAAGGGCCACCCAGGCGTTGTGCACATCGAGTTCAGCCGCCTGGGCCGCAGCGGTGCTCGCCAGCAGGGAGCCTCCCATCAACAGAGCGGTGAATCGAGCTCCCGCGAAATGCGTCATCTTCATCATTTTCTTACCTCTGACATGAAATCCTCGAGCACGTCCACAACCGCACCGTTGTCATGCGGCCCCGGCAACAGCGCCAGCATTCGACCGTCCGGGTCAATCAGGCGAAAGCTGGTGTCGTGGTCGACGTTATAGCTGAACTCGCCCTCTTCGTGGGGCTCGATGCGGTATCCCGCCTTGACGGTCGAAGTCACCGCGTCGATTGCCTCTCTCGAACCAGTCACCGGCACGAACTCCTCGGAGAAGAAGGCCGTGTACTTCGCCAGATGGGCCGGGCTGTCCCGCTCCGGATCCACGGAAAGGAACACCACCTGCCAGTCGACTGCCGGCAGGCGCTCCTGCAACGAGGGCAGGATCTGCGACAGCTGCCCCAACTCCGTGGGACAAATATCTGGGCAATAGCTGTAGCCGACATAGAGCAATGTCCAGCGATCGGTGAATAGATCGTCGGTCGAAACCGCACCGTCGACGGACTCCAGATCCGCCGACGGCACCTTAATAGGTTTTTCGGGTGTGCGAAGAACCAGGGGGTCCGGCGTCTCGTAGCCAGCCAAGGGATTGTTCTCGCCGTGACCGCCATCCGGCTGACAGCCGGCAAGCATCACGAGGAGAACAACAGGGAAAAACAGAACGCGAATCAACATGGTCGTGGCGATTGGCTCGTGGGAATGCAGAACGGTAAACTGCCGCGTCATCCACTGCGACGCAATGTGTGATTTCACACAACCGCCTCCCAGATTCCCGGAGCATCCCGACGACATGAACCTTACCGCCCGCCAGCGAAAGCACCTTCGCGCCGAAGCCCATCATTTAAAGCCCGTGGTACTCCTCGGCCAGCACGGCCTGACCGAGGCGGTACTCCTCGAAATCGAGCAGGCCCTGGAGATCCACGAACTGATCAAGGTGCGCGTTCCGGGCGTCGAGCGCGACGAGAAACGCGAGATCATCGACGCGATCACCTCGGCCACCAGTTCGACCCTGGTGCAGACAGTCGGTCACGTCGCGGTCCTGTTTCGCCCCCGCGCCAGCTATTCGGACTTCAACCTGCCCACGCCGGGGAAATCCGCGCCGCGATGATTCCTGTGCTGGGACCGGATCCGCGGGCGTTCCCGCCGGTCGAGAGCGCCCTGACGGAACCCAACGGCCTGCTGGCCGCCGGAGGCGATCTGTCGGTCGAGCGACTGACGGCGGCCTACCGGCGCGGCATCTTCCCGTGGTACTCCGAGGGCGACCCGATCCTGTGGTGGAGCCCCGACCCGCGCACGCTGTTCACCCCCGAGCGTTTCCACGTCTCGCGCAGCCTAGCCAAGTGGCGCCGCCAGCAGCGCTACCGCGTGACGGTCGATACGGCGTTCGCCGCCGTGGTCGACGGCTGCGCCGGGCCGCGACGCGGCGACCCGGGCACCTGGATCATACCGGCCATGCGCCAGGCCTTCGTCGACCTGCACGTCGCCGGCATCGCCCACTCGGTGGAAGTGTGGTCCGGCGACGAGCTGGTGGGTGGGCTGTTCGGCAGTCGCCTCGGCCGGGCCGCGTTCGGCGAGTCGATGTTCAGCCGCGCGCCCAACGCCTCCAAGTTCGCGCTCGCCGCCATAATGGTCGACGGCGCTTGGGGGACAATCGAGTTTCTAGATACCCAGTTCACCACCGAACACCTGCTCGGCCTCGGCGCCGAGGAGTATCCCCGCTCGATCTTCATGCGCTGGCTGGACGAAGCATCCCGCTGCGACCAACCGGGCGGGTGAGCGACCCGCCCGGTTGCCCGACGAATTGCCCCGCGAGATGCCCCACAAGTTGCGTGGGCAGTTGTGATAAAACAGATGGCATTCACTTAGCCAGCTAACCAGTTTTACCCACGACACACCGCCCGTCCACGTCAAGGAACGAGACACCCCATGCCAGCGGACACCACGGCCACCCTGCTCTCCCTGCTGCTGATCTCGGTCATCGCCGTGGTGGCGCTGCGTCGGCTGAACCTTCCAGCGATCCTCGGCTACCTCGCCGTGGGCGTGATCGCCGGGCCGCACGCCCTCGGCCTGGTCAAGGACATACACGACATCCACCTGATCGCCGAGTTCGGCGTGGTGTTCCTGCTGTTCATGCTGGGACTGGAGTTCTCGCTCTCGCGGCTGATCGCGATGCGCCGGGCGGTGGTCGGCATGGGCGGGGCGCAGGTGCTGCTCACGGCCCTGATCACCGGCGGGGTCGCCCTGATGATGGGTTTCTCGCCGGCCGCGGCCTTCACCCTGGCCGGGGTGATGACGGTCTCCTCGACGGCCATCGTCATCCGCCAGCTCGGCGAGCAACTGGAGATAAACTCGCGCCACGGCAACAACGCCGTAGGCATTCTGTTGTTCCAGGACCTTGCGGTCATCCCCTTCCTGATCGTCATCCCGGTGCTGGGCGTCTCGGGGGCAGGGGGCGATGCCGGCAACCTTACCCTGGAGATCACGCTTACCTTGGCCGCGGGCGTGCTGGCTGCGATCGTGCTGTTCTTCGGAGGGCGCTGGGTGCTGCGTCCGCTGTTCCGCGAGATCGCCAAGTCCCGCTCGGCCGAGCTGTTCACCCTGGCGGTGCTCCTGACTGTCCTGGGCGCCGGCTGGCTGACCAATTCCGCGGGCCTATCTTGGGAGCTGGGCGCATTTCTCGCCGGGATTGCCCTGTCCGAGACCCAGTACAAGCACCAGATCGAGGCCGACATCCGCCCGTTCCGCGACGTGCTGCTGGGGCTGTTCTTCATCACCATCGGCATGATGCTCGACGTCGGCGGCCTGGCCGAGATCGGCCATTGGGTGCTGATGTTCCTGGCCATTCTGATCCTCGCCAAGTTGGCGATCATCTTCCTGATCGGCCGGGCGATGGGCGAGGCGCCCGGGGTGGCACTGCGCTCCGGCCTGGTGCTGGCGCAGGGCGGGGAGTTCGGCTTTGCCATGCTCTCGATCGCCAGCCCCGACCTGATGACCGACGTGGAGCATCAGATCGTACTGGGCACGGTGATCTTCTCGATGGTGCTCACGCCGATTTTGGTCAAGTATAACGGCGTGATCGCCAAGCGGCTCGTACCGGGCTATGCGAAAAGCCGGCGTGAGCACAACATCGAGGTGCGCGCCGATGCGAGCGACCTTTCCCGGCACGTGCTGATCTGCGGCTTTGGCCGGGTCGGCCAGAACGTCGCCCGGCTGCTCAACAGCGAAGGCATCGACCACACCGCGATCGAGGTCGACCCGGACATCGTCCAGCAGGCCAACGAGGCGGGGCTGCGTGTGTATTTCGGCAATTCCACCCACCTCGACATCCTGCAGTCGGCAGGTATTGATCGGGCGCGGGCCGTGGTGATCAGCCACCTCGACGATGCCTCGACCATCAAAACCATCCAGGTGATCCGCGGCCACAACCGCGACATCCCGGTGATCGTGCGCACCCGCACCGACGAGCACCTCGACCGCATCCACCGGGCGGGTGCCACCGAGGTGGTGGTCTCGGTCTACGAGATGAGCCTGACGCTCGGCGGCCACGTGCTGCGCACGCTCGACGTGCCGCTGACCAAGATCCTGCGCCAGACCGACGAGATACGGCAGATCGACTACGCCCCGCTGCGGCATACCTTCCACGGCGAGCGCGACCGCGCCGAGAACGATTTCACCCTGCTCGCCCCGCGCACCCTGAAGAACGTCGCACTGGTGCCGGGGGCCGCGGCGATCGGCAAGCGACTGGGTACGTTGCTAACCGATCACGATGGCGTGGTGGTCGACGCCATCAATCGCCACGGCATCCGTGGCGAGAGTCCCAGAGACGAGCTCGAACTCGAGGAAGGCGACGTGCTGACCCTCTACGGCTCGCCGGAGGCCCTGGATACCGCCGAGCAGTTGCTGCTCACCGGCCGGACCGACTAAAAACATTGGAAATGTGCCGGGGTTTCACTAGTCCGGATATTCCATGAATCCATATGATGGTCGCGCAGGATGTTGGCCACAAACGGTTTTTTCTGAACGAGCGCCATATCAGGGTTACGGCCGACGGAACAAAAACCCGTTTGCGGTCAATAGACTAGCGAGGGCGCGTGGACTTCATGAGCTATCCGGGCTAAGGTAGCTATAGTCATGACACACACCTGATCCCGATATCAGGGGAGGCACGCGAGATGATCGCCAACATAGACAGCGGCTACAGCAACATCGCCGCCGCCGATGGTCTGCTCTCGACACCGTCAAACCAGCAGACGGCCAACCCCAGCGCCCAGACCCGCAACACGCCGGTAGAAAACCCCGTGGAGAATCGTGTCAACGGTGGCGAGGCGACCGCCGTGGCTCAGAACCGAGCCGGTGACGAACAGCAAGATGACGAACCGGGCAGCATGATCGACGTGCGCGCCTGACCCGGACGGCATCGCCAACAGGCAGCCTCAGGGCTGACGGGAAATGCGGGCTTCGGCCCGCATTTTTTTGTCTGCCGGTTTTGTCGACCTGTGCCCTGATCCTGTGCCGCCAACGGCAAGGCCGATCACGATCTGCCAGCCGTGCAGCCACGGCACAAATGGTGCGACAATCGCGCCTCCGAATTCGATCCACCTCACCGGCCCAGGCCGACTCGAACACGATCTGCAACCGATTCCATGAGCCACGCCAAGCAGTCCATCGCCCAACCAGCCGATCACCGCGATCCGATCTACCTGCGCGTGCATACCGAACTCGGCCGTGCCCTGGCCACGCGCCTGACGGCGGTCGCCGCGGACCGGCCGGTACTCGCCGTCCTGCCCGACAGCCGGGCGGTCAACGACACCCGGACCGCGCTGGCGTTTCTGGGCATCGAGGCAAGTGTCTTCCCCGACTGGGAGGTGCTGCCCTACGACCGATTCTCGCCGCACCAGGACCTGATCTCCGATCGGCTCTCGCGACTGTGGCGATTGCCCGGCGAATCGCATGGCCTGACCCTGATCGCCGCCCCCACCCTGCTCCAGCGCCTGCCGCCACCGGCCTTCGTCACCGGCCAGGGCATGGTGTTGGAGGTCGGCCAGCGCCTGGACCGCGAGGCCTACCGCCATCAATTGGAGAATGCCGGCTACAGCCTGGTCTCCACGGTCGAGCAGCACGGCGAATACGCCCTGCGCGGCGGACTGATTGACGTCTTTCCCATGGGCGCCAACGAGCCGGTGCGGATCGACCTATTCGACGACGAGATCGAGACCCTGCGCCATTTCGATCCCGAATCGCAGCGTTCCACCGAGACGGTCGAGGCCATCACCCTGCTGCCGGCCCGCGAATATCCCCTAACCGACAAGGGCATCGCCACCTTCCGCAAGAACTGGCGCAACGCCTTCCCCGGTGACCCGACCAGCGCCCCCATCTACCGGCAGGTTTCCGAGGGACTGGTGCCGGCCGGCATCGAGAGCTACCTGCCGCTGTTCTTCGAATCGACCGCCACCCTGTTCGACTTCCTGCCGGAGACGGCTCGACTGCTGCTGTTCGACGGCGTCGACCAGTCCCTCGAGGCCTTCATCCAAGAGACCAGCGAACGCTTCGCCCAGCGCGCCGGTGACATCGACCACCCCATCCTCGCCCCCGAGGCGCTCTACCAGACGCCGGACGAATTCGGTGAACAACTCCTGCGTCTGCCCCGCTGGCAACTGGTTGCCGGAACGGACGAACGCTTCCCGCAGGCCGCCGACATCGGAGACCGCCCGCTGCCCGACCTGGCCGACGGCAGCGCCGCCCAGCCGGCGGTAATCGAACGACTGGCCGAGTTCGTGCGCGGATTCGACGGCCACACCCTGCTGGTCGCCGAGAGCAGCGGTCGGCGCCAGGCCCTGATCGAGCAGACCACCGCCGCGGGCCTCACACCGGTCGCCATCAGGGGCTGGGATCAGGTCGACGAGGCCCCGCTCACCGTCGCGGTGGCCGAACTCGAGCACGGCGCCATCCTGCCGACCAGCGGCCGGCCAGTGGCAGTGATCAGCGAGATCAACCTGTTCGCCGAGCGGGTCGCGCAACGACGCGCCAAGTCCCGTCGTGGCCGCGATGCCGACGCGATCATCCAGAACCTTGACGATCTGGCCATCGGTGCGCCGGTGGTCCACGAGGATCACGGCGTCGGCCGTTTCCGAGGCCTGGTCACACTGGAGATGAACGACCAGCCGCAGGAATACCTGCTGCTGACCTACGCCGACGACGACAAGCTCTACGTGCCGGTCTCCGGGCTGGAGCGCATCTCGCGCTACACCGGCGGGGCCGAGGACACCGCCCCGCTGCACCGGCTAGGCTCCGGGCAGTGGGAGAAGGCCAAGAAGCGCGCCGCGAGGCAGGTGCACGACGTCGCCGCCGAACTGCTGGACGTGCATGCCCGCCGCGCGGCGCGCAAGGGCACCTCCATGACGGTCGAAGAGACCGACTACCATCAGTTCGCCGAGGAATTCGCCTTCGAACCCACCGACGACCAGCGACTGGCGATCGAGCAGGTGCTGGTCGACATGGCCGCTGGCCAGCCGATGGATCGCGTCGTCTGCGGCGACGTGGGTTTCGGCAAGACCGAGGTGGCCATGCGGGCGGCCTTCGTCGCGGTACAGCACGGCGCCCAGGTGGCGGTATTGGTGCCCACCACGCTGCTCGCCGAGCAGCATATGCGCAACTTCCGCGACCGCTTCGCCAACTGGCCGGTGACCGTCGAGAGCCTGTCGCGCCTGTCGGGCGGCAAGAAGACCGGCGAGCTGCGCGAGCGCATCAAGGCCGGCCAGATCGACATCGTCATCGGCACGCACAAGTTGCTGCGCGACTCGCCCGAATTCCGCAATCTGGGGCTGGTGATCATCGACGAGGAACAGCGCTTCGGCGTGCGCGACAAGGAGCGTCTCAAGGCATTGCGCGCCGAGGTGGACATGCTCACCCTCACCGCCACGCCCATCCCGCGCACGCTCAACATGGCGCTGTCGGGCATCCGTGATCTGTCGATCATCGCCACGCCGCCGCGCGAACGCCTGGCGGTCAAGACCGTGATCCTGCGCTGGGACGACGTGCAGATCCGCGAGGCGATCCAGCGGGAATTAAAGCGGGGCGGGCAGGTGTACTTCCTGCACAACGAGGTCAAGAGCATCGACCGCATGGCGCGGATGGTCGAGGAGATCGTCCCCGAGGCACGCGTCAACGTCGCCCACGGCCAGATGGGCGAGCGTGGGCTGGAGCAGGTGATGTCGGACTTCTACCACCAGCGCTTCAACGTGCTGGTCTCGACCACCATTATCGAATCCGGCATCGACATCCCCACGGCCAACACCATCGTCATCCATCGCGCCGACAAGTTCGGCCTCGCCCAGCTGCACCAGCTGCGTGGCCGGGTGGGGCGTTCGCACCACCGTGCCTACGCCTACCTGATCACGCCCGAACCGGGCCAACTCACCCCGGATGCCGAAAAGCGCCTCGAGGCGATCGCGGCGCTCGAGGACCTGGGCGTGGGCTTCACGCTGTCCACCCACGATCTCGAGATCCGTGGCGCCGGCGAGCTGTTGGGATCGGGGCAGTCCGGGCAGATGCACGAGGTCGGCTACCGCTACTACATGCAACTCCTCGATCGGGCGGTCGCCGCCATCCGCGAGGGGCGTGAGCCGGCACTCGCGGCGCCGGTAGACAGTCGTTCGACCGAGGTCGATCTCGGCGAACCGGCACTGATCCCGGAGGACTTCGTCGCCGATGTCCATACCCGTCTGACGCTGTACAAGCGCCTGTCGACGGCGACGGACGACGAGGCGCTCGACGAGCTCAAGGTGGAGCTGATCGACCGCTTCGGCCTGCTGCCCGAGCCGGTGGTCGCCCTGGTCGAGACCCATCGCCTGCGCATTCGCGCCCGGCAGCTCGGCATCACCAAGCTCGAGCTCACCGCCCGCGGCGGCCGCCTGATCTTCGGCGAGAACGCCCGCGTCGATCCAGCCAGACTGGTCGCCGCCGTGCAGGCCGCGCCGGAGACCTACCGCCTGTCGGCCGACACGCTGCGCTTTAACCGCGAGATGCCGACTCTGGACGACCGGCTCAAGACGATCGATACCATCCTGCGGGACATCGCCCTGCCCAAAACCGCCCGACCCGCAACCGCCAAGGCCAAGAAATGACCGACGCCAGCGAACCCGATGCAGCCAAGCGCCCGGCCCGCACTGCCCCCCTGTGGCGACGGGCCGCGGCCCTGTTCTACGACACGCTGTTCGTCATCGCCGTGGTGATCCTGGCCACTTTCATCGCGTTGATCTTCACCGGTGGCGAGCCCGTCCCCCCGGACGGGCCGATCCAATGGCTGTTCCGCGGCTACCTGCTGGCTTGGATCGCCGCCTATTTCGTGTTCTTCTGGTGCCGGTTCGGCCAGACACCCGGCATGAAGGTCTGGCGTCTGCTGTTGATCCGCGAGCGCGCAGGCCCCTGCATCGGCCCGATGCTGGCGCGCTTCGGCTATGGCCTATTGAGCGTCGCGACACTCGGCCTGCCGTTCTTCGCCGCCAGGCTCGACCTGCAGCGACGCAGCTGGATCGACGATCGCCAGGCGATGCGAGTGGTGCAATTGCTGCCCGGTGGCTGAAACAACACAGCTATCCAAGAGAACCAGCCAAAAAAGAAAGGCCCCGCGGACGTATGTCCCGGGGCCTTTAGTTTGCCTCGCGAGTTTTCCTCCCGGCCGATCGGCCGGGCCGTCGATCAGTCCGCCTGGTGGCGCAGGAACGACGGAATGTCGATGGTGTCGAGGTTGATCGCGGTGTTGCCACGATGGGCCGCACCGGCATAGGCCTGCTGGGCCTCGGCACGCGACGGCTCGGCTTGCTCGGTCGACTCCTCGCGACGGGCGTTGTCGATCACGACGCGCGGCTTGCTCGACTCGCCGGTGACGTTCTTGATCCGCGACAAGCCGGTGGCCACCAGCGTGACCCGCAGCTGGCCGTCGAGCTCGTCGTCGACCGCTGTGCCCACCTTGACCACGGCCTCGTCGCCGGCCAGCGACTGGACCATCTCGCCGATCTCCATGAACTCGCCGATCGACAGGTCGCCGTTGGAGGTTACGTTGACCAGGATGCCCTCGGCACCGGTGAGGTTGATGTCGTCGAGCAGCGGGCTGTGGATGGCGGCCTCGGCTGCCTCGGCGGCGCGGTTGTCGCCGGTGCCGATGCCGGTACCCATCATGGCCGTACCCTTCTCGGTCATGATCGCGCGCACGTCGGCAAAATCGAGGTTGATCTCGCCCGGACGGGTGATCAGCTCGGAGATCCCGGCCACGGCGGTGAACAGCACCTCGTTGGCGGCCGCAAAAGCGTCGCGCAGGGCCGCCTGCTTACCCATTACCGCCGTGAGCTGGTCGTTGGGGATGACGATCAGCGAGTCGACGTTGTCCTCGAGTTCCTGGATCCCTTCCATGGCCACCGAGGTGCGCTTCTTGCCCTCGAAGGAGAACGGCCGGGTGACCACCGCGACGGTGAGGATGTTCATGTCGCGGGCAATCTGGGCGATTACCGGTGCCGCGCCGGTGCCAGTACCGCCACCCATGCCGGTGGTGATGAACAGCATGTTCGCATCACTGATCGCCTCCTGGATCTGCTCGCGGTCCTCGAGCGCGGCCTGCCGGCCCAGCTCCGGGTCGGCGCCGGCGCCTAGGCCCTTGGTGATGTTCGCGCCGATCTGCAGTTGCGACGGCGCGTTGCTCTTCACCAGCGCCTGGGCATCGGTGTTGGCACTGATGTACTCGATGCCCTCGATATTCTGGTGAACCATGTGGGCCACGGCGTTGCCGCCGCCCCCACCAACGCCGATGACCTTGATC
>JBHEOB010000050.1:0-13331 GCA_046261775.1 Guyparkeria sp.
TCATGCGGACGGCAGCCGCACCTGTCGTTCGGCCTGTTCGAGCACGTGATCGTGGAAACTGCGCATGACCGGCGTATCGCGCTTGCCACGGCGCTGGACCATGTACCAGTTCCGGATGATCGGCAACCCTTCCACGTCCAGGATCACCAGCCGCCCGGTCTCCAGCTCGAGATCCAGGGTGTGCTTGGACACGATTCCCACGCCCAGTCCGGCCTCGATCGCCTGCTTGATCGCCTCGTTGGAGCGCATCTCCAGCCCCGGGATCACCGCCAGTCCGTGCTCCTCGAAAAATCGCTCGATCGCCGCCCGCGTGCCGGAGGCCGACTCGCGCTGGGCAAACCGGTGCTGGGCCAGTTCCTCCAGTGCAATCGAGCGGCGTCCGGCCAGCGGGTGATCCGGGGCCGCGATCGCCACCAGCGGATTTTCCAGGAACGCCTTGGAATGGAGGTCCGCGTCGACAGGCGGCTCGCCCATGATCACGATATCCGCCTCGTTGCCGGCCAGTTGGCGCAGCAGGTGCTGACGGTTGGTCACGTCCAGGCTGATCGAGACACCCGGGTAGCGCTTGGAAAAATCGGCCAGCAAACGGGCGACGAAGTAGTTGGCGGTACTCGCCACGCTGACCCGCAGGTGGCCGCGATGCACCCCCTTCATGCCTTGCAATACCTCATCGGCCTCGGCAATCACCTCGAGGATGCGTTGCGCATAGCCGTACAGTTCCCTCCCGGCATCCGTCAGGTGCAGCTGCCGCCCGGTCTGCTCGAACAGCGGCAAGTCGACGTTTTCCTCAAGCTGACGAATCTGCATTGAGACCGCGGGTTGGGTAAGATGCAGTTTCTCGGCTGCCTTGGTGTAGTTGAGGAGCTCGGCCGCGGCGCTGAAGACGCGGAGCTGGTGCAATGTGAATCGGATCATCGGCTAACCCATAAGGCTTTCTTTATGGTGGACATCACTTATTTTGAATTGCTTTGATGGTCGCTGGCCATATAGTATCGGCCGAGACGAAAGAGGGGCCTTCCCCCAGGTCGATCCCTAACCCAATGCCAACCTTACCCTTCCGGAGGATCGCTATGGCGAATAAAAGTTACAGCGCGGGCGTAAAAGATTACCGCGAAACCTATTGGATGCCGGAGTACACGCCGCTCGACACCGACCTGCTGGCGTGCTTCAAGATCACCCCGCAGCCGGGCATCGATCGCGAAGAGGCAGCCGCTGCCGTCGCAGCCGAGTCCTCCACCGGTACCTGGACCACGGTGTGGACCGACCTGCTGACCGACATGGACTACTACAAGGGCCGCGCCTACCGCATCGAGGACGTGCCCGGTGACGACTCCGCCTTCTACGCGTTCATCGCGTACCCGATCGACCTGTTCGAGGAAGGCTCTGTCGTCAACGTGTTCACCTCGCTGGTCGGCAACGTGTTCGGTTTCAAGGCCATCCGTGGCCTGCGCCTGGAAGACGTTCGCTTCCCGATCGCCTACATCAAGACCTGTGGCGGCCCCCCGCACGGCATTCAGGTCGAGCGCGACAAGCTCTCCAAGTACGGCCGTCCGTTGCTGGGCTGCACCATCAAGCCGAAGCTGGGCCTGTCGGCCAAGAACTACGGCCGTGCGGTCTACGAAGTTCTCCGTGGTGGTCTCGACTTCACCAAGGACGACGAAAACATCAACTCGCAGCCGTTCATGCGCTGGCGTGATCGTTTCCTGTTCGTCCAGGAAGCCACCCAGATCGCCGAGAACCAGACCGGCGAGCGCAAGGGTCACTACCTGAACGTCACCGCGCCGACCCCGGAAGAGATGTACAAGCGTGCCGAGTTCGCCAAGGAAATTGGCGCACCGATTGTCATGCACGACTACATCACCGGTGGTTTCACCGCGAATACCGGTCTGGCCAAGTGGTGTCAGGAAAACGGCATGCTGCTGCACATTCACCGTGCCATGCACGCGGTCATCGACCGCAGCCCGACCCACGGCATCCACTTCCGCGTACTGACCAAGATCCTGCGTCTGTCCGGCGGTGACCACCTGCACACCGGCACCGTCGTGGGCAAGCTGGAAGGCGACCGCGCCTCCACGCTGGGCTGGATCGACCTGCTGCGTGAATCCTTCATCCCGGAAGACCGCTCGCGCGGCATCTTCTTCGATCAGGACTGGGGCTCCATGCCGGGCGTCTTCGCCGTCGCTTCCGGTGGTATCCACATCTGGCACATGCCGGCACTCGTCAACATCTTCGGCGACGACTCCGTCCTGCAGTTCGGTGGCGGCACCCTGGGCCACCCGTGGGGCAACGCCGCTGGCGCCGCCGCCAACCGCGTCGCTCTGGAAGCCTGTGTCGAGGCCCGCAACCAGGGTCGTGACGTAGAGGCTGAAGGCAAGGAGATCCTCACCCAGGCAGCTCAGCACAGCCCGGAACTGAAGATCGCCATGGAAACCTGGAAAGAGATCAAGTTTGAGTTCGACACCGTCGACAAGCTCGACACCCAGAACCGCTAATCCAGGCCTTCTTAACCAGAATCTGACTCATAGGTAAGAAACCATGAACCAAATGCAGGACTACAAGACGACGGTCAAGTACGAGACTTTCTCCTACCTGCCGCCGATGACCCCGGACCAGATCCGCGCGCAGATCGAGTACGCCATCGCCCAGGGCTGGAGCCCGAGCGTGGAGCACGTCGCGCCGGAAAACATGATGTTCCACTACTGGGACATGTGGAAGCTGCCGTTCTTCGGTGAAGACAACGTCGACAACGTGCTCTCCGAGATCGAAGAGTGCCACCGCAAGTACCCGGGCCATCACGTCCGCCTGGTTGCGTATGACAACTTCACCCAGAGCCAGGGTATCGCCTTCGTGGTCTACCGCGCCGGCTGATAAGCGATGAGGCTGTCCTCCTTCGGGTGGGCAGCGCAACCATCAACACGAGGTACAACAGGCATGCCTGTACAATCTGGAAACAACTCAACCAGAGATCGTGCAGCAGCTCGCGCCCGACGCGAGGAGCTTTCCCGTGGTGGCAGCACCGCGACAGCTTCTCAGGGTGGCGGCAGCCTCGCCGGTCTGACCGGCAAGGAACTGGCCCGCGCCCGTCGTGCGCAGTTGTCTGCACACGGCAAGAACGCCAGCACCTCGACCTGGAAAACGGCCGCGTCGGCCGCTCGTCAGAACCCCGCGGCATCGCGGGATTCCGGCAGCAACGGCGCAGCCGCCTCACAATCCCACGCATCCGCGCCCGCCGACGAATCCGTCGACCAGATGTGCTCGCTCGCCGAGTCCGATCCGGGTCAGTACGGTTCCGAGGCGGACCTGGTGCGGTCCGTCTGCCGTTCACGTCGCCAGGCCATGGCGAAGTACGGCAAGAGTGCACTCCCGCCGAAGCCCGCCTCCCAGGGCGGTCCGGGTCGCGAGCAGATGCCCTTCGCTGACGAGGTTCGCTCGCAGCCGAAGCCGGCACCGGCTAGCAACGAGACCCAGGCCGACTCCACCGAGCTTGAGGCTTCGTTCGAGTCGCTCTGTACGGTCGCCAAGAAGCGCCCGGCCCGCCTTGGCCCGCAGGCCAATCGCGTGCGCCAGATTTGCCAGGCTCGTCGCGAGGCGATGGCAAACAAGGGTAAGCGTGCGTTGCCGGCCAAGCCGGCCTCGCAGGGCGGTCCGGGACGTGTGGGTTACCAGGTTCCGGGTTATCTGGACACCAGTGCCAGCGGACGCGAAGCGGCCATGCGCCATCGCGAGATGCTGTGCCAGTACGGCCGGGGCAGCGCCCCGGCCTGCCGTCCCACCGGACGTCGCAAGACCGAAACCACCAGCGAGGCGTCCACGCCAAAAAAGGTGGAAACCGGTCACACGATTTCCGGCCGTGAGGTGAAGGGCACCCAGGTGGAGCGCAGCGACCGCGTCTCCGGTAACGAGTCCGGCAGTTGCCGGGTGGTCTCCGGCACCGAGTACATCGGTTCCGAGCAGTACGAGTCGTTCTGCTCCACCCGCCCGCAGCCGAACGCGCCGAAGGTTCGCACGTCCACGACCGCCAGCGGTCACGGCGTCAGCGGCACTGCAGTAGGTCGAGCCAACCAGGTCACCGGTGACGAGCGCGGCACTTGCGAGTCCGTGACCGGTACCGAGTACCTGAGCAGCGAAGACCTGCAATCGTTCTGCGGTACCAAGGCCCGCCCGACCCGCGCCGACAAGGTAGCGGAAGGTCGGACCGAGAAGCAGATGCGTGTGACCGGTAGCGACGAGTTCCGTCCGGCCCAGGCCACTGGTGGCGAAACCGGCGCAAGCCGGACGATCACCGGATCCGAGTATGCGGACTCGGGCGTAGCGCGGATGACCATCAACGGGGCGCCGAAAAAGGTGGCGGAAACGCATACCTACACCGGTCGCGCCGTGTCCGGCACCGCCATTGGTCGTTCCAGCCACGTCACGGGTGACGAGCCGGGCACCTGCCGCAATGTCTCCGGTACGCAGTACCTGAGCTTTGAGCAGTACGAGTCGTTCTGCGACACGCGTCCCGAGCCGGGCTACGACAAGGTCGGCATCGACCAGTCGCGCCACGGCGAGCGGATCACGGGCAACCTCGTGGACCGTAGCGAGCGCGTGACGGGCAACGAGCCGGGTTCCTGCTCCCGTCTGACGGGTTCTCAGTACAGCGAACCGCGTTTTTGCGGTGGCGGCGTCGACAAGGTCCAGTCCATGCACACCCTCGCGGGTCGTGGACTGACCGGTCAGCGCGTCGACCACCACCCAAAGATGTCCGGTGACGAGCAAGGGGGGTGCATGCCCGTCACCGGTACCGAGTACTACGGCACTGAACACTACGGTGCCTACTGCTCGGGTTCGCCCGCACCCCAGGCTGAGAAGGTCGAGACGTCGATGACCTGCGAAGGCCAGTCCATTGGTGGTACGCCAATGGGATGGACCGAGGAAGTCACCGGCAACGAGTACGGCTACGACCACTACGTCAGTGGCACGCCCTACGCCAACGCCATGCACACCGGCTGTGCGGCACCGACCAGCCATCCGATGGCGGCGCCGACGCAACCGGATGCACGGTACGCGCCTCAGGCGGCTTACGCTCAGCCCCAGGAGCCGATCACGGCCCCAGAGGACTTCAGCGTCAGTCCGCCAGCACGCGCCGCTCGCGGTCGCGTGACGGGCAGTTCGTTTGACCAGGGCGGTGGTCGCATCACCGGCCCCGGCAACATGGCCATGGGACTGATCACCGGCACGCCGGAGTTCCGTCACCCTGAGCCGAGTTCCGCGCATCCGCGGATGGGTTCGATCATGCCGACGCCGACGCCTGCCCCGCAGGCAGCGGCCCCGGCACCCGCGCCCACCCCGGCCAGCCCGGCGCCGACTCAGAATGCACCGGCACAGCCGGTCGAGGCCGCCGAGCCGCAACCGGAGATCCCGGCTGTTGCTCCGGCCGACGCCGCACTGCAGTGCGCTCCCGAGGAGCAACTGCGTGAGCGTGTCACCGGTGAAGGCGGCGAGCGTTGCCGCATCTCGGGTGACGACTGGTCGCGCAACGGTTCGGTGACCGGTACCGAGGGCCAATGGGCCCAGGGCCGCAATCCGTCCTTGCGTGGTCAGGCTCGCGGTGCCGTGCGCAATGCCTGGGTCAACCGTGAAGTGCCGCGTCCGGATGTTCCGGCATCCAAGATCACCGGCAGCAGCGGTACCGACATGAACGGCTCGACGATCACCTACTCCGGCGGTGCTCGGGGCTAGGTGGCAGGGATGAACGGGCACATGACACAACAGCGGTTTCGTCGCAGTAGTCCGGGTGCGCCCCGGCTGGGTCAGCGTCGGGCGCCTTTCGGTCTGGGTGCACCCAGCGGGCTTCACAGCCCGGCGGGCACGCCTCAGCCGGTCGAGCACCCGGCATGCCCCTCGCTGCCCGAGCGCGCTTGTCATCACCCGCTCACCGACCACGAGGCCAACCGGCAACTGGCGTATTGCGAAGACTCGGTCAAGGAGCGGTTCGATCGCATCGTTCCGTTCCTCAAGGAAGTGGCCGCCCTGCCCCGTGACGGGCAGCTGGGCGACCGCATCCAGGATCTGGCCCAGAGCCGGCTGGGCCATGGCTTCAGCGAGGCCCTGGTCACCGACAGCTGGATCGAAGGCCCGGAACTGAAGGGGCTCTTCGCAAGTGCCACGTTTGAGGCGCTCAACGCTGCTACCAAGCAGTTCGGGCGCAAACTGGAAGACCAAAAGGACGACGCGCTGTCCACGAGCTGTTTCTTTCTCGACTGCGGTTTTCACGCCGTCGATATAAGCCCCTGCTCGGACGGACGGTTGAAGGGCCTGATGCCGTTTATCTTTCGGCTCCCGCCCTGGTCGTTCACTTATCGCAAGGCGTATGCCGGCGCACTGTTCGACGT
This sequence comes from Guyparkeria sp., assembly GCA_046261775.1. GTDB lineage: Bacteria > Pseudomonadota > Gammaproteobacteria > Halothiobacillales > Halothiobacillaceae > Guyparkeria. The sequence goes on from JBHEOB010000050.1 coordinate 6,375, forward strand.
CGAAGAGGATCTTCGGCTCTGGAGCGAGGTGGAACTGCGCCGGTTTCGCGAGGGCGTACCGAACCGGGCTGACGAGGGCAGCCGCTATCTCAAGATCGCGGTCTACCACGGCAGCTCCTCGGACCCTCACCATGAAGGCTGCGCCGCGCATGGCAGCGACGAGCGCAAGGCGGCCGAGGCCGCACTGGATCGGCTGGAAGCCTTCCGCCAGGCAGTGGAGAACACCTACTGCTGTGGTGCCAGCACGGACATCCTGCTGGTGGGCGTCGACACGGACACGGACGCGATCCGCGTCCACGTACCCGACGCCAACGGCGATGTCAGCGTGCACCGTTACATCGACAACGCCTACCTGTACCAGGAAACGTTGAACCTGGAACGCGATGCGGCCCATCTGGCCATCTACAACGCGATCCGCTCGGTCAACGAAACCGACGACTGGGGGCGCACGACCGGGGGCGAACCGCATGACGGCATGCGGCGGTTCGTTGCCAGCCTGCTGATCAACAACCTGTCACAGATCGATTACGTGACGGAACGTTACCAGGGGCGCTACCCGGCCGAGATCATTGGCCATGCCGAGCGTTACATCAGCGTCGGCGATGGCATCGAGGAGGTGCAGATGCGCAATCTGGCGTATTTCGCGCACCTCCACACGGTGGAAGAGAACACCAACGACCTGGACGTCGGGATCAAGATTTTCCGCAAGCTCAACGTGGGCCACGGACTACCTATCCCGATCGCCATCCACTTCCGTTACGACGGTCGTGTTCCGGGTGGGCGCGAACGGGCCGTGGCCCGGGCACAGCGGGTCTGCAACGCCATCCGCGAGCGTCACTCGGGGCTGGATGAACAGGACATGCTGTATTTCCAGTTGACCGTCCAGGACCGCCTGTCAGGCAGCGAAATTGAAGGGGTTTCACAGGCATGAAGATCATGCGGGTCGAAAAGACCTTGGTCTCGACCAACCGGATCGGCGAGCTGGGCCACCGCCCGCTGCTGGTCGTGACCGACAAACCGGGCGGCACGCCGCAGGTCGCGGTCGACGCGATCGGCTGCATCCCGGGCGACTGGGTCATCTGCGTCGGTTCCTCGGCGGCTCGGGAGGCGGCAGGTAGCAAATCCTACCCGTCCGACCTGACCATCGTCGGGATCATCGACCAATGGTCTGCTGAGTGACATGGAGATCATGCAGGTACGTTCCGACCTTGTGGCCACGCGGCGCGTGGAAGGGTTGAAACACGTTTCCTTGAGGGTGCTGGTCGACCAGTCCGGCAGCCTCAACGTCGCGGCCGACCCGGTCGGGGCACCAGAGGGTAAATGGGTCGTGACCGTCAGCGGTTCAGCCGCACGGTTGGCGCTCCCGGATCCCGAGATCCAGACGGATCTGACAATTGTCGGCATCATTGATCATTGGGATCCGTGCTGACACTAGGTTTTTCGTTTTAACAAGTCGTTCGAGAGGAGAGACAAGATGGCTGATGTATCCGGTATCGCACTGGGAATGATTGAAACGCGCGGCCTCGTGCCGGCGATCGAAGCGGCTGACGCCATGACCAAGGCTGCCGAGGTTCGCCTTATCGGTCGTCAATTCGTCGGTGGTGGCTACGTGACCGTTCTGGTTCGTGGTGAGACCGGCGCGGTCAATGCGGCCGTTCGCGCTGGCGCCGATGCGTGTGAGCGCGTTGGTGACGGTCTGGTTGCGGCGCACATCATCGCGCGCGTCCATTCCGAAGTAGAAAACATCCTGCCGAAAGTCGTGGAAGCCTAAGGCGGATTTACGTAACGTCGGCGGCCTGATGTCGCCGACTGATTCAACTACAGCTTGGGAGTAACTCAAATGGCTGATGTATCTGGTATCGCACTGGGAATGATTGAAACGCGCGGCCTCGTGCCGGCAATCGAAGCGGCTGACGCCATGACCAAGGCTGCCGAGGTTCGCCTGGTCGGTCGTCAATTCGTCGGCGGTGGTTACGTGACCGTTCTGGTCCGTGGCGAGACCGGCGCGGTCAACGCTGCCGTACGCGCTGGCGCCGATGCCTGTGAGCGTGTTGGTGACGGCCTGGTAGCCGCCCACATCATTGCTCGCGTACATGGCGAGGTAGAGAACATTCTGCCGAAAACCCCGGACGCCTAATTCCGGGTGCTTTGAGCAGGCTCCTGTGGTCGTGTCCCCTGGACACGACCCTGTCTGCCAACCCAATTTTTTACAGGAGCCGTTCAGACATCAGTACTGGCGGCTCCTGTTGGATTGATCGACCCGAGGGCTCACCCCATGGCTAATTCCGGTATTGCACTGGGCATGATCGAAACGCGCGGCCTGGTCCCTGCCATCGAGGCAGCGGACGCGATGACCAAGTCGGCGGAAGTGCGACTGATCGGCCGCTCGTTCGTTGGTGGCGGTTACGTCACCGTTCTCGTGCGCGGGGAAACCGGTGCCGTGAACGCCGCCGTACGTGCCGGCGCCGACGCCTGCGAGCGCGTCGGCGACGGCCTGGTGGCGGCCCACATCATTGCCCGCGTGCATGGTGAGGTCGAGACGATCCTGCCGGAGGATCCCGCCCACTGCGAATCCTCCTGGTGCGTCCCGTCGATGGACGCGTAATGATGGCTGATCCTGTGCAGTGAGGGGTTGACCATGGTCATGCGATCGAATCCGCGTGTGATCGGGCTACTTGGACGAGGCCTGGAACTGGAAATGGAATCCGCCCAGCAGCACGCCACCCGTGCCGCGTTGGCATCGCTCTGGGGCCAGCACTCGCTGGCCGAACAGTTGACGCGCCTGTCAGACGAGGAGATGGGGCACGCGGACCTCGTCACCCGGCAGATGTTGCTGCTGGGGTTCGCCCCACCGGCGCTCTCCCTCGCTCCGGTCCGGCCCGGCCGCGATCCGGAGGAACTCCTTGCCCTCAGCCGGGCCAAGGAATGGGAGACCGCGCGGTTCTACGAGGACGGCGCCAGCTGGTTCCGGCGCTTTCAGCCGGGCGAGACCGGCGCGCTTTTCGCCCACCTCCTCAACGAGGAACTGGGCCACGTCCGTCAGCTCGGCGGTTAGACAACACGAGTTCTCAGGGAGAACGCACATGGCTGAGACGACCGACATCCAGGTGGACGGCTGGCAGACCCAGAAGCGCCCCCCCATGCTGATCCGCAAGTTCGAGTTCGCGGACTACTCGCAGACACGCGATTTCCTCGACCGCCTTGCCGAGGTCTCCGAGGAAATGGGCTACCACCCCAGCCTGCAATTCGACCGCACCCAGGTTTCCGTCAATGTCTCCCCGCTCGAGGAGACGCTCGGCGATCTCGAGATGCGCTTCGCCAGGCAGGCGTCAAAACTGGCCGAGAAGATGCAGGCCGTGTCCGATCAGGCCAACTGATCCGGCCGGCTGACCCCATCAAGGAGGGTGACACCATGGCCGCACACGTCATCGCACTGGCCAACCTCAAGGGCGGCTGTGGCAAGACCACGCTGTCGATCAACCTCGCCTCCGGGCTCGCCCGTCGGGCGGAAGTGGGTCTGATCGACGCCGACCCTCAGGGCGCCCTGCGTCACTGGTCGGGCTGGGGCGAAGCCAAGTCGGGCCTGCCACGTCTGTTCGACGAACACGACGATGCCCATGCCAACCTCGCGTCGGCAAGGGAGACCTGCGACTACGTGATCGTCGACTGCCCGCCCTCGCTGGACATGAACGTGACCATCGAGTTGCTGCTGCACAGTCACCAGGTCCTGATCCCCGTTCTCCCCTCGCCGCTCGATCTCTGGGCGAGCGCCGACACCGTCAAGGCGGTGAACAAGGCGCGCGAGAGCGGCAACCAATCCCTTTCCGCGGCTCTGCTGCTCAATCAGACCGAACCGCGAAGCGCCATGACCCGTGCCATGCAGAATGCCGTCGCGGGGCTTGGCTTGCCCGTCCTTCCTTCGGCCGTTCGTCGCCGCGCGGCCTTCCGCACGGCGGTGGTCGAGGGAGTCAGCGTCTATCAGCTTGGCGGCCGCGGTCGTGCGGCGGTGGACGAAATCGAGAACATCATCGACGAGGTAACGTCATCATGAGCAAGTTGGAAGACAAGCTGAGCGCCAGCGTGAAATCCGAGTCCCAATCGACACCGGCCAAGCCGACCGAGACGGACAAGACCGAATCCAAGCCGGCAACGGCAAGCAGTACGGCCAACAAGCCGGCCGCATCGACCTCCAACGCCAGCAAGGCACCGGCCCAGCGCCAGGCGCCGGCACGCAAGGCCCCTGCGGCCAAGTCGACCACCAGCAAGTCGACCGCCGCCCGCTCAACGGCCAGCAAGACCGCCGCCAGTTCGAGCACCACCAAGACCTCGACCACTCGCAAGCCGGCCAGCAAGACCACCACGAAGTCGAGCTCCCAGCCGAAGGCACCGGGACAAGGCAAGCAGCCGCTGCATCCGCGCCGCGTCTGGCCGGACTGATCGCGCTGTGGGCCGGCTTCATGCCGGTCCTGAAGCCCCCCTTGCCACAAGTAGAGCCAAGACCCACGCGATGACGAGTGTACGGCTAGAAGATCAGAAACGACTCGACGAACTGAGCGAATCCGCGCGCGAGATCCTCGAGATCCACTGGGTGGATGCCTCGCGGGTCTTCTCGCCGCGCGCGCTCGAGGCCTATCTCGAGGGCGCAATCAGCCTGCAATCGCTGGGCCGGGGCGAGGAGCTGGTCCTCGCCTACATCGAGGCCACGCCCCAGGTGGCACGCGAGCTCGGCACGGACGCCGCCTTCGAGCTGCTCTCGATGTCGATCAAGATGTTCTCCAAGACCAGCGCCGCGGTGCTCACCCTGCTGTTCTCCACCGCCCCGGTGGCCGCGAATCGCCTGGGCGAGGCCTCGCTGTTCGAACAGTACCTGTCGCTGGTCAACTACATCCTCGCGCAGGCGCCTCGTGCCCTGCGCCCCATGCTCACGCAGCTCGACCACCTGCTCGAGGTACTCACCCTGGGTGGCCTTAGGCGCTGGGCGACCTGGGGCATCAATGCGCACCGCACCGACTTCGAGGCGCTGGACGCCTACTTCAGCCTGGCCAGCCCTGATGCCGAGGCCGTGCTGCAGAAGGAGCGGCGCGGCACGCTGTTCGTCGACGTCCAGCGTCGACTGGTGATGTACCTGCGCGCCCTGTGGGCACGCAACTTCCTGCTGCGCCCCACCTCCGGCGACTTCGAGAGCCGCGAGGGCTATCGGCCGTTCCTCGAGGGGCCGTTCATCAACCTGCCCGATGCCTTCGACGATTACGTCGACCGGGATGACTCGTCGGTCGACGGCGTCAATCTGTATCGCGCCGCGGCCGCGCACGCCGCGGCGCACATGATCTACTCGGACTTCGACTCTGAATCGGAGGATGCCTCCAAGCTACAGCAGACCTTCATCGGCCTGATGGAGGACGCGCGGGTCGAGGCGCTCGCCGGCCAGGATTTCCCGGGACTAGGCCCGCTGTGGACACGCATCGCGCGGATCGCAGTCAACCGCCACGAGGAAACCGATCCCGATCGCATCGCCCCGCTGCTCGACCGCATCGCGTTGGCACTGCTCGACGCCGACTACGTCGACGATCACCCGTTGATCGCCCAGGCGCGCCAGGCGGCCGCCGGCATCCGCGAGGACCTCGACGACTACGCACGCGTTCGCGACGAGGGCCTGGCACTGGCTGCTCGCGCCGAGCAGTCGGGCCTGCATTTCAGCCCCAGCCAGGACGTGCCGAGCATTCCCTACCGCGACGACAACCGCTTTCTGTTCGACAAGCCGGAGTCGGCGTTCGACGTCAAGCGCGAGGGCAACATCGACGACAAGCGTCGCTACGTCAGCCTGATGGAGATGCTCAACACGCTCGACGTGGAGAGCATCTCCGCCGAGGACGCCGACGAGGTCTGGGTGCTGGGCACGGAGCTCTACGACAACCGCGGGCGCAAGTACTCCGAGCTCTTCGCCGAGGACCGCACGGCCTCGCCGGTGCATTACCACGAGTGGGACTACATGTCGCAGCTCGAGCGCCCGTACTGGACCACGATCAACGAGAAGCGTCCGACCGACGGCGACCCCGAGTCCATCGACGCGATCCTCGAGCGCCACAAGCCGCTGGTGCGCCGCCTGAAGTACCTGATCGAGGGCATCCAGCCGCAGGGCGTGGTCCGCGAGAAGAAGGTGGAGGACGGCGACCAGATCGACATCAACGCGGCGATCAACGCGATGATCGACATCCGCATGGGCGAGACACCGGACCCTCGCATCGGCATCCGCACCCGCCTGCAGATCCGCGACCTGTCGGTGATGCTGCTGATCGACCTGTCCGAGTCGACCAACGATGCCATCGGCCACGGCGACGACGAGACCACCGTCTTGGATCTCTCCCGCGAGGCAGCCACCCTGCTGGCCGATGCCATCGACCGGGTCGGCGATCCGTTCGCCATCCACGGCTTCGATTCCAACGGTCGCCACGACGTCGAGTACTACCGCTTCAAGGACTTCAACGAGCCCTACGGCGACAAGGCCAAGGCGCGCCTGGCCGGCATGACCGGCCAACTCTCGACACGCATGGGCGCCGCCCTGCGCCACGCTGGTTCTGAAATGAGCCGGCGGCCCAGCCAGCGCAAGCTGGTACTGATGCTCTCCGATGGGGAGCCATCGGACAACGACGTGCGCGACCCGCAGTACCTGCGCCACGACACCAAGAAGGCCGTCGAGGAACTTCACCGCCAGGGGGTCGAGACCTTCTGCGTGACCCTCGACCCGCATGCCGACGAGTACGTCTCGCGCGTGTTCGGGCCCAAGAACTTCATGGTGCTCGACCACGTGTCGCGCCTGCCGGAAAAACTACCGGCGCTGTACCTGTCGATGACCAAGTAACGGCCACGAGAGCCGATGCGGCAACGGCCGCATCCCGACCCGTTGCCTGTCCGGCTCATCCTGTCACCCGAGGGTCGGACGCTCGGGCAAGTATTGGC
>JBHEOB010000051.1:0-283 GCA_046261775.1 Guyparkeria sp.
ATCCGGCGACGGCCCTGGTCGTGCTGCACTACTTCCTGTCGGTGAAGTTCGACACGCGCACGCCCATCATCCTTGCCGTCGTCTTGCTGCTGTTGTTTCTTGCCCGCCCCGTTACTCGATGGCTCGCGGAGAAACGCCGGCGGCCGGCTTGAGTGTTAGTCGGATTGAGTATTAGAAAGGCCTTATGCAAAGATAAGGGATTGTGTTGAAACGGTTCACAGGCCTCGGAGGCAAGGCATGAAACTTTCGGTCATCGGTGCGGGCTTCGGCGCCCTGACGGCGG
>JBHEOB010000051.1:292-12524 GCA_046261775.1 Guyparkeria sp.
GGTGCCGGCCGGGCTGCGCCGGCGCGAGGACATCCTGTGTGACATCCGCCCGCTGCTCGAGCGACTCGAGGTGCGTTTTCACGCGGGACGGGTTACCGGTGTGAGCGACGACGGCCGACGGGTAATCACCGACAATGGCGAGGTCGAGAACGACGGCCTGATCGTCGCCAGCGGTGGTCGTTTCCTCAAGAAGCTGCCCGGCATCGAGCACGCGATCACGCTCTGCGAGGGCATCGACGCCGCCGAGGCGATCCACGACCGGCTCGGCGAGATGGAAGGCGGCACCATCGCCATCGGTTTCGGCGGCAACCCCAAGGAGCCGGCGGCGGTGCGCGGCGGACCGATGTTCGAGTTGCTGTTCGGTATCGATCGCCTGCTGCGCCAGCAGGGGCGCCGTGAGCGGTTCAAGCTGGTGTTCTTCAACCCCTCCCCGCGACCGGGCAACCGGCTGGGCGAGTCGGCGGTCGACCGCTTGCTCGAGCGGATGAAGAAGTTCGACATCGAGACCCACATCGGCGCCAAGCCCCAGCGCTTCGAGGCCGATCGCGTGATCACGGAAAAGGGCGAGTTCGAGGCCGACCTGATCCTGTTCATGCCGGGGATGACTGGGCCGGCCTGGTTGGAGAACGCCCCGTTTCCAACCTCGCCGGGCGGCATGATCGAGGCCGACGAGCAGGCGCGGGTCAAGGGCGCAGACAAGGTCTTTGTCGCCGGCGACTCCGGCAGCTACCCCGCGCCGGACTGGGCGCCCAAGCAGGCGCACATGGCCGATCTCCAGGCGGTGGCCGCCGCCGAGAACCTGGTCGCCGAGCTCGATGGTCAGCCGGCCGAGCAGACCTTCAAGTGGGAGCTGGTCTGCGTAATGGACATGCTCGACCGGGCGACACTGGTGTTTCGCAACGAGAAGCGCCAGTTCGTCACCCCGCCGAGCCGCCTGCTGCACTGGGCCAAGCGTTTGTTCGAGTGGTGGTACCTGCGTGACCTCCGTCGCTGAATGAGCGCCCGTGGCAGTCGGACGCAGACGGCAGGGCGGGTTTTGCGCTAGGCTTGCTGCCGTCTTTTTCGGGCCGTCTGCCCGCCAAGCCATGTCACCAGGTATGCCGAGTTGTCTTTGATCCGCCTATTCTTCCAGTTGCTCTTCCTGCGCGCCGGCCCCGAGGATATGCCCGCCGGCCAGCAGCCCCTGCTGATCGCGGTGGGCTTTTATGTCGTCGTCGGGGTGTTGCTGGACTTTGCGGTAGCGGGTGAAGGCGATCCCGGTGGTGGTCTGGGCGCCGGGATGATCCTGCTGGCGGCGGATGCGGTGGTGCTGGTGGGCTACTCCGCGGGGTTGGCGGCGCTGCGTCAGCATCGGGAGCGCATCTCGCAGATGCTCACGGCCCTGTTTGGCGCGACGGCCATGCTCGGGCTGGTGGCCTGGCCGCTGGTAGTGATGCAGCCGACCGGCATGGAGGGCGAAAATGTCGATGGGCAGGTCGGTCTCTGGTCGGTGTTGATGATCGCGCTGTTCGCCTGGAACCTGATCGTGCTTGGGCAGATCTATCGCCGCACGCTGGAGTTCGGCGTGGGCATTGGTGTGCTCACCGCGCTGGGCTACTTCATCCTCAGCTCATTGGTCTACATGACCCTCGCGGTGCAGTTGCTGCCCGGTGAGACGGGGCTGCCGACATGACCGCGCCCACGCAGAAACTCCACATCCTCGGCATCGCCGGCACCTTCATGGGATCGCTGGCGCTGCTCGCCCGCGAGATGGGCTACCAGGTCTCCGGGCGCGACCACGCCATCTACCCGCCGATGAGCGACCAGCTTGCCGCGGCGGGGATTGCCGTCGAGACCGACATGGACGCGCCGCTGCCGGAGGATGCCGAGATCATCGTCGGTAACGTGATGCGTCGCGACATGCCGGTGATCGATCAGTTGCTAAACGGCTTTTACCGTTTTCGCTCCGGTCCGCAGTGGCTGGGCGAGGAGGTGCTCTCGCAGCGGTTCGTGCTGGCCGTCTCCGGCACCCACGGCAAGACCACCACCAGCTCGATGGTGGCGCATATCCTCGATGCGGTCGGCATGGCGCCGGGTTTCCTGATCGGCGGGGTGCCGGGCGGTTTCGGCGTCAGCGCCCGCCTGGGCGAGACGCCGTTCTTCGTCATCGAGGCCGACGAGTACGACACGGCCTTCTTCGACAAGCGCTCGAAATTCCTGCACTACCGGCCGCGCGGGCTGGTGATCAACAACCTCGAGTTCGATCACGCCGATATCTTTGACGACCTCGCTGCGATCGAGCGTCAGTTCGCCCACCTGCTGCGGCTGGTGCCGGGGCTGGGCAAGGTGATCGCCCCGCTCGACGAGCCGGCGATCGACCGGGTGCTGGCCGCGGGTGTCTGGTCGCCGGTCGAGCGCCTGGGCGAGCAGCCGACCCCTGGTGCCGACTGGTGGGAGGAGCGGGGTGAGCTGTTCTGCGAGGGTGAGTCGGTCGGCTACCTGCCGGCTGCCATCCAGGGGGCGCACAATCGCCGTAACGCGATGGCGGCCGTGGCGCTGGCTCGGTTTGCCGGGGTGCCGGCGGCCGAGGGGCTGGCCGCGCTGGCGGATTTCGATGGCGTCGCCCGGCGCCTCGAGCTCAAGGGCGTGGCCGGCGGGGTGCGCGTGATCGACGATTTCGCCCACCACCCGACCGCCATCGAGGCCACCCTGGCCGCGCTGCGCGAGCAGATGCCGGCCGGGGCCCGGCTGGTCGCCGTGCTCGATCCGCGCTCGAACACCATGCGCGCCGGCGTGCATGCGTCGCGGCTCGCTGGTGCCCTGTCGGGTGCCGACCGGGTGTTCGTGCATGCGCCGGACGACCTGGCCTTCAATCCGACCACCGTGCTGGCCGAGTTGGGCGAGCGGTTGGTGGTGGCCGGGTCGGTCGAGCGACTGCTCGAGACCGTGATGGCCGACTGCCGCGAGGGTGACTGGGTGGTCTCGATGAGCAATGGCGGTTTCGGTGGCTTTCCGGCCCGGCTGGTCGAATCGCTGCGTGAGGTGACCGCATGAGGCGTCGCGCCGAGACCGAACACGTCGTGCTGGCGATGACCGGCGCCTCGGGGCTTCCCTACGCGCTGCGCCTGCTCGACTGCCTGATCGCGGCGAACTGCCGGGTGAGCCTGATCGCCTCGAAGGCCGCCCACGCGGTGGCCGCACTGGAACTCGACGACCCCTTTCCAGCACGACATGACGCGCTGGCCGCCGAACTGGGCGGGCGTTTCGGCGCCGCCGAGGGGCAGGTCCGGGGCTTTGCCCGCCAGGACTGGACCGCGCCGTTCGCCTCCGGTTCGAACCCACCGGATGCCATGGTGGTCTGCCCCTGCACCACCGGCACGCTCGGGGCGATCGCCAACGGCTTGTCGGATTCGCTGATCGAGCGCACCGCCGATGTCTGTCTCAAGGAGCGCCGCGATCTGGTGATCGTGCCGCGCGAGGCGCCGCTGACGGCGATCGCGCTGGGGCAGATGACGCGGCTGGCCGAACTGGGCGCGGTGATCCTGCCGCCATCGCCGGCCTTCTATCATCGCCCGCAGACGATCCAGGATCTGATCGATTTCACCGTCGCGCGCATCCTCGACCAGATCGACGTGCCGCACGACCTGCATGACCGCTGGGGCGAGCGGGATGGTGACTGACCGGCAACGTCGCGCACGCCCCGGTTGCGGGCGGCCCGGCTTGAATTCCTCGAGTGTGCCCTTACCTCGGGCGATTCGATCCCGGGGGCCAGGCTCCGGGCGATGGCCCGGCGATCGGGTAACCAGTTTTCGTGATCCGGTGCGGCCGGGTCGACATGCGGCCGGCCCGCTGGCCGGCGTGATCCAAAGGTGTCTTTATGACCGTTCAAACCGCGACCGCGGACAACCTCGAAGGCCTTCTCAAGGACAACGACATCCTGCTGTTGGATTTCTGGGCGCCCTGGTGCGGCCCGTGCCAGTCTTTCGGCCCGATCTTCGAGCAGGCCGCCGAGGCCAACCCCGAGGTGGGTTTTGCCAAGGTCAACACCGAGGAAGAGCAGGCGATCGCCGGCCACTTCCAGATTCGCTCGATCCCGACCCTGATGGTGTTCCGCGAGCAGATCCTGTTGTTCAACCAGGCCGGTGCGCTGCCGCGCAACGCGCTCGACGAGCTGATCACCAAGGTCAAGGATCTCGACATGGACGAGGTGCGCGCCGAGGTCGAAAAGGCCGAAGCCGAGGCCAAGGAAGAGTGAGCCGACCCACCCGGATCGGGTGGCGCGCTGACCGACGCAAGGAGGTCGGCCGGCGGTGATATCGGTCATCCTGCAGATGGCCGGCACCATCGCGCTGGGGCATATCTGGCGGTACCTGCCGCTGGGCGGGTGGACCGCCGACCGCGCCCGCGGGGCGTTGACCTCCTCGGTTTATTACCTGTTCCTGCCGGCGTTGGTGTTCGCGGTGCTGTGGCGCGCGCCGCTGGGCGTGGACACGCTGCGGATCGCCGGCACGGCGGGCGTGGCCGTGATCGGCTCGCTGGCGTTGATGTACGCCGTCGGGCGACTGATGCCGCTCACGCGGGCGCAGTTCGGCGCCCTGCTGCTGGCGGCGAGCTTTCCCAACGCGACCTACATGGGGCTGCCACTGCTCGACAGCCTGTTCGGCGATGCCGGCCAGGCGGTGGCCATCCAGTACGACCTGTTCGCCTGCACGCCGCTGCTGCTGTCGGTGGGGATTCTCCTCGCCGCACGCTTCGGTGACAGCGAGGAAGAGATCCACCCGCTCAAGACCCTGCTCAAGGTGCCGCCGCTTTGGGCGGCGGTCGCCGGGGCGGGATTGAACCTCGCCGGGGTGGCCCAGCCGGATTGGGCGGCCGAGTGGCTCGACCGTCTGGGCGCGGCCGTGGTGCCGATCATGCTGGTGGCGCTGGGCATGAGCCTGCGACTGGAGACGCTGACCGGTCGGCAATTGCTGACCGTCAGTCCGGCGGTCGCGATCCAGCTATTGTGGATGCCCTTGCTCGCGCTGGGCTTTGCGCTGATGGTCGGCACCAGCGGGCAGACGCTCACGGCGGTCGTGCTGGAAGGGGCGATGCCGGTGATGGTGCTCGGCCTGGTGCTCTGTGACCGCTTTGGCCTGGACACGGGGTTGTATGCGACCACGGCGAGCGCCTCGACCCTGCTGGCCCTGCTGACGCTGCCGTTCTGGCACGGCATGGCGATCTGAACCCTGAAGAGGACGACAACCGATGAGTGAGACCCAACAGAGCGAGGGCGAGACCATGCCGGTCGGCAAGGACAAGGTAGTGCGTGTCTTCCACGTCATGCGCGACGACGACGGTGCGATTCTCGCCGATACGCGCGTCGACGGCTTCGAATACATCCACGGTCACGGCAACCTGATTCCGGGGCTGGAAGCCGCGCTCGACGCGCGCGTCGAGGGAGACGAGATCGAGGTGACCGTCGAGCCGGAACAGGCCTATGGCCTGCACGACGCCGAAGGCGTGGTCGAGGTGCCGCGCGAGCGCATCGAGGCCGAGGCGGAGCTCGCCCCCGGCAACATGGTCGAGGCACACGGCCCGGAGGGACGCATCGAGATGCTGATCCTCGAGGTCGGCGACAAGACCGTCAAGGTCGATCTCAACCACCCACTGGCCGGCTTTCGCCTGCACTTCAACGCCCGGGTCGGCCTGGTGCGCGAGGCGCATCCCGACGAGGTCAAGCACGGCCGGGTGCATCCGGGCGGCCATCACCTGATGACCAAGGATTCGTCGGTGCCCGACCTGCCGGACGACGAGCGGGACGAGGGAATGGTCGAGGACGCGCACAAGGAGGCCCGATGAGCCAGTCCGCCACTGCCACCGAGACCGCCGCCCGAGTCGAACCGTTCTTTCGCCTCGAGTTTTCCGGCTACCACAGTCGCTATATCGACGTGACGCTGCGGCTGCCGCCGTCGGCGATCGGCTACCGGCTCAGCCTGCCGGCTTGGATCCCGGGTAGCTACCTGGTGCGCGACTTTGCCCGCCACCTGGTCGGCAAGCACGCCGAGGATGCGAGTGGTCGGCCGTTGGCGATTATCCCCGTCGACCAGCAGACCTGGGACCTGGCCGCCAGTGACGAGCCCGTGGCGGTTCACTACCGCGTCTACTGTGCCGACTTCTCGGTGCGCAGCGCGCATGTCGATTCCAGTCACGTGTTCTTCAATGGCACCAGCGTCTTTCTGCGGGTGCATGGCGCCGAGCAGGCGCGCCACGAGGTGATGATCGACGGCGACGAGCTGCCGGCCGAATGGTGCGTGGCGACCACGTTGCCGGCGATCGCGGTCGACGAGATCGGCTTCGGTGACTACGCCGCGGTCGATTACGAGGCCCTGATCGATCACCCGGTGGAAATCGCCGATTTCGTCGAACGCCAGTTCACCGCCGGCGGCGTGCTGCACCGGATGGTGTTCACCAATGCGCTGCCGGAAACCGATTTCGACCGGATTGCCGCCGACGTCGCGCGCATCTGCGAGACCGAGATCGAACTGTTCGACGGCGCGCCCTTCGAGGAATACCTGTTCCTGGTCGCCCTGGACGAGTCGGGATTCGGCGGGTTGGAGCATCGCGACTCCACCGCGCTGATCTTTCCTCGTTCTCATCTGCCCTCGGTGACCGCCGGTGGGGTGAGCAAGGAATACCAGCGCTTTCTCAGCCTGTGCGCCCATGAGTATTTCCACAACTGGAACGTCAAGCGGATTCGCCCGGCCGCGTTCGCCGGGCTGCCGCTCGACCGCCCGGCGCACACGCGCCTGCTGTGGGTGTTCGAGGGCTTTACCAGTTATCTCGACGACTGGCTGGTGCGTCACGCCGGCCTGATCGACGAGACGCAGTACCTGGCCGCCCTGGAGGAAACCATCAACCGCGCCATGCGCGGCAAGGGCTGGTCGCGCCAGACGCTGGAGGAGTCGAGCTTCTACGCCTGGACGCGCTTCTACCAGCAGGATGCCAACGCCGTGAATGCGATCGTCAGCTACTACACCCGCGGCGCGATCGTGGCGTTGATGCTGGATCTGATGTTGCGCGAGCGCGGCACAAGCCTGATGGACGTGATGCGCCGCCTGTGGGAGCACCACGGCGAATCGCCGCTGGCCGAGGGCGAACAGGTCGAGGCGTTGATCGAGGCGGCGATGGGTGAGTCGATGCAGGCGTTCTTCGACCGGGCGTTGCGCTCGACCGAGACGCTGGACGTGGCCGGACTGCTGGCGCGTTTCGGCGTGGCGATGGTGCCGCGTGCCGAACAGGCCGGCCCGGATGCCGGCATCCGGGTCGACGACCGCGATCCGCAGGCCGCCCGCGTGGCGCTGGTGTTCGAGGATCGCCCCGGGGCTGCGGCGGGTCTGGCGGTCGACGATCGCCTCATCGCCATCGATGGATTCGCTGTGAACGGCGCCAACTGGAGTCAGCGCATCACGCGGCACCGGGCCGGCGACCGTCTGAGCCTGCACGTCTTCCGCCAGGGGCGGCTGCTGGAGATGACGCTGACGCTCGCGCCCGAGTGCCTGAATCAGCATCGCCTCGAGCGTGCGGCGGGGGACATCAGGACCGAGGCGCGCTTCGCCGACTGGCTGGCGCCGCTGACCGAGAGAGCCTGAAACCAGCTCGGAGTTCTGCACGGGTATTTTCGGGGCAACCTTCCTCAGTCGACCGGCTGGCCGTCGACCTGCGGATTTTTGGCATCCGCCCAGGTTGGGACGAGAGCGATCTCGACGCGGCGGTTGACGGCGCGGTTTGCCTCGCTGTCGTTGGGTGCGATCGGATTGTTCTCGCCCATGCCCCGGGCCGAGAGCCGGTCGGCGTCGATGCCTTCGTTACGCAGTGACATCAGCACGCTGACCGCGCGGGCCGCCGACAGGTCCCAGTTGGAGCGGAATCGCCCGGAGCGAACCGGCACGTCGTCGGTGTAGCCGGTGACCACGATACGGTCGTCGCTGTTGGCCAGATCGTCGGCGATGCGGTCGACGACCGGCTCGAAGGCCTGTTGCATGTCGGCGCTCCCCGACGGGAACGAGGCGTTTTCCTTGATCCGGATGATGACCGTGTCGTCGGTGGTCTCTATCTCCAGGTCACCGGCAGCGATTGCATCGTCCATGACCGAGCGCAACTCCTCCGCGCGTTGCTCAAGCTGGTCGCGGCGCAGGTCCTCGAGCTCGCGACTGTCATCCCCCTCAGGGGTTGCCGTGGGTGGGGCTTCGAGCTCGATCAGTTGCGTGGGCGGCGGTCCTTCGACTTTGCTGTCGGGATCGGCCGCGCCGGGCGCGAGTTCGACCACCGAGTCGCCAGGTGCTGCGGTGGAGTCGGTGGGCAGGCTGCCGAAGGAACTGCGCATGGTTTCCGCCACGGCCTTGTAGCGCTCGACGTCGACTACCGAGACCGACAGCATCAGCACGAAGAAGGTCAGCAGCAGTGTGACCATGTCGGCGTAGGTGGTCAGCCAGCCGCCGGAACTCCCGGCCTTGCGACGACGAGCGCGTGCCATGATTCAGTCTTCCTCCTGTCGCTCGCGGCTGGGCAGGAACGTCTCCAGCATCCCGCGCAGGATGCGGGGATTGATGCCGTCCTGGATGCCGCGAATACCCTCGAGGATCAGGCGTTGCTCGCGTGATTCCTGGGTGGCGCGCATCTGCAGCTTGGTCATGATCGGCAGGGCGATCGCCTGGGCGATCAGTGCGCCGTAGAAGGTGGTCAGCAGGGCGGTGGCCATCGCCGGGCCGATGCTCGACGGATCGTCGAGCGAGCCGAGCATCTGCACCAGACCGACCAGGGTGCCGATCATCCCCATGGCCGGGGCGACGTCGTAGATGCTCTTGAACATTTGCACGCCGCCGTCGTGGCGCTCCTCGGACAGTTCGATGTCGCGATCGAGGGTGCGCTCGATCACCTCGATCGGTTGGCCATCGACGATCATGCGCACGCCCTTGTCCATGAAGGGATGGGTGATTTCCTGATCCTCGAGTGCCAACGCACCGTCGTGACGGGCGACCTGCGCCAACTCCTCGATCTCGTCGATCAGCCCGGTGAGGCTGTGCTCCCGGTCGGTGAACGCCTGCTTGATTACGGCGAACGACTGGACGAACTGGCGAAAGGTGATCATCGCCAGGGTGATCGACAGGGTGCCGCCGATCACGATCAGGGCCCCCGGGATGCTGATGAACCCGAGCGGATACTGGCCCAGCCCGATCGCGAGAATCACGACGCTGAGCGCCGAGACGATGCCGATGATGGTTGCTTTGTCCAAGAGGCTCCTCGGTTTTTCGTCCCGGGAAATCGGCCGGGTCCAACCTGGCCCGAGGGTGCGGGTGGTCGGGACGGATGCGGATTGTACCGGCAGGGTCGTTCTCCCGGCCCGAGCCAGTATAATCGGGCCCGTTCCGCAAAACTTGAGGGTGCCGGCCCTCGATCGTCGTCCCGGCAGGGCCGTCTGCACGATCGACTCGCCGGCACAAGCTGTCTATCCTGCCGGCTTTCGCCGGGACCTTTCTATGCATCGCGACGCCGAGCTCGATTTCGACCCATTCGCCCGGCGGCTGCGGCTGCTGGCGGAGCAGGAGGGCTGGTCACTGGCCGTCGAGGCGCGTGTCGGTTCCACCAACGAGAGCGTCTGCGCCCTGGTCGAGTCCGCCGCTGGCCCGTCGGCCACGCCGGCCGTGGCCGTGGCCGCTGAGCAGAGCGCCGGGGTGGGCCGTCGCGGTGCGCGCTGGCTGAGCACCGCGGGCGATGGACTGTGGTTTTCACTGGTGGTGCCGGCGGCGGCAGGCTTGCCCGAAACCCCGCCGGGGCTGGCACTGGCGGCTCGTCTGGCTGCGGTGCTGCAGGGGTATGGCGTGCCGGCGGTGGTCAAGTGGCCCAACGATCTCTATCTCCACGGTGACGGTCGGGATGGTCGGGATAACCCGGGCAAGCTTGGCGGGCTGATGATCCAGCGCCGCCGCCTGGCCGGCGAGATCTGCTGGCTGGCGGGCGTCGGAGTCAATTGGCGACGTCCGAGCCAATCGCTGGATGCGGACTACTCGCCTGCCGCGCTGGGTGAGGTGCTCGAGCTCCGACGGGACGATTCGATCGCGCTGGCCCTGGCGCTAATCCGCGCAGCGGTCGACGTGATGGGTTGCCCGGCCGACTGGCTGGTCGAGGTCGAACGGGTGTCGCGGATGCACTTGGCGCTCGGCAGGGCTGTGGAGTTGGAGCATGGCGACGGGCGCTGCGAGAAGGGCATTGCCGGGGCGATTCGCCCGGATGGCGATCTGGAGATTACTCTCTCCGATGGCCGCGTGGTCCGGGCGGGCGCTCTCGACCGGGTGCGGTTGCTCGCCTGACGCGACCGACGCAACTGATACCGAACGAATTGAGGAAGACCTTACCCTGTGAACTGTTACATCGACGCGGGCAACAGCCGGATCAAGGCCCACCTGGCCCGCCGCAACCAGAAAACGATCGAGCCAGTCGTCATCGACTGGCCGCCGCCTCGCGAGCCGGACCCGGTCGGTGCGCTGGCGACCCGGCTCGCGCCATTGCTCGTAGACGAGAAGGGGCGTTCGCCCAAGCAGGTCGTGCTGGCTTCGGTGGTCGAGCCGCAACGGCGTGACTGGCTGGCGACCGCGATCGAGGAAATCTGTCCGCAGGTCGAGTGTCGCTGGCTGACTGTGCCGCGCAAGTGCTGCCACCTACGCGTGGCGTACGACTCGCCCGAGGGGCTCGGCATCGACCGGTTCTGCGCCATGATCGAGGCCCACGCTCGACACGAAGAGCGCCCCCTTGCGGTCATCAACGTGGGTACGGCGATTACCCTGGACGTCGTCGCCACGGACGGGCAGCACCTCGGTGGCCTGATACTCCCGGGCTGGAACGCCCACCTGGATGCCTTGCGCGCCTCCGCGCCCGCCCTGGCGCCGGCGATCGAGTCGCTTGGGGCGACCGGCGCAAAAGCCGGGCAGGAAGAGACACTGGCGCCCGTCCCGGATGCGACCCGGCGACTGGGTCTGGCGACCGACACCGCCACGGCGATCGAGTTGGGTCGCCACTGGCTGATAGCCGCGGGCGTGAACCAGATGCTTTCCGTATGGCAGGAACGCCTCGCGGACGACGGCAGTCTGCTGACCGTGATCGCCGGCGGCGATGCCGAGCGACTGGCCGACCTGATCGATCCGGCGGTCGAACGCGTCGTCGAGGCCGATCTGGTGCTGTCCGGGATGGTGAGGCTGGCGCGGGCGCGTCGCTGACCAGGCTTGGCAAAGCGTCGCTGTTGTGCGTAGAATCCGCGCTCATGCCGGCTTAGCTCAGTTGGTAGAGCAACCGCCTTGTAAGCGGTAGGTCGTCAGTTCGAGTCCCACAGCCGGCACCAGAGAACAGCGTCCGTGATGCGCGTTTGTCACGGGCGCCGGACAACATCGCAATGCGCGCCCTCGCTGTGATGTCGATGTCCCGGACCGGGTGTTGACAGCCCGGTCCTTTTTGTGAAGAATGGCGCGCTTCCCGGGTGGGGTACCCAAGCGGTCAACGGGAGCAGACTGTAAATCTGCCGGCTCAGCCTTCGCAGGTTCGAATCCTGCCCCCACCACCAGACAAGACGGATCTCGCGACCGCTCGCGGGATTCAAACGGTCTGCGGGTGTAGTTCAATGGTAGAACCTCAGCCTTCCAAGCTGATGACGTGGGTTCGATTCCCATCACCCGCTCCAGTCCTGCGAGTCGGGCCGCCTGGCCCGGGTCCGGAACGGACCGACGCGACCCTCCCTGGGGTCGTATCTGTTGCAAGAGATTGCGTCGGTGGCACGCCGCCGACTCATATTTTGCTCATGTAGCTCAGTTGGTAGAGCACGTCCTTGGTAAGGACGAGGTCACCGGTTCAAATCCGGTCATGAGCTCCACATTCCCATTATGCTTGTCCCGGTTGGCGGAGGATGCGATGTCTAAGGAAAAGTTCGAACGTAGCAAGCCGCACGTAAACGTCGGCACCATCGGTCACGTCGACCACGGCAAGACCACGCTGACGGCGGCGATCACGGCCGTGATGTCGTCCACCTACGGTGGCCAGGGCATGGCGTTCGACCAGATCGACAAGGCGCCGGAAGAGAAGGCGCGCGGCATCACGATCTCGACCTCGCACGTCGAGTACGAGTCCGACAAGCGCCACTACGCGCACGTCGACTGCCCGGGTCACGCCGACTACGTCAAGAACATGATCACCGGTGCCGCCCAGATGGACGGCGCTATCCTGGTGG
>JBHEOB010000052.1:0-12143 GCA_046261775.1 Guyparkeria sp.
CCCGAGACCTGGGATGCCACCGAGGCGGCGCAGAAGGCGCTGTCCTGCATCCACCGCACCGGGCAGCGTTTCGGCGTGAACTACCTGGTTTCTGTCCTGCGCGGCGAGGCGGACGATCGCATGCGCCGCTTCGGTCACGACCAGATTTCCACCTTCGGCATCGGTGACGAGTTGTCGGCGACGGGCTGGCGTGGCCTGTTTCGCCAGTTGATCGCGCGCGGACTGATTGCCGTCGACGCCGAAGGCCACGGCGGGCTGCATCTGGACCCCAGTGCCCGCGCGGTGCTGCGTGGCGATGAGAGGTTGCACCTGCGCCCGGAGAACAAGCGCACGGCGGGCCGGCGAGGGGCCAAACCGGGCAGCAAGCCGGGCAGTGCGCCGGTGCCGACGGAAGACGAGCCGCTCTGGGAGTCGCTTCGAGCCTATCGAAAGCGGCTGGCCGAGGAGCAGGACATCCCGCCCTACATGGTGTTCAGCGATGCCACCCTCAAGCACATGCTTGAGGTCCGGCCGACGCAACTCGAGGAGATGGCGGCGGTCTCCGGGGTGGGCGAGCACAAGCTGGAGAAGTACGGCGAGGGCTTCCTGCGCATCCTGCAGGCGCATTAGCCCGGATGTTTCGTGAATCCTTGTGCGGGCAAGAGGCTGGCGAGGGTGTGTGGACTGGGTGAAATATCGGGGCCAAGGCCGGGAAACTCACCGCCTCGGTTGAGTTCTCGAGCGTTTGCCGAGATGATCCGAGGCTTGTCTGGGATCCGGGGGGATAGTGCATGTCAGCAGAAGACAGGCCCAAGGCGGCCGAGCCTCCCCAGCGGGGCGTGTTCCGCACGGCCGACTTACCGCCTGAGGAGCGCAACGCAGCCTGGAATGCGATCGCCGGCCCGTTTTTCGATCACGTCGTCCCGCTGGTAGACAAGGCCATGGACGGCGAGATCCATTCCGATCTGTTGGGCAACTGGTCCACCTGCCTAATCCGTTTCAACCCGCACTCCTACGCCCGTCGCAAGGCGCGCGACCCCGAGGACGGGCTCGACTACTACTTCATCCAGCTCTATCGCCGCGGCACGCTACACGGCGAATGTGCCGGCCGGGGTGTCTACGTGCGTCCGGGCGACATCCTCATTCTCGACGTGCGCGAGGCCCTGAAGCTGCGGGCCTCGGCGGGCGAGATCATCACGCTCATCCTGCCCCATGCGGCGATCGAGCGATTGCCGGCCGACGTACACGGATTGGTGTTGCGTCATGAGGAGGTCGCCACTCGCCAGGTGGCGCTTCGGTTTGAATCACTGCAGTCGCAATTGGAAGACATGGATGCCGAGCAGGTCGAGGTGTCGCAATCTGCAATTCTGCAGGCGCTGAACGCGGCGATTGACGAAACGTTGAGTCAGGCGGACGTGACGGCTGGTCAAGAGGCGCCCAGAAAGCCTCTCGATGAGGTCGCTGATGCTTCGGTCTCGTTGCAGCAGATGCAAAGTACCTTACTCGACTGGTCCCGCCGCGGCGACTGATCGATTGCGGGCGTTCGCCCGGTCTGGCAAGCGACACGGGCGGGCTTGCCAAAAAGCTGTGTAAATATACAGTATCGACATGTCTGCCCATGCCGAGTTGTCTGCCCGTTCCAATTTCAGCTTCCTGACTGCCACGCCCGACCCGGAGCGATTGGTGGAGACGGCCGCTGCGCGTGGTTATGCCGCTATCGCCATCTGCGACGAGTGTTCGCTGGTCGGGGTGGTGCGCGCCCATCAGGGCTGGAAGGACCTGCCGGAGGACGGTCGCCCGCAGCTGATCATCGGTACGCGCGTGGTGCTCGAAGAGGGCGACGAACTGGTGCTGCTGGCCGCGACCCGGGTCGGCTATGCCGCAATCAGCCAGATTGTCACTCGCGGGCGTCGGGCAGCGGCCAAGGGCGCCTACCGCCTCGAGCGGGCGGATGTGCTGGAGGGATGGGACGCCGGGGTGCGGGTGATCTGGCAGGTGCCGCCCGGTGGCATGCTCTCGCCGGACTGGCTGCTCGCCGATGGCATCCGCCCCTGGCTGGGCGTGGTGGCGTGGATCGACGGGCTGGACGGGCGCCGGGCTGCCCATGCCCGAGGGCTGGCGGCGGCCCACGGTCTGCCCGTTACCGCCCTGGGCGACACGCTGATGGCCGATCGGCAAGAAAAGCCGCTGCTGGACGTGGTCACGGCCCTGCGCCATCGCGTGACCGTGATGGAGGCAGCCGATCGCCTGCCGTCGAATGCCGAGCGTCACCTGCGCCCGGTCGAGGTGCTCGCCGATCTTTTTCCCGCCGAATGGCGCGCCGAGGCGTTGCGACTCGCCGGGTCCTGCCATTTCTCGATCGACGAGCTTTCCTACGAGTACCCGCTCGACGACATCCCGGCGGGCGTGAGCGGGCGCGAGCAGTTGCATCGGCTGACCTTCGAGGGAGCGGCCACCTGCTGGCCCGATGGCATCCCCGACCGGGTGGTCGTCCAGATCGAGCGCGAGCTCTCGATCATCCACGAGATGGCCTTCGAGCCGTACTTTCTCACCGTGCACGACATCGTGCGCTTCGCCCGCTCGCGCGGCATTCTCTGCCAGGGCCGCGGATCGGCGGCCAACTCGGCGGTCTGTTTTGCGCTAGGCATCACGGCGGTCAACCCGGCCGAATCCTCGATGCTGTTCGAGCGCTTCATCTCCAAGGAACGCGCCGAGCCGCCGGATATCGACGTCGACTTCGAGCACCACCGCCGCGAAGAGGTGATGCAGTACATCTACCGGCGCTACGGCCGCGACCGGGCGGCGCTGGCGGCCACGGTGATCCGCTACCGGCGCAAGTCTGCGCTGCGTGATGCCGCCCGCGCGATGGGCGTGGGCGAGGATGTCACCGAGCGCGTCAACGATCAGCTGGCCTGGTGGGACCGCGAGGTGGATGCCGACAAGCTGGCCGCCGCCGGCATCGACGGCAACCTCGGCCAGATCCGCTGGTGGCTGGCCATCGCCCGGCAGCTGACCGGCATGCCGCGCCACCTCTCCCAGCACGTCGGCGGGTTCGTCATCGCCCGCGGGCAACTGGCCGACCTGGTGCCGGTGGAGAATGCCTCGATGGCCGACCGCACCGTGATTCAGTGGGACAAGGACGATCTGGACGCGGTGGGGCTGATGAAGATCGACGTGCTCGCGCTCGGCATGCTCTCGGCGGTGCGGCGGGCCTTCGATCTGGTCAATCACCATCGACCACGTGAGCGTGAACTGGCGCTGTGGTCCATCCCGCGCGACGACCCGGCCACCTTCGAGATGATCAGCCGCGCGGATACGGTCGGCGTGTTCCAGATCGAGTCGCGCGCGCAGATGAGCATGCTGCCGCGCCTGCAACCCCGCTCATTTTACGATCTGGTGATCGAGATCGCCATCGTCCGCCCCGGCCCGATCCAGGGCGAGATGGTCCATCCCTACCTCAAGCGCCGCCAGGGGCTCGAGCCGGTGGAATACCCCAACGAGGAGATTCGGCGGGTGCTGGGCCGCACGCTGGGGGTGCCGATCTTCCAGGAGCAGGTGATCGAGCTGGCGATGGTGGCCGCGGGCTTTACCGCCGGCGAGGCCGACCAGTTGCGCCGGGCGCTGGGGGCGTGGCGCAAGCGCGGCACGCTCGAAGACTTCCGCCGACGCCTTTATGACGGCATGACCGAGCGCGGCTTTGCGCCCGAGTTCGCCGATCGGGTCTACCGGCAGATCCTCGGTTTTGGCGAGTACGGTTTTCCCGAGTCGCATTCGGCGAGCTTCGCGGTGATCGCCTACGCCTCGGCCTGGCTCAAGTGCCACGAGCCGGTGGCCTTCTACTGCGCCCTGCTCAACAGCCAGCCGATGGGATTCTACGGCCCGTCGCAACTGGTGCAGGACGCCCGCCGTCACGGCGTAGTGGTACGCCCGCCCTGCGTGGTGGAAAGCCGGGCCGAGAGCATGCTGGAACGCCTGGACGGGCAGGGCGGCGCCACGCAGAGCCATGCACTGCGCCTGGGACTGGGACGCATCAAGGGGCTGTCCGAGGCCGGCATCGAGCGACTGCAGGCGGCCCGGGACGCGGTCGGCTTTCGCGACGTGGCCGACTGCGTGCGTCGCGCGCGGCTCGACGCCCGTGATCGCCGCGCGCTTGCCCATGCCGGGGCCTTTGCCGCCCTGGAGGGCAACCGCTACGCGGCCCATTGGTCGGCAAGCGGCATCCCCGCGGACATGGGCCTCGAGGCCGGGCTGCCCGCCGACCGACTGGTGGCCGAACCGGCGGTCGATCTGCCGGCGCCGGACCAGGCCGAGACCATCGTCGCCGACTATCAGCGCCTGGGGCTGTCGTTGAACGGTCATCCGCTGGGCCTGCTGCGCGAACGACTACGGCGATTGCGCCTGCGGCGCAGCGACGAGCTGGCGACTCGTCACGACGGCGCGCATACCCGCTACTGCGGGCTGGTGACCATGCGCCAGCGCCCCGGGACGGCCAAGGGCACGGTGTTCCTCACGCTCGAAGACGAGGTCGGTACGGTCAACGTGATCGTCTGGCCGGATCGGGTGGCCGAGTACCGCCAGGTGGTGGTCAACGCCCACCTGCTGGAGGTGCGCGGCCAGTGGCAGCGGCGTGAAGGCGTGTCGCACCTGGTCGCCCGCGTGCTGGTCGATCACAGCGACTGGCTGGGCGAGTTACCGGCGCGGTCACGGGATTTTCATTGAGCGTCGGTTTGATTCTGACCGAGTGTCACGGATCTGTCATGCAAACCGTAATGCGAAGGGTTTGCATTCGGGTAAATGCTCGATATACTCGTCCCGTCAATTGAAGGCGAGGTGGCGATCGAGTCAGCCAGACCCCACTCCACTCGGCGCATTGACGCGATTTACCTGTTCGGGGAACTCCTGAATCTCGTCCCGGTCACAGCCGGTGAGTCGCGTTGAGATGTCTCTTCGTTTTCATTGGCTCCTCCTGCGGTGAGTTTGCGGGCAGGTCTGTTCCCTCGGGGAGCGACCTGCCCATTTTTTTGTCTGCCCGATTGTCTCCCGATGGCCCTTGCCGCTCACTCTCGTCCTTCCGCGTGCGTTCCCGGAGGGCCTCGGTGGTTCGCCACCGCGTGCCATCCTCAATCGGTCAATCACCATCCAGTCGCCACCTGATCGCCACCCAATGATCTGGCCCGCTCGGCCGCTGGGCACGCCATGCGGAGGCGGGCTACACTCGGACCCGGATGATTTGTCCACCTAAGGGGAGATAACAATGAAAAACGTGATTAAACGTATTGCCACGGCGACGCTTTGTTTGCCGTTGGTCGGCGGGATCGGTCTGGTCCAGTCGGTTGCCCAGGCCGCCGATCGGGTCGAACTGGAGCATGACGACATGACACTGGTCGGCCACATGGAGATGGCGCCGGGCAGTTCGGTCGAGGATGGCGTGGTGCTGATGGTTCACGGCACGCTGGCCCACGGACAGATGGAGATCATGAGCAGCATGCAGGAATTGCTGCGTGACGCCGGCTACAACTCGCTGGCGATCAACCTGGGCCTTGGCCAAGATGCCCGCGAGGACATGTACGACTGTGCTTCCACCCATCGTCACAAGCACGAGGACGCCGTCGACGAGATGGCTGCCTGGGCCGAGTGGCTCAAGGGTGAGGGTGCCGAGCGGCTCGCCGTGCTGGGGCATTCGCGCGGTGGCAACCAGGTGGCGCGCTATCTGGCCGACCAGGCCGACCCGATGGTCGAGACGGCGGTCCTGCTGGCGCCGCAGACCTGGTCCGAGGGTTACTACGCCAAGGACTACCAGTCGAACTACGACACCGAGCTCGCCCCGCTGCTGGAGAAGGCCGAGTCGCTGGTCGATGCGGGCAAGGGCGACGAGATCATGGAGATGGACTTCATCTACTGCCCGGACACACGTGCCGCGGCCTCCAGCGTGGTCAGCTACTACCGCGAGGACCCGCGCATGAACACGCCCACCGTGCTGGGTGAGACCTCGATCGAGACCCTGGTCGTGGTGGCCGGTGCCGATGAGACCGTCACCGATCTCGAGGAGAAGATGGAAGAGCGGGTCGATGACGATCATATCGAGATGACCGTCGTGTCCGGTGCGGATCACATGTTCCGCGACCTGTTCCTCTACGACGCGGCGGATGCCGCCACCGCGTTTATCGGTTGGCAATAAGCCGCGCTCCCCGCACCCGGACCGGGGACGACAGATAGAGCAAAGGCGGACCCGGTTACTATATGTAACTAAAAGGGTCCGCCTTTTTTCGGTCCATCGCCCGATCCGCCGACCGGCCCGTATCAGCGATCGGCGAGCTCGAGGATCGAGCCGACGATGTCGCTCATGGTCAGCAGGCCGACCAGTTCATCGTTTCTCAGCACGATCACCCGGCGAATGCCCTGGTTGACCATCAGCCGGGCGGCGTACTTGATCTCCAAGCTTTCCGGTACCGAGATGGCCGGCTTGCTCATCACGTCGTAGACGTTGGCCATGTCGATGTCGCCGTCCTCGGCCACGATCGCCTGCAGGATCGAGGAATAGGTCAGGATGCCGTAGGCATCGTGGGGATGCGCCTTTTCCACCACCAGCGACTTGACGTCCTTCGCTCGCATCAGGCGCAGGGCCTCGCGCAGGCTGGCCATCGGCGAGATGGTGATGACGTTCTCGGTCATCAGCGGGCCGACGAGTTGCAGTTCATGTTCAGAGGTCATCTTTGACGTTCTCCTGGAAGCGTTGCATCTGACGGTTCTCGATGCCGGCGATATGTTCGATCGGCAGGGTGAAGACCACGCCGCGCGAGTGCTCGGTCAGTTCGAGTTCCTGGGTGAGTGCCTTCATCACCTTGAGTGCCAGCGCGCGTTCCAGCACGAAAAGCAGGACCGACTGACTGCCCTCGTAGGTGAGGCCGAAGAAGGTCTTTTTCTCCTCGGCGCCGATGCCGCGGGCGTCCAGAAGCGTAACGCCCCCGGCGCCGGCCGCCTTGGCGGTGTCGATGGCCTTCTCTTCGAGATCCTCGGCGAGGACCGCGACCAGTGCGGAAAATCTCATCGCTGCACTCCTGTGTCGGTGGGTTCATCGGGCGGTTTTTTTGCCCGACGGCGATTGGCGAAATCGGCGACCGTGGCGTAGGCCAGCACGGTCACGATCGGGAAGATGGAGGCGAAGGCGATCAGCCCGAACCCGTCGATCAGGATGTTGCGACCCTCGATCTGGGTGGCCAGGCCGATGCCGAGCGCCGTTACCAGCGGCACCGTCACCTCCGAGGTGGTCACGCCGCCGAGATCATAGGCCAGCGCGACGATGTATTTCGGCGCCATCAGGGTCAGGACGATCACCAGGGCGTAGCCGCCGATAACGTAGTAGTGAATCGAGTCGCCGGCGAGGATGCGGTGGACACCGATCGTGATCCCGATGGCCACCCCCAGGGCGACCAGCATCCGGATCATGCTGGCGCGGATCTGGCCGCGTGCGGCTTCCTCCGCCTGGTTGCCGATGGCGATCAGCGCCGGTTCGGCGAGCGTGGTGGCAAAGCCGATCGCGAAGGCGAACAGGTACAGGAACAGGACATTGTCGCGGGCGATCAATTGCTCGGCCATGCGTTCGCCAATCGGGAACAGCCCCAGCTTGAGACCCACCACGAAGGCATACAGGCCCAGGACCACCAGTACGAAGCCGATGATCACGCGCCGGGCGTGCGGAATGCGCTGGCGGAGGATGACAAGCTGGAAGAACAGCACCGCGGCGATGATCGGCAGTACGTCCCGGATGGTGATGAGCAGATCCATGAAGACCTTGCCCGGCGAGAGATCGACCGGCTCGGCGCCGGCTTGCGGGTCGAGGCTCGCCCCGGCGGAGGGGTCGACCCCGACGATCTCGAACACGTAGATGCCGTAGGCCTGCACGGTGATCATCGGCACCATCACCGCAAGGGCGACCAGGCCGAACCCGTCGGAGAGGACGTTGCGACCGCTGATGGAGGCCGCCAGCCCCATGCCGAGCGCGGCGATCAGCGGCACGGTGACGATGTTGGTGGTCACGCCGCCCGAGTCGTAGGCCAGGCCGACGATTTCCTCCGGTGCGAACCAGGTGATGCTCACCACCAGCAGGTAGCCGACGATCATGAACCAGTGTAGCGGCAGCCCCAGCAGGGTGCGCAGGACCCCCAGCGCGACCACGGCGCCGACCGACGTGGCGACGATCAGGCGCAGGGTCAGGGCATCGATGTGGCCATTGCTGATCGTCTGGGCCTGTTCGGCCACCGCGATCAGGGCCGGCTCGGCGATTACCGCGGCGAAACCGAAAGCGAAGCCGAAGGACAACAGCAACGGCAGCGAGCCACGCCGCGCGAACGCGTTCGAGAGACTCTTGCCGATGGGGAAGATCCCCATTTCCAGCCCCTGCAGGAACAGGGCGACACCGACGACCACGATGCCCAGGCCGATGACGATGCTGGTCAGGCCCTCCGGTACCGACTGCAGGACGAACAACTGAAAGACGACCACGACCAGCACGATCGGCAGCAGATTGCGGCCGGCATGCAGCAGGGTTTCCCAGAAGATGCGTAGATCGGTCAAGTCGTTTTCCTTGCCTTGGAAGCTCGGCGTGAACTCGAATGGTAGCGAAGGTCATTCCAGCAGGTCGCGGTGAGATACCGCACCCATGCCGGCCTTGCCCTGTGGTTCGTCCTGTCCTTCGTCGTCAACGGGATGCTGGTGATTGGCGTCAGGCGAATGGTACCGTTTCCACCGTGACAATAAAGACTTCAGGAGCGCGCCATGAGCGATTCCCGCCCCATTCTGGTGGCAAGTGACCTTTCCGAGCTCAGCCAGGTCGCGGTAACGCGGGCCTCGCAGCTTGCCGCGACGCGTGATCGCTCGCTGACCGCGCTGCACGTCATTCACGAGGAACCCCTGTGGTGGCTGGTGAAGAGTCGGGGTCTGGACGCCGACGAACTCCGCGCCCAGTTGCTGCGAGAGGCGATTGCCGAACTCGAGGCCCAGTTGCGCGAGGCCGGCAGGGAACATGGCCGCGATCCGCTCGAGACTCAGGCGTTGGCTCGTCTGGGCAAGTCATCGACGGCCATCATGGCGGTGGCCGAGTCGATCGAGGCCGGCTTGATCGTCGTCGGGGCGCATGGGCGACATGTGGTGCGTGACTGGTTTGTCGGCACCACCGCCGAGAAGATCGTGCGCGCCGCCAGCGTGCCCGTTCTCGTGGCCAGCGCCGAGCCTACACACGCCTACCAGAAGGTGGTGGTCGCCATCGATTTTTCCGAGTCCAGTCGCGCGGCGCTGCAGACGGCGCTGGAATGGATGCCGCGGGCGCAATTTACCCTGGTGCACGCCTACGAGACCTGGTTCGAGAGCTATATCGAGGCGGCAACCTATGAACGCTTGCGCCGCGAGCAGGAAGAGGCATTGCACGATCGCCTGCGCGAGTTTGCCCACGAGGCAGGGGTGCGCGGCGATCACGAGCCCGACTACCGCATCATTGCCGGGCACCCGGGCACGGCCGTGATCGAGGCGGCCGTCAATGCCCACGCGGATCTGACCGTCTGCGGTACCCAGGGAGAAACGGGGCTGCGCTACCTGCTGCTTGGCAGCGTCGCCCAGCACATCCTGCGCGAATCGAAGGGTGACGTGTTGACGGTACGCGCCGACAGCGACTCGACTGGCTGACAGGCTAGCCCCGATCGCTAGCGAAATGGGCCGCCCAATGGGTAGCCTCGACACTCGATACCGTCGGTGTTTGCTTTACAAAGATCGGGTCGGGTGCTTGATTTATCCGATGCCCGCCCACCCGTCGACGAGGAATCACCCATGCTGATCTACAGCCACCCGGTCTGCTGGAAGCACGAGAACGAGAACGACGTTATGCTGCCGCACCCGGAGCGCCCCGAGCGTCTGGATGCCGTGATGGCGGCGATCGACCGTTTCCCGGCCGATCGGCACACGCGGGTCGAGGCGCCCCTGGGTGAGAAAAGCGACTACGAACTCGCCCACGATCCGCGTTACGTGGAGGCCATCTTCAGCCAGGCGCCCACCGACTTCGGCGTGCTGCGGGTCGATGGCGATACCTCGCTCAACCAGTACACGCTCGATGCCAGTCGGCGGGTGGTCGGCGCGGCCAAGGCGGCGATTGATGCGGTCCTGCCGGGCCCCGAGCGACGCGCCTTTCTCGCCACCCGGCCGCCGGGGCACCATGCCGCCCCTTGCCAGCCGCGCGGCTTTTGCGTGTTCAACAACGTCTCGATCGCGGCCTACTACGCCATCCGGCACCATGGTCTCGAGCGGGTGGCGATCGTCGATTTCGACGTCCATCACGGCGACGGCACCGAGGAGATCGTCGCCAACAGCGATGCGGTGCGCTTCTTCTCGGTGTTCCAGCACCCGTATTACCCGTACTCGGGCATCCCGCCGATCGCCGACAACTGCTTCCCGATCGGCCTGCCCAACATGACCGACGGCAAGGCCTTCCGCCAGGGCATCCGCGACTCGGTCTGGTTCGAGACACTGCGCGAGTTCCGTCCGCAATTACTGCTGTTCTCCGCCGGTTTCGATGCCCACAAGAACGATCCGCTGGGCGGCTGGATTCTCGAGGACGAGGACTTTGCCTGGATCACCCGGGAGGCGATAGCCGCGGCCGGTGGCGACGACCTGCCGGTGGTCTCGTTGCTGGAGGGCGGCTACGACCTCGAGGGCCTGGAGGGTTCCGTGCTGGCTCACCTCAAGGCTCTGGACGGGAATGCCGGCTGAGATACCCGCCACGAGGCCAATCAACCTGGAAGAACTCGAGGCGGAGATTCGCGCCTGTCGTCTGTGCGAGGCGGATCTGCCCCTCGGCCCACGGCCGGTGCTCATCGCGCGACGTGAGGCGCGGTTGCTGATTGCCGCGCAGGCCCCGGGGCATCGGGTGCACGAGACCGGCCTGCCGTTCAATGACCCCAGCGGTGATCGCCTGCGCGACTGGCTCGGGATCGACCGCGAGACCTTCTACCACCACCCGGCCATCGCCATCGTGCCGATGGGCTTCTGCTTTCCCGGTACGGGGCGGGGCGGGGACTTGCCGCCTCGCCCCGAGTGCGCCCCGACCTGGCGTCGGCCGTTGCTCGAGGCGATGCCGCGGGTCGAGACCACGGTGGTCATTGGTCGTTACGCGCTGGGCTGGCACCTGGGCCTCAAGGGCGGCCAGCGCGTCACCGACCTGGTCGGCGATTGGCGCCGCCTGGCCCCGGCGCACTTTCCGCTACCGCATCCGAGCCCGCGCAATAACCGATGGCTGCTGAAGAATCCGTGGTTCGAGGCCGAGGTTGTGCCGGCCCTTCGAGAGCGCGTTGCCGGTTTGCTGGCTGCCGGCTGAGAGTTAGGTCGACTCGCGGAATTTCAGGCCCACCTGGGAGATGGTCGGCCCGTCCATTTCGCGCACGGTCAGGCTGACGCGATCCAACACGACCGAATCGCCAACCACCGGCGGGTTGCGTAACAGCGACTTGATCGCCTCGTCGAGGGTCGCGTCACGCAGTTCCTCCGGTGGGTTGATCCCGTAGACCTGAGCGAGATCTGCGACGCGCGCCCCGCCGCGCAGCGAGAACGCGCCGAAGAAGGTCTGCTCGGCCAGGTCCGCTTTCTTGCGGCGTTCGCCGGTGAAGAAACGGTTGAGGTCCTTGATCATGTCCTCGGGGATGATGGTCAGCACGATGTCGCCGGACTGAAAGCGAAAGCCCGAACCTACCTTGCGCAAGGCAAGATTGCGCACCACGCCCGCGATGGTCACCGATTCGCCGAACGGCATGCGCTCCGTTCCGACCCCGTCGGCATCGGTGTGCTCGCCCACCACGAACTGCACCATCTCGAGGCGCGGCTCGATCGGCAGGTTGAGGTCCGCGCGCTGGCGCGGCTCGGCCAGCGGTGGCACCTCGACCTTGAGCAGGCGCGCAGCCAACGGCACTGTGCTGCCCTGGATCAGCAGCGAGGTAATCACCACCACGTAGGCGATCTCGAAGAAGCGCTCGGCATCGGGAATGCCGTAGATCATCGGGAACAGCGCGAGCACGATCGGTACCGCGCCGCGCAGCCCCACCCAGGCGATGAACGTCGTCTCGCGCCAGTTGAAGTGAAACGGCCACAGCCCGATCCAGATCGCGATCGGCCGGGCGACCAGCAGC
>JBHEOB010000053.1:0-12064 GCA_046261775.1 Guyparkeria sp.
GACTGGTATTTCTCAACATCTTCGTCTCCAACATCACCCCGCTGGCCACCGGTGGCGGGGTGGCCCAGGTCTGGTTCATGCGCCGGCGCGGCGTGCCGGTGGGCACCGGGCTGACGGCCACCACCATTCGCACGGCACTCGCGGTGCTGTTCATCTTCGGCGCCACGCCGATCCTGCTGGTGACGCTTCCGGGCGCCGAGGAGGCGGCACGGAGCGATTCGCTGGTAATCACCCTGAGCGTATCGGTCGCGCTGTATCTCGCGTTCTTCACGCTCCTGATCACCCGTAGCAACTGGCTGCTCCGGCCCATGCTGGGCCTGCTCAAGGCGCTGCGCGCCCTGCACCTGATCAATCCAAGACGGCACCACCGCTGGCGCCACCGCCTGGTGCGCGAGCTGCAGCGCTTCGCCCACGGTTTCGTGCGGTACTTCCAGGGCCGCAAGCTCGACATCGCCGCCTCGTTCGT
Source organism: Guyparkeria sp. (assembly GCA_046261775.1). Lineage (GTDB taxonomy): Bacteria > Pseudomonadota > Gammaproteobacteria > Halothiobacillales > Halothiobacillaceae > Guyparkeria. The sequence goes on from JBHEOB010000053.1 coordinate 467, forward strand.
CTGCACGGCCATCTTCCTGCTGGCCCTGTTCTCGTTTCCCGCCCTGCTCTTCTGGGCGCTGGGCTACGGGCTCGACTACTGGCTGGTGATCGGTCGCATGGTGATGACCACATTCGTGATGTACTTCTCACCCACCCCCGGTGCCTCGGGCATCGCCGAGGGGGTATTCGGCTATTTCTTTCGTGACGTGGTCACCGCCTCGCACCTGGTGCTGGTGACGGTGGCCTGGCGGGTGCTGACGATCTATCTCGGCATGCTGATCGGGCTGTTCGTCACCCAGCGGGAAATCGCCGCGACCCGGCGGGGGGCGGCATGAGCCGCCTATCGGACAAGCTGACCCCGCGGCGACTCAAGCTGGCTTTCTACCTGACGCTGGCCGCGATCCTGCTGCTGGTCGGCTACCGGGTCTACCTGTCGATCTTCGAGACCACGTATCACGCGGTCCACGCCGAGCAGATCGAGCGAGTCCAGGCCCAGGCAGGTGACCCGGCCGACGACGAGCTGCATTTCGCCGTCGTCGGCAATATCAACAACTCGGTCGGCCTGTTCGAACGCAAGATGATTCCGCGACTCAACCGCGCCGAACTCGATTTCGTCGTCTCGGCGGGCAACGCCGTCAGTGGCGGCGGCGAGGACAAGTACCGGGCCCTGTACCGCACGCTCTCGCACCTGGAAATGCCCTACCTGCTCACCGTTGGCGAGAAGGAAAGCGGCGCGTTCGGCTCGTTCAACTACTACGAGCACTTCGGCCCCTACTTCTTCGGCTTTCGCGCCGGCGGCAGCCAGTTCCTGTTCCTCGACAGCAGCGATTCCGACACCTATCCCTTCCAGATCCACTGGCTCAAGGAACAACTGCGCGACCCGTCAGCGACGCATCGCTTCGTATTCATTGGTCACCCGCTGTTCCGCACGACGCAGGAAAGCCCGCTCGACTCCGACGAGGACTACCTCGAAGACAGGGGGTTTCGCGACCAACTGCATTCACTGTTTCGCGAGCACGGTGTCGATGCCGTGTTCTCCAGCAACCTGCACCTGTTCGATCGACAGGAGCGAGACGGCGTCGAGTACGTGGTCACCGGGGGCGCCGGTGGGCTGGTACTCAACGACGACACCAGCTTCTACCACTACGTCGACGTGAAGAGCTCCGGTGAAGACGTTTCGATCACGGTCGAACGGCTCAACATCGGCCAGCACCAGTTCTTCAAGACGCTCGAAAGCTTGTGGTTCTTTATCCACTCGCTGTTCTACGTCGGCCACCTGAACTTCCTGCTGGTGCTTGGCCTGTTGATCCTGCTGGCGATCAAGCTCTACAGCAGCATCTTCGTCGAGCGCGACTACTACCGGAACTACGACCTGGACACCTCGCCGTGGGCGGACCGGCCGCTGGCCGTCGCCATGGTGACCAACAACTACCTGCCGTTCATCGGCGGGGTGCCCATCTCCATCGACCGACTGCGCCGCGGGCTGGAGCAACTGAGCCACCGAGTGCGGATCATCGCGCCCAGCTACGCCGACCAGGATGACCGGGAAGTCGACGTGGTCCGCGTTCCCTCGCTGCTGACGATGGGGCGCAAAGGTGAATTCCGGCTGGCCAACCCGCTCTCGCCCCGTATCCGACGGGGACTGAAGACGTTCTCGCCGGACCTGGTCCACATCCATCACCCCTTCTGGCTCGGCTGGGCAGCGCAATGGCATGCCCGGCGGCTGAAAGTACCGACGGTATTCACTTACCACACGCGCCTGGAACACTACTCGCACTTCGTGCCCCTGCCCGGGCCGCTGTTCCGCAACCTGATCGCGCACACCGCGATCCGGCGGTTCGCCAATCGCTGCGACGGGGTGATCGTGCCGACCGAGTCGGCCGAGGAATACCTGCGGGTGATCGGGGTCACCACGCCCATCTACGTGCACCCCACCGGGATCGACTTCGACCGCTTCCAGACCGACGAACCCGAGGCCGTCGAGGCCCTGCGCCACAAACACGGGATTGGCGCCCAAGAGCGCGTACTGGTGAGCGTCTCGCGGCTCTCCCGGGAGAAGAACATCGACTTTTTGATCTCGGCGATTGACGAATTGCGCCGTCGGAGCAGCCAGCCGTTCCGCTGCCTGATCATCGGTGACGGCGACGAACACGAGCGGCTCCAGAAACGCCTCGACGCGCTCGACCTGGCCGAGGTGGTCACCCTGGTCGGGGCGGTCTCGCCAGACGAGATGGCACACTACTACCAGCTTGGTGATGTTTTCGTGTTCGCCTCGAAGTCGGAGACCCAGGGGATGGTCATCCTCGAGGCGATGGCGGCAGGCCTGCCGGTGGTGGCAGTGCGTTCAAGTGGGATCGATGACGTGGTCAACCACGAGAGCAACGGCTTCAAGACCGCCGAGGACCTCGATCGTTGGACCACCGCCACCCATCGATTGCTCGAGGACAACGCCCTGCGCGGTTCGATGGCCCAACAGGCCGTCAGCACGGCTCGACGTCATGCCATCGACCACTTCGCCCGTGACATGGCCGAAACCTATCGCCAGACCCTGGCGGTTCACCGTTCTCGGAGGCGCGGTTCGGACTGACACCTCCGACGGCGGCAGTCAGAGCGGGTGGCGCCACTCGCTCAACGCCGACTGGGCCGAGGCGCTCAATCGACTCAGCAGGCCCCGCTTTTTCATCGGCTGGCTGATCTCGAAGGCATCCCCCTGCTCGACCGCCTGCAGGATCCAGTCATCACTGGTGCCGATCTCGTCGATCAGGGCCAGCTCGAGCGCATCCTCGCCATACCAGTGCTCGCCGGTGGCGAGTTTCTCAAGATCCAGCTGCGGGCGGTAGCGGTTCAGGAATTGCTTGAACAGGACGTGCGTCTGCTCGAGCTCCTCGCGGAATTTCTCCCGGCCGGCTTCCGTGTTCTCGCCCAGCAGGGTCAGGGTCCGCTTGAACTGCCCGGCGGTATGCAGCTCGACATCGATGTCATTGCGCTTGAGCAGGCGATGGATGTTGGGCATCTGGGCGACCACCCCGATCGAGCCAACGATGGCGAACGGCGCGGCCACGATGCGATTGGCCACGGCCGCCATCATGTAGCCACCACTGGCCGCGACCCGGTCGACCACCGCCACCAATTCGATGTCGGCACTGCGCAGCCGCGCGAGCTGGGCGGCGGCCAGCCCGTAGCCCGGCACCACCCCGCCGGGACTGTCGAGCACCAGCAGCACGCGGTCACGCCCCGGCTCGGCGGCCTGCAATACGGCGCTGACCTCCTCGCGCAGGGCCTCTACCGCCGAGGCGCGGATATCGCCGTGAAAGCGGAGCACGAAGGTCCGTGCCGGCGACTCCGTTGTCTCGGCCTTCTCGCCCCCCTTCTCTTCGGCTACCGCGGTGTTGTTTTCGGCGGCGGCAGGTGCTTTCGTCTCGTCCTTCGGCTTGCGGCCCGGTAAACGCTGGCGCAGGTCGGCCCACTTGGCCTTCCACCCGCCTTCGGTCTTTTTCAGGGCCTCACGCAACTGCTTGCTGCGCGCCTCGATCTCGTCGTTGAGCCGACGGATCTTCAATGGCTTGAGCCCACCGTCACCGCCCTGGGCATTGCGCCCCTGGGCCACGACCGAGACCACGGCGGCCACGACGACGATCACGGCGACCGCCAGCGTCAGTGTCTTGAGAAGAAACAGGAAATACTCGGGCCACATGCGAGACTCACTCCGGCAAAAACGTGGAGTATAGACGTGCAGGCCTCACCCGGAAAAAGCGGCTAGAATCCGGGAGAGACCAAGACGGGGCCGCAAGAAGACCCGCCCTGCCCGATGCCCAACCCATGGAGGAAACCGCATGCAACCCCCGTTTCACCCCCTAAGTGAATTGTTCGAACAACTGGGCCTGGCCGCCGGCGATGAAGACATTGAGGCCTTCATCGATCGGAACGCCCCCTTGCCGAGCGAGGTGGCGCTGAGCGATGCGCCATTCTGGAGCGACAACCAGCGCTACTTCCTGCGCGAGTCGCTGGCCGAAGACGCCGACTGGGCCGAGGCCGTCGACCATCTCGACGCCCGGTTACGCGACTGATGCCATCGATTGGCCGGCGTCTCGCCGCCGTCAGTCTGCTGATCGGCGCCGTGTTGCTCTCGGCTTGCGGGCCGCATTACCCGCTCGGCATCCCGGAAGACCAGTGGACTCGAATGAGTCCGTCCGAGCAGAACGAGGCCCGCCTGAAACAGGCCGAAGTCGACCGGGCACAGGCCGAAGCGCGCCGCCGCGAGGCCGACGCACGACAGGCGGAGGCGGCCGCCCGCGCCGCCGAACTGGAACACGCCCGGAGCAATGCCGCGCCGGGAGAACGCGTCCAGTGCGTGCTGCAACCGGTCGAAATGCGTTTTGGCGACAAGTGGCGGCCCGCCGAACCGATCGGCCTCGACCTGGTGACCGGCATGACGATCGATTTCGTGCTTCGTGCGCGGGAAAGCCGCTACCGCACGATCGAGGGCCAAGCCACCTTCAATGGCATGGAAGTTCGACTCTGCCCTCGACACGGTGACGATTGTGCCCGACTGCTGGCGACCAGCGGCGAACTGCGCCGAGGCGTGACTCGCGCGGTAATCGCCGAAGACCGATTACGCGGCCAACTGCACTGCGAGCTGGCCCATCCGAGCTATCGACACCGCTATTGACAGCCACTCTGTTGACAGCCCAAGTCAGTCCCCATCAGGGGAAAAGGCCTCGCGCAGCTGCGTCATCGCCCGGTCGATCACCCGGGTAGGCGTGGCCAGGTTGATGCGCATGAACCCGCGCCCCGGCTCGCCGAAGATGATGCCCTGGCTCAGGCCCAGCCCGGCCTCGTCGATGAAGAACCGTTGCAGGGCGCGGTCTTCGGGATCGCGCTCGGCATCGGAGAGACCCATTCCCCGGCAGTCCAGCCAGAGCAGATAGGTCGCCTCGGGCATCATCGGCTCGATCGGCAGGTCCGCGACGGCCTCGATTACGTGATCCCGGTTGCGGGCGATGTGCGCCATCAGATCCTCCGGCCAACCCGCCCCGCGGGTGTAGGCCGCCTTCAAGGCGGCCAGACCGAACACCGACCCCTCGCCCAGGTGCATGCCGCGGCGCTCCCGATCGAAGACCGCCCGATCGGCCGGGTCGACCACCACCGCAAAGCCGCCGCCGATCCCCGCGGTGTTGAATGTCTTCCCGGGAGCGGCAACCGCCATCCAGGCGGGTGCGCCGTGTCCCGCCGCGTGGGCGAAGGGCGTGTGACTGACGCCCGGATAGGTCAGGTCCATGTGGATCTCGTCGCTTATCACCATCACCCCGTGATGGGCGCAGATCGTCGCCAGCCGCTCGAGCTCCTCGATCGTCCAGGCCCGCCCGCCGGGATTGTGCGGGTTGCACAGCAACAGCATCCGGGCATCGACGGCCTGCTCCTCCAGCCGATCGAAATCCATCTCGTAACGCCCGTTGCGCTCGACCAGCGGGTTTTCCACCAGCTCGCGCCCCTGGTCGCGCACAACCTGGAAAAAGGGGAAATACACCGGCGGCTGGATGATCACCCCCTCACCCGGCGAGGTGAACGCCCGCAACGCCATGGCCATGGCCGGCACCACGCCGGGCACCGGCACGATCTGCTCAGGCCCGACGTGCCAGCCGTGCTGGTCGCAGAGCCAGTCGGCGATCGCCTCGAAGTGCCCGGCGTCCGGCTTGGCGTAGCCGAAGGCGCCGTCGATCAATCGCGCGGCAAGTGCCTCGGTGACGAAGTCCGGCGCCGGAAAGTCCATGTCCGCGACCCACAACGGAATGACGTCGTCGCGGCCGAATATCTCCGCCCGCCGGTCGTACTTCTCGCAGCCCGAACCGGGGTACTGGGCCAGTCGGGTGAAGTCGGTCTGGCTCATGCCTTCCTGGCCCAGACCGTCACCTGGCTGACCGTGTGCTGGTAGCGACGCGCGGTGTCACGGATGACGAACGGCATCTCGGCCGGCTCGCCCACCAGCTCGAAATACGGCTCGAGACGCTTGATCAGCGTGTCGAGCGTCGTCACGGGACGCCCGTCCTTCACAAAACCGCCCAGCCAGCGCTCACGAGGCGTGAACTCCTCCAGCCAGGTGTAGGGCGAGGCCAGCACCAGTAACCCGCCGGCATTGATGCGACCGGCAATGTCGTCGAGGAACTTGTCCGGGTCGTAAAGCCGGTCGATCAGGTTACCGGCCAACACCAGGTCGTAGCCGGTGAAGTGCGGCTTCATGTTGCAGGCGTCCTGCTGCCAGAACTCGATGTTGTCGCGCGGCTCGAGACCCAGCGCGGCGAGCGAAGCGGCGCGGTCTTCGGTCAACTCGCCTTCGGTGGGCAGCGCGTAGGCGATCTGGCCATTGTCGAGCATCGCCTGGGCGATCTGGACGAAGCGGGCCGAGAAATCCAGCCCGGTAACCGACTCGAAGTACGGCGCGAGCTCGAAGGTCGAACGACCGGTGGCGCAGCCGATGTCCAGCGCCGCGCCGTGATCACGCCCCTCCATCTGCCGCAACGCGAACTCGGCCAGCGCGCGCGGGAAGTTGGCCACGCCGAAGTACGAGCGGCCGTAGTGGAAGTCACAGTATTGGGCCAGTTGGGTGTCGGTCTCGTAGTAATCGTCGTCCCGGGAGGCCGGCGGGCGCACCGGCTCGCCCTCAACATAGCGCAACCCGGCATGCTGGAAGAAGTGCCGACGGAAGGCGTATCGCGCATCGCGAGTCGCCTCGTTGCCGGTGGAAATGAACGAGCCACCCTTGATCAGGTTGTGCCGGTTGTCGAAGGTCGGCACCGAGAAGTCGTCGTAGATCGGATGCGGCTCGAAGCCCTCGAAGGCATCGATAGGGGTCTCGGTCCACTGCCAGACGTTGCCAATCACATCATAGAAGTCACCCTGGGCGAAGTGGTTCACCGGGCAGGCCGAGGCCCAGTACTCGAGGTTGATGTTGCCCGGTGCTCGCTCACCCCACTCCGGCTCGTCCGGTACGCCGGCCACCTGGCGCAGCCGCTCGTATTCCGGCTCGGTGGGCAGGCGGATCGACTTGCCGGTGGTCTCGGAGAGCCAGTTGCAGAATGCCTTGGCCTCGAGGTAATTGACGTCGACCGGCCAGTCCCAGGGCATGTCGATCTCGTGGGTCAGGGCGCGATAACCCCAGGAGTCGCCGCGCGGCACCCAGAAGACCGGATGGGCAGCACGCCGATAGTCGAGCCAACGGCGCCCCTCGTCGGTCCACCACTCGGGCGTCTCGTAACCGCCGGCCTCGACGAAAGCCAAAAACTCGGCGTTGGACACCTGCAGGCGGCTGGCGCGGAAATCATCGACTCGGGTCGCCAACCGCCCGTACTCGTTGTCCCAGCCGTATAGAGGCGCATCGTGCGGCTTGCCCTGCACCACCGTTCCACCGGTCACCTCGAGCAACTCGTTGGCCGGTGCCGCGGCCGGCGCATCAACGGCCGCATCACAGACCGGCCAGTCGTCGTGCGGCCGGACCCACTCGAGATCGAGCTGACGAATCAGCACCGAGGAGGTCTCCAGGTGGATACGCTCGTGCTCGATACCCATGAATATCGACCATGCCGGGTGATCGTCCCAGCGCACCGGCGGGGTCCAGTCGATCTCGGAGATGAGCTGATCGACCCGGTCGCGCACCTTGCGACGATAGTCGCGCACGCGATCGACCGACGGCCAGTCGTAGTGCGCTTCGTTGAGATCATCCCAGCTCATCTCGTCGACGCCGATGGCGAACATGCCCTCCAGCGTCGGGTCGATGCGGGTGGTCGCCTTGGCCGCGACCAGCTTGTTGATGTAGAAAGTGACGGTATGGCCGAAATAGAAGATCAACGGGTGACGCAGCGGGTCGGACCGCTCGTAGAATGCCCGGTCGTCGGTGAGCACCTCGAACAGTTTCTCGTAGGTATCCATGGTGCGATGGAAGTAGGCGCGCACCTGTTCTCTCTTATCCGCTGCACTGTCACCGGTGAGCAGGACTGAGCGGCTTTTCATTCTCGACAACATTTGCAAATCCCACGACAGGTTGAACCAAGGGTTGATCTAACTGTAGAGCATCATCTCGCTACCTTCGACAAGCGGAAGAAGGAGCGCGGGCACAACTCAACTACACTGGCGTTTTCGCTTCCCACGAGCGGGTCGGTTGGACGCAGGACGATCATGACAATACGACTGAGTACAGTAGTACCGCCCCCAGCGGCCTTGTTGATCGGGATCGCGCTGATTTGGGGGCTATCGGAATGGCTACCCGCATTCCGCTTCGACATGCCGGGTCGATCATGGATCGCCTGGTTGTTCTTCGCCCTCGGCTTGGGGCTCATGCTGGTGGCGGCCTGGTCGTTACAGCGCGCTCACACGACGATCAATCCGATCTGGCCCGATCACGCCAAGCACCTGGTCACCAGCGGCATATTTCGATTCTCGCGGAACCCGATATACCTGGGTGACGCCACCATCCTGCTGGGGATGGTGTTCTGGTTCGGCAACTGGGCGGGTGTGGCGATTGTCGCGGCGTTCCTGTTGTTCATCGACCGGTTTCAGATACGAGCAGAGGAATCTGCCCTTTATCGACTGTTCGGAACGGGGTACAAGCACTACTTACGTCGGGTGCGTCGTTGGCTTTAGCTCGAGAGCTCCCGGCCGGGAAACCGAGCCAAGACGGAAAAACGCAAAACGGCACCAAGACGAAAAAACGCCCCCGGAGCATCGCTCGCGGGGGCGTTTTTCATGGTGACGTGGCGTCGCCTTGTCTGGTGCGCCCGACAGGATTCGAACCTGTGACCTTCGGCTTCGGAGGCCGACACTCTATCCAGCTGAGCTACGGGCGCTTATCCGATGAGGGCAGCCTCATCAGGCAAGGGCGGCATGATAGCGGCTTGACCGCGCCACGTCCATGGGCTCAACCGTTCAGGGCATCACCGACCACTTGCTCGGCCTGGGCGAAGATCTCCTCGAGATGGCCGGCGTCGCGGAAGCTCTCGGCGTAGATCTTGTAGATCGGCTCGGTGCCCGACGGCCGGGCGGCAAACCAGCCATTGGCCGTCTCGACCTTGAGCCCGCCAATCGGCGCGTCGTTGCCCGGCGCCTGTGTACGAATGCCGGTGACCGACTCGCCGGCCAACGTATCGATGGCAAGTCCGTTCGGGTCGAGTTGCTTGAAGCGCGCCTTCTGCTCGACGCTCAGCGCGGCATCGCGACGCGCGTAGAACGGCTGGCCGTAGCGGTCGATCAGGCGATTGAACCGCGCCCAGACGTCCTCGCCGGTCACCGCGAGGATCTCGGCGGCCAGCAATCCCATGATCAGGCCGTCCTTGTCGGTGGTCCAGACATCGCCGCTGCGCTCGAGGAAGGTCGCGCCGGCCGATTCCTCGCCACCGAATCCCAGCCAGCCATCGGTCAGCCCGGGCTGGAACCACTTGATACCCACCGGGGTTTCGTAGACCTCGCGCCCCAGACCGCCGGCGACGCGATCGATCATCGAGCTCGAGACGATCGTCTTGCCCACCTTGAGTTCACTGCGCCATTCGGGGCGGTGGCCGAACAGGTAATCGATCGACACCGACAGGAAGTGGTTGGGATTGATCAGCCCGCCCTCGGGACTGACGATGCCATGGCGGTCGGCATCGGTGTCGTTGCCGAAGGCCACGTCGAAGCGATCCTTGATCTTCAACAGGTCCGCCATCGCGTACGGCGAGGAGCAATCCATGCGGATCTTGCCGTCGTGGTCCAGCGGAATGAAGCGGAAATCGGGCTCGACCTGTGGATTGACGACGGTCAGGTCGAGACCGTAGTGCTCGGCGATCGGCTCCCAGTACGGCAGGCCCGCGCCGCCCATCGGATCGACCCCGATCGACACACCGGCGCGGGCGATCGCCTGCATGTCGACAACCGTGTCGAGTGCCTCGACGTAGGGACGGATGAAGTCCACGCCCTGGGCGGCATCGCCCTTGATGGCCCGATCGAACGGCAGGCGGGCAATCGCCTGCCAGTCGGCCAGCAACTCGTTGGCGCGTCGCTCGATCCAGCCGGTCGCCTCGGTGTCCGCCGGACCGCCGTGTGGCGGGTTGTACTTGAACCCGCCGTCAGCCGGCGGATTGTGCGACGGCGTTAGGATGATGCCGTCGCAACGAGCTCCGCCTCGGCTATTGGCGGCGATGATCGCCTGGGAAATAACCGGCGTGGGCGTGGGGGCATTATCGCGCTGAAAGCGGAAAGGCACCTTGGCCGCCGCCAGCACCTCGACACAGGTCATGAACGCCGGCCAGGCCAGCGCGTGGGTGTCGAAGCCGATCAGGATCGGCCCGTCGATGCCTTCCGCCTTGCGGTACTCGACCAGTGCGGCGGTCACCGCGGCGATGTGCGCCTCGTTGAACGAGCCGTTCAGGCTCGAGCCGCGATGCCCGGAGGTGCCGAAGGCAATCCGTTGCGACGGGTCGTCCACCAGCGGCTCGCCCTGGTAGTAGGCACTGATCAGGCGGGGCACGTCGACCAGGAAGTCACGGGGCGGGGTCTGGCCGGCAAGTTGGTGCAATGGCATGGGTAGCAAGTCCTTCGGCTAAACGTGGGTTGAGATGACGAAACGTGTCGGCGAACTCGATCGGGAGCCGCGAACCGAAATCAACGTCGATCACGCCTCAATGCGAGGGGTGACCGCAACTGCCGGCCTCGAACGGCGGCAACGGGTCGACCTGATCCTGGCGATGGGCCGCCACGCGGGCCAAGGCCAGGGACGCAATCCGCACCGCCTCGGGGTCGGCCCGCGAGGTCAGCACGACCGGCACGCAGGCACCCATCACGATGCCGGCAAAACGCGCCCCGGCCAGATACTCGAGATCCTTGTAAAGGATATTGCCTGAGACGAGGTCCGGAACCAACAGGATGTCGGCGTGCCCGGCGACCGGACTGATCAGGCCCTTGATCCGGGCCGATTCGGCCGAAATGGCCGTGTCGAACGCGAGCGGTCCGTCGATCTGTGCATGCGCGATCTGCCCCCGCTCGCCCATCTTCGCCAGACAGGCGGCGTCCAGCGTCGACGCAATCGCCGGGTTGACGGTCTCGATGGCGGACAAGGCCGCCACGCGCGGGCGCCGATTGCCCAGCCACCAGGCCAGGTTGACCGCGTTCTGCACGATCTCGGCCTTGGCGCGCACGTCCGGCTCGATGTTGATCGCGGCATCCGTGATGAACAGGAGCTTGTGGTAGCTCTCCATCTCGGCGGCAAAGACATGCGAAAGCCGCGGACCGCGTCGCAGGTGACGGATGATCGGACGCAAGAACGCGTCGCTGTGGATATCGCCCTTGATCAACATTTCGACCTGGCCGCTACCGACCGCCTCGACCGCCGCCTCGGCAATCGCCGCCCCACCCTCTCGGTCAACGATGGGAAAAGGCAGGTTCATCGCCTCCGCCATTGGTCGCAACCGATCCGCCGGGCCGAACAACACCGGCTCGATCAATCCCGCCCTTGCGGCCTCCCCCGCGGCATGCAACACGGTCTCGCTGGCCGCACCAACAATGGCGGCAGGCACGGGCGGCAACCCTCGAGCCTCTTCGAGCATGTCGTTCAGTGCGCGAATTTCGTGACAGGCATCCGCCATCGGTTATCTCC
>JBHEOB010000054.1:0-11763 GCA_046261775.1 Guyparkeria sp.
TAGGAAAGGAGCTCCTCCACCCGAGGACGGACGATGCGCATCATCGTCTCCTGAGGGATACGCCGCGGTGGACGCCCCGATACCCCCGGCACCTCGATGGCACGCGAGGCCTCGCGCTCGTCGACCGAGCCGAGGTTGGCGTGGTTGATCTTGATCTTCTCGGCCTCCGCCGGCGGCGTGGTCAGGCCGTAGGAGAGGTCGTTGGTGATCTGCTCGCCGGCGATCGGCAGCACCGCGGCATGACGAAGCGCCCCGCCGGTGTAGATGGCGATATCCGTGGTGCCGCCGCCGATGTCGATCAGCACCACCCCGAGCTCACGCTCGTCGTCGTTGAGCACCGCGCGGGCCGCCGCGATCGGCTCGAGGATGGTGCCCTCGACGTGGACGTCACAGCGCTCGACGCACTTGATGATGTTCTGCACGTTGTTGGAGGCCGAGGTGACGATATGCACGTTGGCCTCGAGCCGGTGGCCGCTCATGCCCTGCGGCTTGCGGATACCGTCCTGGCCGTCGATGCGGAACTCCTGCGGCTCGCAATGCAGGATCTGCTGGCCATCCGGGATCTTGACCGCCCGCGCCGACTGGATCACCTGGCTGACATCGGCGTCGGTGATCTCGCGGCCACCGGTGCCCGTCATCCCCTGCGAGTCCATGCTGCGTACGTGGTCGCCGGCCACGCCCACCCAGGCAGAACCGATCTCGCAGTCCGACAGGGCGCTCGCCCCGTCGATCGCACGACGGATCGCCATCGAGGTGGACTCGATATCGACCACCGACCCGCGCCGCAAGCCCTTGTTGGTCGGATGCGAGCCGTAGCCGATCAGGCTCAGTCGCCCGTCGCCGTCGCATTCGCCAACCAGCGCCGCCACCTTGCTGGTGCCGATGTCGAGTCCGACGACGAACTCCCGCTCTCCTTTTCTCAACGCGCTCATGCTCTGTTTCTGCCCTTGATTGCCATGGTTTCCGTTCGTTCCTGGCTCCGGAATATCGTCACTCTTGTGTTGTCTTGTCGTTCGATTTGTCGTCCGCCTCGCGCCACGCCACGGCAAAGCCGTTGCTGTAGCGCAGGTCGATCCGCTCGACCTGGTCCATCTTTCCCGCCAACGTGTCCGGGTAGACGTCGAGCAGTCGCTGCAGGCGTGCCTCGAGCGATTCCTGCCCGGTCTGGATTACCGCCCCGGAGGCAAGCGCCAGGCTCAGCGAGCCACGCGGGCTCATCGTCACGCCGGCAAGCTCCAGCCCCACGGTGGCGAGCACCGGCTTGATGCTCGTGTAACGCTCCCAGACGCTCCATTGGCTGCCGGTCGGTCCGACCAGACTGGGGAGTTGCAGATCGACCGGCCGTCGCTTGGGCGCAAACACCTCGCCGGAGACACTCAGCAACCGTTCCCCGTTCCAGGCGGCGATCGGCTGATGCGTCTGCAGGCTGACCAGCAGGCGATCCGGCCACTGCCTGGTAATGCGCACCTCGGTAAGCCAGGCATCGGCCAACAGCCGCTCGCGCAGCGCCTCGATATCCACCGCCCAGATCCCCTGCCCGAGTGCCGGCCAGAGTTCCCGGCGTACCTGCTCCTCGGTCACGAAGCGGTTGGCACCCTCGATCGTCAACGCGGCCACCGGTGACTGGAGCTTGATCCAGACCCGCTGCGAGACCAGCGCCACGGCGGCGAGAAACGCCAGCCACAGGCCGATCCGCCACGCCCAGCGCATCACCACCCGCAGACCGTTGACGAACGCCGTCCAGCGCTCGCGCCAACTCGGCCCGCGTGGCCGTACCCGGGAGGCACGTCGCGTTGTCATCAAACCGCTCCATCAACCGACTCACCCCCCGTGGACTCCCCGCCGGCACTGGTCAGGTCGGTCAGGGTCTGTTCGAGAATCGCGACACACAGCGCCGGGAAATCCATGCCCACCGCGCGGGCGGCCATGGGCACCAGCGAATGGCTGGTCATCCCGGGGACCGTGTTCACCTCGATCAACCAGTGCCGCCCCTCGGCGTCACGCATGAAATCCACCCGGCCCCAGCCGCGCGCGCCGATCAGCGCGAACGCGGTACGTGCCGCCTCGGCCATCCCGGTCTCGTCCTCGGCGGAAAGCCCGCAGGGAATCCGGTAGCCGGTGTCTGCAGCCTCGTACTTGGCCTCGTAGTCGTAGAAGGCATGCTCGGCGCTGGCCTCGATCCGGATCGCCGGCAGGCCCTGTTCACCCAGGATGGCGACGGTGTACTCGCCCCCGGCGACGAATTGCTCGACCATCACTTCGCCGTGCGCGGCGGCCTCGACAAACGCCGATTCAACGCCCGCCGGGCCATCGACCTTGCTCACCCCTACGCTCGATCCGTCGGCGGTAGGCTTGATGATCACGGGCCAGCCCAGCGCTGCGGCGGCCTCGCGGGCAGCGGCGAGGCCGTCGGCTACCACGAAGGCGGGCGTGTCCAGTCCGGCATCCCGCCAGATGCGCTTGCACAGGACCTTGTCCATGCCGACCGCCGAGGCGGCCATGCCGCTGCCGGTGTAGGGCACCTCGTTCAGTTCGAGCAGGGCCTGGACCTGACCGTCCTCACCGCCCCGGCCATGCAGCGCGACGAAAACCCGGTCGATACGCTCGTCGATCAGCCGCCGACCCAGTGCGCGGGCCCCGGCACGGTCCAGGTCGACGCCGATCGCGTCCACCCCGCGCGACAGCAGGGCATCGAGTACCGCCCCGCCGCTGGCGAGAGAGACATCGCGCTCGGCGGACCAGCCGCCCATCAGCACCATCACGCGTCCCAGGGCATCTACCCGCTCGCTCATGCCCGGCCCTCCCATTGCTCCAGCAGCAATCCCGGCAGACTGCCGACGTTGCCGGCGCCGAGGGTCAACACGATGCCGTCCTCTCGCACCATGTCGTCGATCACCTCGACCACCTGGGCCGGCTCGGTGACGAACACCGGGTCGACCTGACCCCGGGCACGGATGGCGCGGGCGAGGCTGCGACCGTCGGCCCCGGCGATCGGCTGCTGGCCGGCGGCGTAGACCTCCATTAGGATCAGCTGGTCGACCTGCGAGAGCACCTCGACGAAGTCCTCGAACAGATCCCGGGTCCGGGTGTAGCGGTGCGGCTGGAACACCAGCAGCAAGCGGGTATCCGGCCAGGCATCGCGGACCGCGGCCAGGGTCGCGGCGACCTCGCGCGGGTGATGGCCATAATCGTCGAGCAACATCCGCCGGCCCTCGGTGAACGCCAGCGAGCCGCGGCGCTCAAGCCGACGCCCCACGCCCTTGAAGCCTGCCAACGCACGCACGATGGCCTCGCCGTCGACGCCCAGATCATGGGCGACCGTGATCGCCGCCAGGGCATTGAGGATGTTGTGTCGTCCCGGCATCGCCAGGCGGCAGTGCCACGACTCGCCGCCGGGCAGGCTCACGTCGAAGGTCGACTCGAAGCCGTCACTGTGGATGGCCGTGGCACGCACGTCGGCCGCCTCGTCGATGCCGTAGGTCAGCACCTGGCGACCCACCCGCTCGACGATGCTCATGGTGTGGCTGTCGTCGGCGCAGAGCACCGCCAGGCCATAGAACGGCAGGTTGTGCAGGAACTCGACGAAGTGATCCAGCAACCGCGAGAAATCGTTGTCGTAAGCCTCGAGGTGGTCGGCATCGATATTGGTGACCACCGCGACGTGCGGCTGCAGGTGCAGGAACGAGGCATCGGACTCGTCGGCCTCGGCCAGCAGGTATTCGCCCCGCCCGAGGCGCGCGTTCGAGGCGCTAGAAAGCAGCTTGCCGCCGATCACGTAGGTCGGATCGAGCCCCGCCTCGGCCATGACCGCGGCCAGCAGCGAGGTGGTGGTGGTCTTGCCGTGCGTGCCGGCAACCGCCAGCCCGATTCGAAAGCGCATGATCTCGGCGAGCATCTCGGCGCGGCGCACCACCGGCATGCGGTGCTCGTTGGCGGCCACCAGCTCCGGGTTGTCGGTCCCGATGGCGGTCGAGACCACCAGCACGTCGGCCCCGGCGAGGTTCTCGGTGGCGTGACCGATGAACACCTCGATGCCTAGCTCACGCAGATGCCGCACCGCCGGCGATTCGTTCATGTCCGAGCCGGAAACGACGAAGCCCAGGGTGTGCAGCACCTCGGCAATGCCGCTCATGCCCGCTCCGCCGATACCGACGAAGTGCAAGTGGCGCACCTTGCGCATGCGCACCTGGGCGACCGGGGCGAATTCGGCTGTCACTGCATCCATTACCGGCCCTCCCCGGGTACGTGTTCGTCGATCAGTTCGTTGCAGATGGTCGCAATGCGCGCGGTGCTGTCCGGCACGGCTGCCTCGCGGGCACGGGTCGCCATGTCGAGCAATGCCGCCCGGTCGGCCAGCAGCGGGCCAAGCAACCTCGTGAGCGTGTCGACGTCGGCCTCACGCTGGTTCAACAGTCGCGCCGCACCCTGGTCGACCAGCCAGGCGGCGTTGAAGCGCTGGTGATCGTCGACAGCGTGCGGAAACGGGATAAACAGAGCGCCGACACCGGCGGCGGCAATCTCGGCGACGGTCATGGCCCCGGCCCGGGCGATCACGAAGTCCGCCCAGCCGAAGGCCTCGGCCATGTCGTCGATATAGCCGGCCACCTCGTGGCGGCTACCCGCCCCCCAGTCGGCCGACTTGTAGTTGCCGACAGCGGTGTCGAGGTGCCGAGCACCGGCCTGGTGGCGCACAGCGAGTTCGACACCCTGACTAATCCGGGCAAGGGCCTGCGGCACCGACTCGTTGAGTGACTGCGCGCCCAGGCTGCCGCCGAGGACCAGCACGCGTACCGGCCCCTCGCGGTCCTCGAAGCGGCTCGCCGGGTGCGGCAGGGCCGCGATCTCGCCACGCACCGGATTGCCCACCACGCGGTCTGCCGGCAAAGCCTGGCCGAATGCCTTCGGGTAGGCGGCCAGAGTCACGCGGGCCAGCCGGGAAAGCACCCGGTTGGTCAGCCCGGCGATGGCGTTCTGTTCGTGGATCACCAACGGGCGGCGCAACAGCCAGGCGGCCAGGCCACCGGGGCCGGCAGCAAAGCCGCCCATGCCGATTACCAACGCGGGACGATGGCGACGCAGCAGGCGCCCTGCCTGCCAAACGGCGTGCAGCAGACGGAAGGGTGCAACCAGTCGAGTGGCCATCCCCTTGCCGCGCAGCCCGCCAATGGCCAGATAGTCGAGCGGGTAACCGGCCTCGGGCACCAGGCGGGATTCGATGCCGTGCTCGGTCCCCATCCAGCGGATGGCGTACCCGCGCTCGGCGAGCGTCTCGGCCACCGCCAGCGCCGGCACCACGTGCCCGCCGGTCCCGCCGGCCATCATGTAGATCACGGCGCGGCTCATCGGTTTACCTCCCGCACGTCCTGGATGCCAGCATCGGCCATCGCCCGGCTCGCCTCGTGATGCACTCGCAGGACGAGGCCCATGGCGAGCAGGGTCGCGACCATCGCCGAGCCGCCGTAGCTGATCAGCGGCAGGGTCAGCCCCTTGGTCGGCAGCAGCCCCATGTTCACGCCCATGTTGATCAGGGTTTGCATGCCGAGCCACGTGCTGATGCCCCAGGCCAGCGCCGCGCCGGTGTAGTGATTCACCGTCCAGGCCATCCGGGCGATGACGAAGCCTCGCCAGACCAGCACGCCGTATAGCCCCAAGAGGGCAATCACCCCGAACAGGCCGAACTCCTCGGCGTAAACGGCGAAGATGAAATCGGTGTGGGCCTCGGGCAGGTAGGCGAGTTTCTGCACACCCTCGCCCAGGCCGCGGCCGAACAGTCCGCCGGTGCCGATGGCGATCAGGGCATTGACCAACTGGTAGCCATCGCCGAACGGGTCGGCAAACGGATTGGAGAACGACAGCAGTCGGTCGACCCGATACTGGGCCGAGAAGACCCCCAATACCGCCAGCGCGCTGCCGGCGAGCATCAGCATCAGCATGGTCTGCAGTTGGGCCCGCATCAGCCAGGCCATCGCAAACAGCGTCGCGCCCAGCACGAGGGTGTTGCCGTAGTCCGGTTGCAGCAGCAGGAGCATGGACGCCAGCATGATCACGCCCACCGGGGCCACCATGCCGCGGATGCGCGTCTGCACCTTCTCCAGGTGCACGCCGAGATAGGCGGCCATCCAGACGATCATCCCCAGCCGGGCGAACTCGCTGACCTGGACCCGGACAAAGCCCAAATCGATCCAGCGTGACGCGCCATTGACGGTATGCGCCACGCCGGGAACGAACAGCACCGCCAGCGACAGGAGCGATGCCAGCAGGATCACGTTGCGCATCGCCACGAAATGACGCAGCGGCATCATCAGCAGCACGGCCATGGCGATCAGGCCGACGACCATGGCACCGGTCTGACGGATCAACAGGCCTCGCGCAGCCGCCGCCGAATCGCCCATGCCGAGCGTGGCCGAGGCGACCATCACCAGACCGATCGACAGCAGTGCTACCAGGGCGATAAGGAAGGATGGGTCGAGTGAAATGCCACTGGTGGCATCTTTTGCGGCATCGACCGGCTTGCGATCGGCAAGCCACTGGCGACCCTGACCGCCGACGCGGCCGAGCCACTGCCAGCCACGGCTGTTCAGCTGCCACAGGCTCATGAGATCACCTCCGCCGACATCGATGTCGGCACATCGCGCGCATCGCAGACCGCCTCGGCCGCCCGGGCGAAGTGCTCGCCGCGATCGGCGTAGCCGCGGAACTGGTCGAAGCTCGCGCAGGCCGGCGACAACAGCACCACCACCTGTCGACCGGCAATAACCCGGGCCGCCGCCCGTTCAGCCCCCCAGGCCACGGCGGCCTCGAGCGACCCGAAACGTGCGACCGGCAGCGCCTGGTCGACCGTCGCGTTCAGGGCCGACTCGATCCGGTCGGCATCGGCGCCGATCAGGGCGACACCCAGCGCATGGGCCTTGAGAGAGGCGGCCAGCTGGTCGAAGGACTGGCCCTTGGCCTGCCCGCCGACGATCACGACCTGCCCGTCCACCGCGGCATCCGCCAAGCCGTCGATCGCGGCCACCGCCGCGCCGACGTTGGTCGCCTTGGAATCGTTGATGAAACGCACCTCGCCACCGTTGACCGGCCAGCGACAGACCACCTGCATGCGATGCGGCAGGCCGGTGAAGGCTGCCAACGCCCGGCGCAGGGTCGTACCGTCGAGCACCGCGCGCCCGGCGACCGCCTCGACCAACGCCAGCGAGGCCAGCGCATTCAGGCGGTTGTGCGCGCCCGGCAAGGCAATCTCGTTGCCGGCGAACAGCGCCGCCTCGTCACGGTAGAGCGACGCCCCATCGGCATCCAGGTAATAGCGGTGACGCGTGGTCAGTCCTCGGCCCGGCTCATTATCTGATTCCGGGCAGCCCTCCCGGGCGGAAAAGCTCACCAGTCGACCGTGGCAAGAGCCGGCCATGGCGCGCACCTGGGCGTCGTCGGCATTGATCACGGCCGTCTCGGCATGAACGAGGATCTTTTGCTTGAGCGCGGCGTAGGCCTCGATCGAGCCATGTCGGTCGAGATGATCGGCACTGATATTGAGCACGGTCGCAGCGCGGGCACGGATGGCCGCCGGGTCGCAGGCCTCCAGCTGGAAGCTTGAAACCTCGAGCACCAGGATATCGACCGATTCGGCCAGCAGGTCCAGCGCCGGCGTGCCGTAGTTGCCACCGATGCCGACCCGGTAGCCGGCCGCGGTGAGCAGCTCGGCGGTCAACGCCGTGACCGTGCTCTTGCCGTTCGAGCCGGTAATCAGCACGTACGGAACCGCCGCGTGGCGAAGGGCGACGGCGATGTCGCTCTCCACCGGAATGGCACGGCGGCTCGCCTCGTCAAGCAGGCCCGCGAGCGGTTCGGCGGCCGGGTCGAGCCCGGGACTGAGTACGACCCCGTCCACGGCACCCAGGACCTCGGCGTCCAGCATGTCGGCGGCCAATTCACCCTCGAACACCGTGCCCGGGCCGAATGCCTCGATCCAGCGCGCCCGCGGTGCATCAGCCCCGCGGGTGTCGATGGCAACGAACGGCTCGCCACGACGGGCGAAAAACCGCCCCGCGGAGAATCCGGTCTGTCCCATGCCGACAATCAGCTTCATCAGCGCACCTTCATGGTTGCGAGACCGATCAGGACCAGGATCACGGTGATGATCCAGAAGCGCACGATCACCTTCGGCTCCGGCCACCCCTTGAGCTCGAAGTGGTGATGGATCGGCGCCATGCGGAAGATGCGCTTACCGGTCAGCTTGAACGAGGCGACCTGGAGCATTACCGAGACGGTCTCGAGCACGAAGATACCGCCCATGATGAACAGCACGATTTCCTGGCGGACCATCACCGCGACGATGCCCAGCGCCGCGCCCAGCGCCAGCGCACCCACATCGCCCATGAACACCTGGGCGGGATAGCTGTTGAACCAGAGAAAGCCCAGCCCGGCGCCGACGATCGCCGCGCAGAAGACCACCAGCTCGCCCACCCCGGCGATGAAAGGCAGGCCGAGGTAATTGGCGAACTCGTAGTGGCCGGTGACGTAGGCGAACGCGCCCAGCCCGCCGGCGACCAGCACGGTCGGCATGATGGCGAGCCCGTCGAGGCCGTCGGTGAGGTTGACGGCGTTCGAGCTGCCGACCACCACGAAGTAGGTCAGAACGATGAAACCGAGCCCCAGCGGTATCAGTGCGTCCCGGACCAGCGGGATCAGCAGGCTGGTCTCAGCGGGACTCTCGGCGACGCTGAACAGAAAGACCGCGGCGATCAGCGCGATCACCGACTGGCCGAGGTACTTCCAGCGCGCCGCCAGCCCATCGCTGTTGCGGCGCGAGAGCTTGAGGTAGTCGTCCCAGCCGCCGATCAGGCCAAAGCCCATGGTGGTCAGCAGCGCCACCCAGACGTAGACGTTGCCCAAATTGCCCCAGAGCAGCATCGAGATGGCGATTGCGATCAGGATCAGCGCCCCGCCCATCGTCGGCGTGCCCGCCTTGGCCAGGTGTGTCTGCGGGCCGAGTTCGCGGATCGGCTGACCCGCCTTGACGCTCTGCAGCCAGCGGATGACGAACGGGCCGATGGCCAGCGAGATCAACAACGCCGTGGCGACCCCGAGCATGGCGCGGAAGGTCAGGTATTCGAATACGCCAAAGAAGCTGGCGTACTGGGTCAGCCATTCAGTCAGCCAGAGCAGCATCTCGCCCTCTCCCTGTGGATTCGTTGCCGGTGGTTGGCGCGATGCCGAACTCCCGCCCGAGGGTCTCTCCGACCCGTTCGATGTGCATGAAACGCGATCCCTTGAGCAACACGGTCACGGCTGCCCGATCACGGTCGGCCACACGGCGGCGCAATACCGAGGTGGCTGCCTCGCTATCGGCGACCACCTCGATGGAGGCGGCGGACCCACCGGCGGCCTGGAAACCGTCGGCAAGTGCCGCGGCCCCCGGACCGACCGCGATCACGCCCTCCAGTTCCTGCCCGGCGGCGAATTCGCCCAGTTGTCGGTGCAGTACCTCCGACTCGGCACCCAGCTCACCCATGCTGCCGAGCACGGCAAACCGCGCCCCTGGCTGGCCGGCGAGATAGCCGAGCGCCGCACGCATCGATTCGGGGTTGGCGTTGTAGCTGTCGTCGATCAGCTGCCAGCCGTTGGCCAGTTCCACCCGCGCCATGCGACCGGCCGGCGGCCGGAACGCAGACAGTCCCGTCACGATCACCTCGCCCGGAACGCCGGCAAGGCGTGCCAGCGCAATGGCGGCAAGCAGGTTGACCGCGTTGTGGGCACCCGGAAGGGGGATCGCGATACGCTCGAAAAGCGACCCGCCACGCTCACTGACCGAGAGCGAGTGGCGCGGCTCGTCGTACTCGCCGAACCAGCTCGCCCAGTCGCGATGAGCGGGATCGAGCGTGAAGGTCTCGGCCCGGGGGGCGGCCTTCAGCCACTGGTCGGCACCGTTGGAATCGAGGTTGATCAGTTTTCGGGCGGATGCGGGGCAATGGCGATAGATCTCGCCCTTGCCCTCGATGATGCGTTGGACCGAGCCGAACTCGCCCACGTGGGCGCGACCGGCCATGGTCACCATCACGATGTCCGGTACCGCCAGTTCAGTCAGCTGGGCGATTTCGCCGACGTGATTCGCACCCATCTCGACCACCGCGAATTGCGTCTCGGGCGCCCAGTCAAGCAGGGTCAGGGGCACGCCGATGTCGTTGTTGAGATTGCCCCGGGTGGCCGCGGTGGCGCCGACCTGACCCAGCATGGCTGCCAGCAGTTCCTTGACCGTGGTCTTGCCGCTGGAGCCGGTGATCCCGATCACGGTCGGATCGACCGCCTCGCGCCAGCCGCGGGCCAATCGACCCAGGGCTGCCAGGGTGTCCTCGACCACTACCTGCGGCAGGTCGCAATCCGGCAGTTCTCGTTCGACCAGGGCGGCAACGGCACCCTGTCGGGCCGCCTGGTCGATAAAGTCATGGGCATCGAAGTTCGGCCCCTTCAGGGCGATGAACAGTCGGCCGCCCAGGTCGACGCGCGTATCGGTGCCCACACCGGCTACCGGCAGCGCGCCGTCGGCATGCGCCGCCAGTCCGCCGTCGGCCCACCGGGCAATCTGTTCGAGTGTGGCCCGGATCATGCCGCCACCTCCCGTGCCTGCTCGCGCACGACCTGACGATCGTCGAAAAGGCGAACCTCGCCCCCGATCTCCTGTCCGGTCTCGTGGCCCTTGCCGGCGACCAGCAGGCAATCACCCGGCTGCCCCTCGGCCAGCCAGCGAATCCCCGCGGCGATCGCCTCACGCCGATCGACCACTCGTTCGATCTTTTCAGGCTGCTGCATGCCGACGAGGATGGCCTCGATGACCGCCTCGGGGGACTCACTGCGCGGGTTGTCGCTGGTGACGATCACCCGGTCGGCAAGTCGCTCGGCCACGGCCCCCATCAGCGGTCGCTTGCCGGTGTCGCGATCGCCACCACAGCCGAACACCACGCCGAGGCGTGCGCCATCGGGCAGCCCGTCACGCAGGCTGACAAGCACGTTTTCCAGGGCATCGGCGGTGTGGGCATAATCGACCACGGCGGTCATGCCGCGACCGACCGAAAACGTCTCCATCCGGCCCGGCGGCGTCTTGAGCCGACCCACCCGCCGGGAGAGCACATCGAGCGTCTCGCCTACCACCAGGCGCGCGGACAGTGCAGCGAGCAGGTTTTCCGCATTGAAGCGACCCGCCAGTGCGGCCTCGAGTTCGGCTCGTTCGCCAAACCCCGTCACGGCAAGGCGCATGCGGCCCGATTCGGGCGACTCGAGCGTACCCGTCAGGCAGGGGCGGCATCCGGCAAGGCCGGTGGCCGGGGCAAGAGAGAAACACAGCACGCGGGGCTCGCCCTCGCGCACCGCCAGCGTATCGAGCATCCGTTGGCTCGCCGTCTGGTCGGCGTTGAGTACTGCGTGGCGCAGACTCGGCAGGTCGAACAGACGTGCCTTGGCGCCGAGGTAGGCCTCGATGTCGCCGTGGTAGTCGAAATGGTCCCGCCCGAGATTGGTGAACACCCCGGTGCGGATGGGAAGCCCCTCGACCCGCCCCTGGGTGAGGGCATGCGAGGAGACTTCCATCACGAGCTCACGCGCCCCCTCACGGACCAGCTCGCCGATCAGGCGCCAGTTCTCGATCAGCCCCGGCGTGGTGTTGGTCGTGGCCTGGTACTCGGCCCGCGGCGACCACAACCCCCAGCCAAGCGTGCCGATCACCCCGACGGGATCACCGTCGATGCCGATCAACCCGGCAATCAGGTGGCAGAC
>JBHEOB010000055.1:0-11627 GCA_046261775.1 Guyparkeria sp.
GGCCATCACCGCTGACCCGGCCTCCCCGTCGGCCCTGCTGGCTGTCATCATCGGCGCCATCGGTGGCGTGATCGTGGTCTTCTCCATCCTCGGTTTCGAGAAGATCAAGATCGACGATCCGGTCGGTGCCCTGTCGGTACACGGCGTGGCCGGTATCTGGGGTGTGTTCGCGGTCCTGCTGTCGAACGACGAAGCGACCTTTGGCGGCCAGCTCGCGGGTATCGCGCTGATTGGCGGATTCGTCTTCGTTGCCAGCCTAATCATCTGGCTGATCCTCAAGGCGGTAATGGGTCTGCGCATCAGCGATGAGGACGAGCACGAAGGTGTCGATGCGCTGGAGTGCGGCATGGAGGCCTACCCCGAGTTCACCAACAAGTAGGTGACAGTCGACGACACAGGGATGTGTCGGCAAGAAACGAGGCCCGGGCAATAGCCCGGGCCTTTTCGCGTGCATCGCTAGCGTCGCGCGGGGCCCTCAGTCGGCGGCTTGGTCGATGCCCTCGCCGATATCCGCTTCGATTCCCTGCGCGCCGAGAAACGCCTCGAAGGCTTCGATCTGTTCCAGCGGAACGGCCAGATGCGCGCTGACACGCGGTCCGTACTCGATCGACAGCAATTGCGCCCCGTGCTGAGCCGACCAGTGACGTAACGGTTGTTCGTCGGCGAAACCGAATCTAAGCGCGAAGGTGCATTGCGGGCGGTGTTCGGTCAGTGGCAGGTCGGCGAGCACCTGCTGCGTTGCCCCCGAGTAGGCTCGAACCAGGCCGCCGGCTCCCAGTTTCACCCCACCGAAGTAGCGTGTGACCACCACGATCAGGTCGCCGATGCCCTTGTGTTGTATGACGTTGAGTATGGGCTTGCCGGCGGTGCCGGACGGCTCGCCATCGTCGTTCATTGCCGCGCTGGCCGCGGTGCTCGGATTGCCGACCAGGTACGCCCAGCAGTGGTGGCGTGCATCCGGGTAGTCCGCCTTGACGGTATCGACGAAGGCCAATGCGGCCTGGCGGTCTTTCACCAACCCGGCGCGGGCGATGAAGCGGCTTTTCTTTATTTCCAGCTCGCGCTCGAGGGTCGCGGCCGGGGTGACGTAGCCGGGTGAGGGGGGCGTCTGGTTCATGGCGCGACAGCCAATGCCGTGACAAGCAAAAACGCCTGCCGCGTGGGCAGGCGTGCACGTCTGGCGGATCGCTTGTCGATCAGGTGGATCAACGGGCCAGTTTGGATTCCACTGCCTCGCGCGTATCGCGACCGGCCATTTGTTCGACCAGTGCGAGCGCGAAATCGAGGGCGACCCCCGGGCCACGCCCGGTCACCAGGTTGCCGTCGACGATCACCGCCTCGTCGACCACCTCGACGCCCTGCGACTCGTTGGAGTCGAGTGCGCCGGGGAAGTGCGTGACGCGACGGCCCTTGAGAAGCCCTGCCGTCGCCAGCACTTTCGGCGCCGCGCAGAGCGCTCCGATCCAGCGCCCCGAGACCGATTGCTCCTGCAGACGGGCGACTACCCGCTTGTCGGCGGCGAGATTGTTAGCGCCGGGCTGACCGCCGGGCAGGACGATGGCATCGAACACCCGATCGTCGTCGAGCAGGGTGAGGTTGGTGTCGGCGACGACCGTGGTGCCGCGCGAACCGGTCACCTTGTCCTCATGCAGGGCGGCGACCTCCACCTGGATACCGCCGCGACGCAGGATGTCGATGGTGGTAATGGCCTCCAGGTCCTCGAAACCCGGAGCCAGAATGACCAGAGCCTTGCTTGCCATGTCGTGCTCCTCCTTGTCTATTCCGTGCCGGATCAGCGTTGCGTGTTCTTGCTGACGATCACCATGCCCTTGAGCATGTTCAGCGCCTCGTAGAGTTGATAGTCACGGATGACCAGTGGTTCGTCGTCGCCTTCATCTTCGTCTTTTTCCGCCCGCTTGATGGCGTCCATCATGTCGGAATCGCCGTTGCTCAGGTGGCCGGCGAGGTTCGCCTCCGAGATGGAGAAGACGTCCTCGATGTTGTTGACCTTGAGCTGGTGGACGATGACGTCCGGCTTGATGCCTTCGGCCTGAATCGATCGCCCGCTCGGGGTGTAGTAGCGCGCCGTGGTCAGGCGCAGCGCACCACCGTTGGACAGGGGCATGATCGACTGGACCGAGCCCTTGCCGAAGGTCCGCTCGCCGATTACCAGAGCGCGACCGCTGTCCTGAAGTGCGCCTGCGACGATCTCTGATGCCGACGCCGACCCGCCGTTGACGAGCACGATCATCGGTGCCCCGTCGAGCCGGTCACCCTTGCTGGCCTCGAAGCTCATCTTCGAATCGGCGATGCGTCCCTTGGTATAGACGATCTGACCTTTCTCGAGGAAGGCATCGACCATCTCGACCGAGCCGTCGAGCACGCCGCCGGGATTGTTGCGCAGGTCGAGCACCAGGCCCTTGAGTGCCTCGTCATCGTTCTGTGCGAACAGATCGTCGATCGCCTCGTGCATCTGCTCAACGGTTCGGGACTGGAACTGTGAGACCCGGATGTAGCCCATGCCCGGTTCGAGCATCTCGTGCTTCACCGATTCGGTCTTGATGATCGCCCGGGTGATCGTGAACTCCAGTGGCTTTTTCTCGCCTTCGCGGGCGATGGTCAGATCGATGTCCGTATCGGGCTTGCCGCGCATGCGTTTGACGGCGTCTTCCAGGTCCATGTCCTGCGTGAGTTCGCCGTCGATACGAATGATCTTGTCGCCTGCTTCGAGTCCGGCACGTTTTGCCGGGGTGTCGTCGATGGGCGCGATGACGGTCAGCACACGGTCCTTCATCCCGACCTGGATGCCGAGTCCGCCGAACTCACCGGAGGTGGATTCACGCAGGCTCTTGAACTCCTCGCCGTCGAGGTAGCCGGAATGCGGGTCGAGTTCCGAGATCATCCCGCGAATGGAATTCTCGATCAGCTCGCCTTGGCTGAGATCGTCGACATAATCCGAGCGCACTCGATCAAGCACGTCCGAGTAGGTCCGCAACTGCTCCAGGGGAATGTCGTCACTCACCTCGGCCGGTCGTTCGGCCATCGCGTTGATGGCGATGGCGATGGCAAAACCGAAGAAGGCGGCGATGCCAAGGCTCGAGGCCTTGCGGATCCAAGTGGTCATGATGTTCTCTCTAAGACAGTAATCGTCGGCGTGTCGGGTTTGGCCGGGCCGCTGCGGGCTCATCCGCGGAGGTCGACACGATTCCGGATCGTCGGTTGTTGCTGTGATGTTGGGGGCGATGACCCGGCAATCAAGTGACGTCGGGCGGCTCGAGCGCCCCTCCACCGTGTCTTGACCGACGCCGTGCCCGCTCGGGCTGAGCCATCCGTGCTCGACATACCTTTCGTCAACTATGCCACGGTCGAGGCCCCCTTCGCGAGCCCTATCGTCAAGCTCGGGCACCCATTTTTAGTACACGCGGGACTCGGCCGCCACCGCTGACGGCTCAACCATCGACTGCCTGTCGCCATGCCGGCCAGCGACCCGGGTCGACGGGACGGTTTCCCCGGCGGACTTCGACATACAACCCTTCCTGGCCGGCGTCGATGATTCCGGAGGTGCAGAGGCGGTCACCGCGTGCGACGTGGTCACCCTTGGCGACCTCCAGTGAGCGGCAGTGGGCATAGAGCGAGAGGTAATCACCGTCGTGCCGAAGCATTACCAGTTGTCCCCAGCCCTTCAGGGTGCCGGCGAACGCTACCCGGCCGCTGTCTACGGCCCGGACTGCGCTGGCACCGTCGGCATGGAAGATCACACCATCGTTGCGAAGGCGTCCTTGCGGCAAGGTGTCGCCGAAGCGGCGCTCGATGCGACCGGCGATCGGGATACTGCCATCGTCCTTTACCTGGCTCGGAGCGGCTTCCTCGGTTGGCGGGTCCTGCTCCTGCCTTGCCTGTTTTTCGGCCTGCTCACGCTCGGCCCGGCGTCGATCCTCCTCCGCCTTGCGGGCCGCTTCCCTGGCGGCCTTCTGGGCCGCCGCGACCTCGCGATCGAGTCGCTGCTTGCGACTCAGCAGGGTCTTCAATTCCTGTTGCTGGTCATCCAGGGTTTCGCCCAGCGAGGCGAGCAATTGCTGCTGTTCGGCGAGGTTCTGGCCGACGTCCTGATAGTGCTTGTCCAGTCGCTCACCAGACTGGCGTAATTCACTGTCGGTCTGGGCGATTGCCTCGCGGTTTCCGGCCAGCTCGATCCGTTGCCTCTCGAGGGCCTGCCGCGCCTCCTCGACGGGGCGGATCAATGCACGCAGGTAGTGCAGGTTGCGATCGGTCTGCAGGGCGTCGCCATCACCCAGCAATGCTTGCAGGACGCTGCCACGAGTCAGGGGGTAGGCAGCTT
The DNA here is from genome assembly GCA_046261775.1 of Guyparkeria sp. Classification (GTDB taxonomy): domain Bacteria; phylum Pseudomonadota; class Gammaproteobacteria; order Halothiobacillales; family Halothiobacillaceae; genus Guyparkeria. The sequence continues at coordinate 4,340 of JBHEOB010000055.1, forward strand.
GCAGGCGGCGATCGAGCTCGGCGCGTCGTTCGGTCAGTCCTTCGCGCAGTTCAGCCTCGCGACGATCAAGCTCTCGCTGACGAGACTCGAGTTCGCCACGCTCCCTGTCCAGTTCCGCCGCTTTCTCCTCGAGGAAGCCCATGCGCTCTTGCAACTTGTCCAGTGACTCGCGGGCGGCGGTTCGTTCGCTTTCGGTCGACTCGATCTCCTCGCGCTGTGCGTCGATCCGCTCCTCGATGGCCTCCTCGGCGAAGGTGGGCGTGGCGCACGTGGTCAGCGCCAGGAGGATAGCGAACCTGACCGCTCCGAATTGGCGGCGAGGTGGCGAGGCGGCGTGTCGGATTGGCGGTGACTGTGGCAAGGCTGCCCCTGACCGTGAACGAGCGAGAGGATGCGGTGCCGCCGGGCGATCGTCGTGCTGCGGCCTGGCCCGTGCGCTGGCGCATCGACTGCAACAATCCGGCGGAAAAGCGGTAGTATACGGAGTGAGAGGGATTTCGCCGAGCGGGCGAGCCGGGGCAAGCGGCGGAGGCCGAAGCGCCCGGGCCATCGCTTTCGGCTCCCCGGCATGTCCGGGAACGCGGCGTCATCCGTCACCCGCAACCAGCACTTGGGTCGAACCATGAACTTGGAAACCGAGGAATATCCCGCCACCCGGCTGATGGGCCGATCAGAGGACATCGAGCGTGCCTCGCGATCACTGAAGGCGATGTCACACCCGCTCCGCCTGAAGATCCTGTGCGTGCTGGGCGACAACGAGCTCAGTGTGCAGCAGATCGTCGAGGCCGTCGGCACTACCCAGAGCAACATTTCCCAGCATCTGGCGATCCTGCGCGACAAGGGCATACTTGCTTCTCGCAAGGACGCCAACCGGGTGTTCTACCGGGTATCGGATGCGCGGACGTTGCGCCTGATCGGCATGATGCAAGAGGTTTTTTGCCCGCTTAATTAGGATAGGATAAAATAATTCTATTCAGGTGTGCCCTTTGTTGTTGGCGTGCCAATCAACCGATTATTGCGGAGGCAAAGCATGAATACCGATCGCTATGTGCGCATCATCGCCGGGCTGATGATCCTGGCCACCCTGGTGCTGGCCCACTTCACCGGGCAGGCCGATCTCGGCCAGTTGTCGTGGTTGTGGCTGACGGCTTTCATCGGCCTGAACCTGTTCCAGAGCGGCATCACGCGTTTCTGCCCGCTGGATTCGATCCTCGAGAAGTTGGGTGTGCGCCGCGTGTCGTGAGTCGCGGCGAGGCCCGGTGTTGCCGGGTTTGATTGAGCCACAAGGCACCGTATCGGCTCCCGCGCCGGCGGTGCCTTGAATTTTTGGCGGGCTCCCGCCATTGTATGGCGCAGTTGGCTGCACGAAACGATGACCGCTCTGCCGATCGGTTTCACCCTCGGTGACGGCGCTTTCGGCCGTTGATGAAACCTCGCCACGGTCAGGTGGTTCGCGCAGCGATGCCCTAAACGCCCTTCAAGAACCCGAGAACCACTCATGGAATCCCTTATCGACTTCCTCGCTCGTCACTGGGTGCTGTCCATCGTGGCTGCCGTCCTGGTCGTGTTGCTGATCGGCAACGAGCTCTCCCGTCGCCTGCAGAAATTCAAGACGCTCGACCCCGCCGAGGTCGCCCGCAAGGCGGGTCGCGACGGCGTTACGCTGATCGATGTTCGCGAAGACAACGAGTGGAAGACCGGGCATATCAAGGGCGCGCGCCACATCCCGTTGGGCAAGCTGCAAAACAAGTTGGGCGAGATCAAGGGAGAGAACCCCGACGAAGTGGTGCTCTACTGCCGCTCTGGCAACCGCTCGGCCACGGCGGCCAATGTGCTGGTGAAGGGGGGGCTGGAGGACGTCAGCCACCTTGGCGGCGGCATCCTGGCCTGGGAGGGTCAGAACTACCCGGTCTCCAAGGGCAAATAGGTTTTCCATGAGCGATGCACCCTCCATTCCCGCCGAGCAGGCGCCGATCGTCGTCTACCAGAGCCCGCTCTGTCCCTTCTGCCATTTCGCCAAGCGACTGCTGAAAAAGCGTGGCCTCGGTTTCGAGTCGATCAACGTCCAGCTGTCGGCGGCGAAGAAGGAAGAGATGATCCAGCGGGCCAAGCGACTCACGGTGCCGCAGGTCTTTATCGGCGAGACGCACGTGGGTGGCTACGACGAACTGGCGGCGCTCGATCGTGACAACCGGCTGACGCCGCTGGTGGAGGCGGAGGCACGTCGGGCCGCGGGCGAGCCGCCGGTCGAGGGCGCCTGAGCCCCGTCGCGGTATCATGGAGGCCGGCATGAAGCGAGAGGACGCGGCGCGATGAGTGACTCCAAACACGTGGTCTGCCCGCATTGCGGGGCGATCAACCGGCTGCCCGCCGCACGCCTGGGCGCCGGCAACTGCGGCCGGTGCGGTCAGGCCCTGTTCCCCGGCCAGCCGGTGACACTCGACGAGCCCGGCTTCGATCGACACGTCGGCCGCAACGACCTGCCCGTTCTGGTCGATTTCTGGGCCGACTGGTGTGGGCCCTGCAAGATGATGGCGCCCACCTTCGACCAGATCGCGGACGACCTTCGTGGCCGGCTGGTGGTGGCCAAGCTCGAGACCGAGCGTGCGCCGAACGTCTCAGCCCGCTTCGGTATCCGAAGCATCCCCACGATGATCCTTTTCTCCGGCGGCCGTGAAGTCGACCGCCTCTCCGGCGCTCTGCCGGCCGCGCAATTGACACAGTGGCTGGCCGGACACGGCGTCCGCTGAATCCCAAACAAACAACCGATTACCAGGAATACCGACATGGCAGAGGGCGAAAACACCGCCGCCGGCAACGGCCAGGCGACCGAAGGCAACGAGCAGCAGTTCTTCGTGCAGAAGATCTACCTCAAGGACCTGTCCTTCGAGTCGCCTCAGGCACCGGACATCTTCACGCGCGATGACTGGAAGCCCGAGGTCAGTGTCCAGGTGGGCAACAATGCCACCCGCTTGAGCGATGCGGCCTTCGAGACCGAGCTGACCATCACCGTCACTGCAACGCACGACGAGAAGACCATCTATCTCGCCGAGGTGCAGTACGGCGGCGTGTTCACTATCAAGGGCTTCGATGACGCCACGCGCCGCCATTTGCTAGGCGCGTACTGCCCAACGCTAATCTTCCCCTACATCCGCGAGACGGTGGGCGACCTGGTGATGAAGGGCGGCTTCCCGCAGATGGTCCTTCAGCCGATCAACTTCGATGCCCTGTACGCCCAGCACAAGCAGCAGCGCGCGGCCGAGGTGGAAGGCGCCGGCGACGCGCGCCCGAACTGAAACCTGGCGGCATGAGCGCAGCGGATCGAAGACGGATTGCCGTACTCGGCGCCGGTTCCTGGGGCACCGCGCTGGCCTCCCTGCTGGCGGCCAACGGCGCCTGGGTACGCCTGTGGGCGCGCGACGCCGAGCAGGCGGCGGCCATCGACCGGGACCACCAGAACGCGCGCTACCTGCCCGGCATCGATCTGCCGGAGACGCTGCGCGCTGGCTCGGACCTGTCCTGGGCGGTCGAGGATGCCGACCAGGTCTGGCTGGTCCTGCCGACCAAGATCCTGGGCGAATTCCTCGCCGAGCACACTGAAGCCCTGCCGCGCTCGGCCACCTACGTCACCGCCTCGAAGGGCTTCGAGCCCGGCACGGGGCGGCGTATCGACGAGCTGGTGGCCGGTGCGCTAAGTGATGTGTCGTTCGCGGTGGTGTCGGGGCCGACCTTCGCCATCGAGGTGGCGCACGGTCGGCCGGCGGCGCTGGCGGTCGGCAGTCTCGACCGGGACGTGGCCGAGCGCGTTGCCGAGGCGCTGCGCAACGACCACATCCGCTGCTATCCCAGCAGCGACGTGGTCGGGATCGAGCTCGCCGGCGGCCTGAAGAACGTGCTGGCGATTGCCGCCGGCGTCTCGGATGGCTTCGGCTTCGGCGCCAACACCCGCGCCGCCCTGATCACGCGCGGCCTGGCCGAGATGTCGCGTCTGGGGTGCGCGCTGGGTGCGCGGCCGGAGACCTTCACCGGTCTGGCCGGCCTAGGTGATCTGGTGCTGACCTGCACCGACGACCATTCCCGCAACCGGCAATTCGGTCTGCGACTGTCAAAGGGCGAGTCGGTGGATGACGCGGTCGCTGCGATCGGTCAGGCGGTCGAGGGCATCAGTGCGGCACGCGAGGGGCATCGACTGGCGCAGGCCTACGGGCAGGACATGCCGATTACCGAGGGCGTCTACCGCGTGCTCTACCAGGGTTTGCCCGCTCGAGAGGCGGTGGCCGAACTGCTCTCCCGCGATCCGCGCGCCGAAGATTGACAACCCGCCGAGAACCAAGCACCTCGGATCAGTCCGTCGCCGGCACGATCTCCACAATCTCCGCACAGTGCTCGCGCACGACGAAGCGCACGTCGATTTCCTCGATGCGCATGCCGTAGATCCGTTGGGGGTCGTCGTGGAACGCCGGGCGCGGGTCCTGCGCCAGGCTTTGCTCGATCAGCGCGATCCGTTCGGCGGAGAGTCGATCCAGCCAGGATTCGGCCGCGCCCCAGAGTACGGCGAGCCGTTCCGGCGGCCCGCTTGCCCAGCCGCCACGACTGTCTGTCGGGCAGTCGGCATATGGCACATGCGGCTTGACGTCGAGGATCGGCGTGCCATCGAGCAGGTCCAGCCCGCCCAGGTAGAGCTGCACGCCCTCGTCGCCGCGCTGCACGTCGATCAGTCGCACCACCGACAGTCCAATCGGGTTGGGACGGACCGGGGCGCGGCTGGCAAAGACGCCCACCCGCTGGTTTCCCCCCAGTCGCGGTGGGCGCACCGCCTTGCGATCGTCCGGCTGCATGCGGCGTTTGGCATGGAATACCCACACCAGCCACAGGTGCGAGAACGCCTCGATGCCCTGCCAGGCGCTCGGTTCACTCCATTCGCCGGTGGGTATCAACACACCCGTGGCCGCCGGCACGATGCCCGGCTGGCGCGGGATGCCGAACCCTTCCCGGTAGGGGCTCTGGATGTGCCCGATAGCCGCCATCGACCAGTGATTCGTCATTTCGCCCCCGTGAAGCTCAGTTGCCGCCACGCCTCGAACAAGGCCACCGAAGCGGCGTTGGCCAGGTTGAGGCTGCGCGAGCCGGCCACCATCGGCAGGTAGAGTCGTTGCGATGCGGGCAGTGACTCGAGCACCGTATCGGGAAGGCCGCGGGTTTCCGGCCCGAACAGCAGCACGTCGTCGTCCCGGTAAACGATCCGGTCGTAGCGGGTCGTGCCCCGTGTCGAGAAGGCCAGCAGTCGCCCCGTCATCGCCAGTCGCGCCTGTTCGAGATCGATGTGGCGGTGGACGTGGGTGAGTTGGTGATAGTCAAGGCCCGCCCGTCGCAGGGCCTTGTCCGAGAGAGAAAAACCCAGCGGCTCGACCAGGTGCAACTCGCTGCCGGTGTTGGCGCACAGTCGGATCAGGTTACCGGTGTTGGGCGGGATCTCGGGTTCGAACAGCATGATCGATGGCATGCCGCCATTGTAATCCAGCCGGGGTCACCCAGTCCGCCGGTTTGGCCCTGCCGCGCTTGGGCGGTGGGTCGGTGTGCTGATGTAGAATGCGCTCCCTAATCCTGTTCGCCCGCCCGTGACCGTGTGGCGAGCGAAACGAGCAGACGCGTAGCCTGGTGAAGGCGTGGAGGTGAAGGCATGAAGGTACTGGTAATCGGCGGTGGTGGCCGCGAGCACGCCCTGGCATGGAAGATCGCGCAGTCCCCGCGGGTGGAGACGGTCTTCGTCGCCCCCGGCAACCCCGGTACGGCCACCGAGACCAAGTGCTGCAACGTGCCCGTTCCGGCGACCAACGTGGCCGAACTGGTCGCCTTCGCCGCCGAAAATGCCGTCGATCTCACCGTGGTCGGCCCTGAGGCACCGCTGGTCGAGGGCGTGGTCGATACCTTCCGCGATGCCGGCCTGCCGATCTTCGGTCCGGCACGTGATGCCGCGCAACTGGAAGGCTCCAAGGCCTTTGCCAAGGATTTCATGGAGCGCCACGGCATCCCGACCGCGACCTACCGGGTATTCGACACGGCCGCGCCGGCGATCGACTTTGTCCACGAACACGGCGCGCCGGTGGTGGTCAAGGCCGACGGCCTGGCCGCCGGCAAGGGCGTGATCGTCGCCCAGAGCATCGAGGAGGCCCAGGCGGCCATCCGTGACATCTTCGCCGGCCAGTTCGGCGCGGCCGGCGCGCGCGTGGTGGTCGAGTCCTTCCTCGAGGGCGAGGAGGCGAGCTTCATCGTCATGGTCGACGGCGAACACGTCCTGCCGATGGCCTCCAGCCAGGACCACAAGGCCCGTGACGACGGGGACCGCGGCCCCAATACCGGCGGCATGGGTGCTTACTCGCCCGCGCCGGTGCTCACTGAGGCCATGATCGCCAAGGTGATGGAGACCGTGATCGAGCCGACCGTGAAGGGCATGGCCCTCGACGGCCTGCCCTACAGTGGTTTTCTTTACGCCGGTCTGATGATCGGCTCGGATGGCGAGCCGCAGGTGCTCGAGTTCAACTGCCGTTTCGGCGATCCCGAGACCCAGCCGGTACTGATGCGCCTGGAAAGCGATCTGGTCGACCTGCTCGAGGCCGGCGTCAAAGGCACCCTCGATACCGTCACCGCGGAGTGGACCTCGCAGGCCGCCGTGGGCGTGGTGCTCGCTTCCGCTGGCTACCCGGAAAGCTCGTCGAAGGGTGACGTGATCACCGGCCTCGACGCGTTGCCCGATGGCGTCAAGGCCTTCCACGCCGGCACGGCCGAGAAGGATGGGCAGGTCGTCACCAACGGCGGGCGCGTGCTCTGCATCACCGCGCTGGGCGAGACGGTCGAGGCGGCGCAACGGGCCGCCTACGTCGGGGTCGACAAGGTGCAGTTCGAGGGTGGTTTCTGCCGTCGCGATATCGGCTGGCGCGCGATCGGTCGCGACTGAGTGCCAGGCGCGATCGCGAACTGGCGTTCGGGCAAAAAGCTGCTTTACTCCGTGATCCCTTCCTCGTCACGGTGATCGCATCATGCCCCGTTTTTTCGCCATCCTTGCCTCCCTATTTCTCGCCGGCGGTGCCCAGGCGACCGAGCTGTCGGTTGGTGATACCGCCCCGGCCTTCGCCCTGCCCGATCAAGATGGCGCGACCCGCTCGCTGTCCGACTATCGTGGCCAGTGGCTGGTGCTGTACTTCTATCCCAAGGACGATACGCCTGGCTGCACCACGGAGGCCTGCAGCTTTCGCGACAACATCAACCGCCTGATCGCGCAGGATGCGGC
>JBHEOB010000056.1:0-799 GCA_046261775.1 Guyparkeria sp.
GCACGTCGACCACCGAGGCGACCTCCTCGAGCGGGGTGTCCTCGTGGACGTCAGTGAGCACCGGCAGACCGAATTCGCGCTTGACGTCCTCGAGGATCGCCAGGCCCTTCTCCATGCCCGGCCCACGGAAGCTTTCGGTCGACGAACGATTCGCCTTATCGAAGGAACTCTTGTAGATCAGCCGGATGCCGGCGGTTTCTGCCATTTCCTTCAAACGGCCGGCCGTCTCATGCGCCAGGTCGGCCGACTCGATCACGCAGGGACCGGCAATCAGGAACAGCGGCTGGTCCAGGCCGACTTCGAAATCCAGGAGCTTTATCGTCATGCGTCTTCCAGCCCTTCGGATTTGCCCACTCGCTGGACATGGGCGGCGTTGACGAAGGCGACGAACAGCGGATGGCCGTCGCGCGGTGTGGAGCGGAACTCCGGATGGAACTGACAGGCAAAGAAGAACGGATGATCCGGCAACTCCACCGTCTCGACCAGATCGTTTTCCGCCGACCAGCCGGCGAACACCAACCCCGCATCGGATAGCGTCTTCCGGTAGCCGTTGTTGAACTCGTAGCGGTGGCGATGGCGCTCGCTGATCTCGCCGGTGGCGTAGATGCGTTCGGCCAACGTGCCCGGCTCGATACGACAGCGCTGCGCACCCAGGCGCATGGTGCCGCCCATGTCGACGTCTTCACCGCGCTCGATCAGGTTGCCCTCTTCATCACGCCACTCGGTGATCAGGGCGATGACCGGATCGGCCGCCTCGCGATCGAACTCGGTTGAATGCGCGCCCTCGAGGCCGGCGACG
>JBHEOB010000056.1:809-10882 GCA_046261775.1 Guyparkeria sp.
GCCACCTGCATGCCAAGGCAGATGCCCAGATACGGCTTGCCGGACTCGCGGGCATAGCGCACCGCGGCGATCTTGCCCTCGACCCCGCGCGAACCGAAGCCGCCCGGCACCAGGATCGCGTCCATGCCCTCGAGCCGGGACACGCCATCGTGCTCGAAGGATTCCGAATCGAAGTAATGGATGTTCACCCGGGTGCGGGTCTGGATGCCGGCGTGCAACAGCGCCTCGTTGACGCTCTTGTAGGCGTCCACCAGATCGACGTACTTGCCGACCATGGCGATATCGACGATACGGTCGGGCTTGGTCTGCGCCTCGACCACCCGATCCCACTCCGTCAGGTCCGCCGGCCCGGCACTCATGTGCAGCTTCCTCAACACGATCTCATCGAGCTTCTGGGCATGCAGCAGGCGCGGAATGCGATAGATCGTGTCGGCGTCGATCGCGGAGATGACCGCATCGTGCTCGACGTTGGTAAACAAGGCGATCTTGCGGCGTTCTTCTTCCGGCAGCGGCACCTCGGCGCGGCAGACCAGGATGTCGGGCTGGATACCGATCGAGCGCAGTTCCTTGACCGAGTGCTGGGTCGGCTTGGTCTTGACCTCGCCGGCGGCCTTTATGTAAGGCACCAATGTCAGGTGCATGAAGATGGCGCGATCGTGCCCCATCTCCACGCCCAACTGGCGAATCGCCTCGAGAAACGGCAGCGACTCGATGTCGCCGACCGTGCCGCCGATCTCGATCAGGGCGACGTCGTAACCCTTCGCCCCCTCGACCACGCGGCGCTTGATCTCGTCGGTGACGTGCGGGATGACCTGAACCGTCCCACCGAGATAGTCGCCACGTCGTTCGCGACGAATGACGGTCTCGTAGACGCGCCCGGTGGTGAAGTTGTTGCGTCGGCCGACCGGCGAGCGCACGAAGCGCTCGTAATGGCCCAAGTCGAGGTCCGTTTCCGCGCCGTCGTCGGTGACGAACACCTCGCCATGCTGGAAAGGGCTCATCGTGCCGGGGTCGACGTTGATGTAGGGATCGAGCTTCATCAGCGTCACACGCAGGCCGCGCGATTCGAGCAACGCACCCAGCGAGGCGGCGGCGATTCCCTTGCCCAGTGACGAGACGACCCCACCGGTAACGAAGACGAACTTGGTCATTAATGAGCCACAATATTAACGGGTTGATGGCGGACCGACGGCCCCCGATACAAGGGCAATATGCTACCGCAAACGCCTTGCTGCGGCAATCTGCCGACCGGGCCCCGAACGGGCCCAAAGCCGCCCGCGCGGCCCGTGCCCAGCCGTCATGCCAGCCGCCCTGATCCGCAGCACCCACCCATCGCGCAGGCGGCCCGGGGATGATCAACCGGGATGGTCAAAGCGCCCGAGTAATGCCAACATACGAATGTTTGCTCCCCATGACACTCGGCGCCCCTCCATGACCCAATCCACCGACTCGGCCCAACAACGCGAAGACGAAATCACCCGTCTGGTATTCGACGTCTCCCGGCTATGGCGCGTCCAGGTGAACGAGACCCTGAGCGAGTTCGACCTGACCGCTTCGGCGTGGGCCGTGTTGCGCATCCTGCGCGACGAAGGCGAAGGCCGCACACAGAAGGAGGTGGCGGGCGAACTGGCCATCGAAGGCCCGACCCTGGTCAAGCTGCTCGATGGCCTGGAGCGGGGCGACTGGATCGAGAGGCGCGTTTCCGAGTCCGACCGTCGTGCGAAGACCATCTGGCTCCAGCCGTCGGCCCACGCCCGCATCGAAGCCGCCGACAACGCGCTGGCCCAATTTCGCCACCGGGTCATCGGCGGATTGAGCGAGGAGGAAAAGCGCGACTACATGACGTTGAGTCACAAGGTGCGGGAGCTGCTGAAAAGCCTGTAGAAGGCACCTTGCCGGGAACGGATACGGATTCCGCCAGCCCACCGCCCGAGTCGCGGTCGGTGCGGCCGCGCCGCCCGGCACACCGACGCTTGACGAGGCCCAAATGCCGCGGAAGTTTTTTCGTCGCCTGACACCCAATCGCCAGCGCATCGTGAGCCAGCCCTTCCTGCGCCCGGTAGCGCAGTTTCTCGGCGACCCCAATCTCTGGCACCTGAACCGTCGTTCGGTTTCCGGCGGCGTCGCGCTGGGCCTGTTCCTCGCCTTCATCCCGCTGCCGGGACAGATGCTCATCGCCGCGGTGGGCGCCATCGCCATGCGGGTCAACATCGCCCTGGCGGTGGCCCTGGTCTGGACCACCAACCCGTTCACCATCCCCCCCCTGCTCTGGCTGGCCTACCAGATCGGCGCCATGCTCACCGGCGCGGCACTGGCCCCACCTACAGGTGAGATGAGCGTTGGCTACGCCATGAGTCAGCTTCCGGCGATCTGGCTGCCCCTCGGGGTCGGGCTGTTGACCCTGTCGTTCATCAGCTCGCTGCTCGGCTTTGCCATCATTCGCGTGATGTGGCGCATCAACATCTCCAGGCACAAGCGACGCCGGCGCGCCCAGCGGTTCCTCCGCCTGCGCCAGGCGAAAAACCGCGACCAGCACGACGCGCACAGGGAATAGCCCTGGCCGCGGTTGCCCGCGTTCGAGGGGCCTCTACGGTATACTCCCGCCTTCGAAATCCACCTCGCCGACCGTGCCGCCTGCCATACCTGCGCAGGACGCCCGGCCGGCCTATCCAGGACCGTGCGTCATCCATGACTTCGATCGACCGAGACCATCCCGTTTTCGACCAACTGCGTGACCTGATGCGCGAGCGCATCCTGGTACTCGATGGCGCCATGGGCACCATGATCCAGAACGCACAGCTCAACGAGGATGACTTTCGTGGCGAGCGCTTTGCCGACTGGCCCTCTGACCTCAAGGGCAACAACGACCTGCTGGTGCTGACCCGCCCGGACGTGATCGAGGACATCCACCGCCAGTATCTGGACGCCGGCGCGGACATCATCGAGGCGAACACCTTCTCGTCCACGCGCATCGCGATGGCCGACTACCGGATGGAAGATCTCTCGCGGGAGATCAACGTGGTCGCCGCGCAGATCGCGCGCAAGACGGCCGACGAGAAAACCGCCGAGACCCCCGACAAGCCGCGTTTTGTCGCCGGCATCCTCGGGCCGACCAACCGCACCGCGTCGATCTCGCCGGACGTCAACGACCCGGGTTACCGCAACACCAGCTTCGACGAGCTGGTCGACGCCTACCGCGAATCGGCCGAGGCGCTGATCGAGGGCGGCGTCGACATCTTCCTGATCGAGACCATCTTCGACACGCTCAACGCCAAGGCGGCGGTGTTCGCGCTCGAGGAGCTGTTTGTCGCGCACGGCCAGCGCTGGCCGGTGATGATCTCCGGGACGATCACCGACGCCTCCGGGCGCACCCTCTCGGGCCAGACCACCGAGGCGTTCTACAACTCCCTGCGCCATGCCCGGCCGCTGTCGATCGGCCTGAACTGCGCGCTCGGCCCCGATCTCCTGCGCCAGTACGTCTCCGAGCTCTCGCGCCTGAGCGAGTACTTTATTTCAGCGCACCCGAACGCCGGGCTGCCCAACGAACTGGGCGAGTACGACCTGGAGGCCGACCCGATGGCCGCCGCGATCGGCGAATGGGCCGAGGCCGGCTTTCTAAACATCATCGGCGGTTGCTGTGGCACCACCCCGGCACACACCGCCGAGATGGCGCGCCGGGTCGAGGGCGTCGCCCCACGCCGGCCGAAAAAGCCGGAGATCGCCTGCCGTCTTTCCGGGCTCGAACCGTTCAACATCACGCCCGACTCGCTGTTCGTCAACATCGGCGAGCGCACCAACGTCACCGGTTCGGCGCGATTCCGCCGCCTGATCAAGGAAGGCGATTACGACACCGCACTGGACGTGGCCCGCCAGCAGGTCGACAACGGCGCGCAGATGATCGACGTGAACATGGACGAGGGGCTGATCGACGGCGTCGACGCGATGCAGCGCTTCCTCAACCTCGTCGCCGCCGAGCCAGACATCTCGCGCGTGCCGATCGTGATCGACTCCTCGAAGTTCGAGGTAATCGAGGCGGGCCTCAAGTGCGTCCAGGGCAAGGCGGTGGTCAATTCGATCTCGCTCAAGGAGGGCGAGGAGTCGTTCCTCGAGCAGGCGCGCACGGTGCAGCGCTACGGTGCCGCCGCCGTGGTGATGGGCTTTGACGAGGACGGCCAGGCGGACAGCCTGGAGCGGCGCCAGGAAATCGCCCAGCGCGCCTACGACCTGCTGACCGGCATCGGTTTTCCGCCCGAAGACATCATCTTCGATCCGAACATCTTCGCCATCGCCACCGGTATCGAGGAGCACAACAACTACGCGGTCGATTTCATCGAGGGCACCCGCTGGATCAAGGAAAACCTGCCGCACGCGCTGATCTCCGGCGGGGTCTCGAACGTGTCGTTCTCCTTCCGTGGCAACGAGCCCGTGCGCGAGGCGATCCACAGCGTCTTCCTCTACCACGCCACGCGGGCGGGCATGGACATGGGCATCGTCAATGCCGGCCAGCTCACCGTGGTCGACGAGATCCCCGACGAACTGCGCGAGGCGGTCGAGGACATCGTGCTCAACCGCCGCGATGACGCCACCGATCGCATGCTGGAACTGGCCGACAAGTACCGCGATTCCGGCGGGGAGAAATCGAGTGGCCCGGACCTGACCTGGCGCGAGTGGCCGGTGGAAAAGCGCCTCGAGTATTCGCTGGTCAAGGGCATCGACGAGTACGTCATCGAGGACACCGAGGCGGCGCGGCAGAACGCCGAGCTGCCCCTGCACGTCATCGAGGGCCCACTGATGGACGGCATGAACGTCGTCGGCGACCTGTTCGGTGCCGGCAAGATGTTCCTGCCGCAGGTGGTCAAGTCCGCGCGGGTGATGAAGAAGGCCGTGGCCCACCTGCTGCCCTACATGGAAGAGGAAAGCTGCCAGGCCCAGTCGGCCGGCAAGATCATCATGGCGACGGTCAAGGGCGACGTCCACGACATCGGCAAGAACATCGTCGGCGTGGTCCTGCAATGCAACGGCTTCGAGATCGTCGACCTGGGCGTGATGGTGCCGACCCAGAAGATCCTGGATGCGGCACGCGAGGAGAATGCGGACCTGATCGGCCTTTCCGGGCTTATCACGCCATCACTCGAGGAGATGACCAACGTCGCCAGTGAGATGCAGCGCCAGGGCTTCGACATCCCCCTGATGATCGGCGGGGCAACCACCTCCAAGCTGCACACCGCGCTGAAGATCAAGCCCTCCTACGACCAGCCGGTCATCCACGTGCTCGACGCCTCGCGCGCCGTGGGCGTGGCCAGCAAGCTGCTGGGCAAGAACAAGCAGGCGTTCGTCGACGAGGTCGAGGGCGAGTACGCCAAGGTGGTCGAGCGCCGCCAGGCCAACCAGAAGGAGGCCAAGCGCGTTTCCATCCATCAGGCGCGCGACAACCGCCAGCGGGTCGACTTCGACGACTACCAACCCGTCGCCCCGAGTCAGCCCGGCGTGCACGTGATCGAGGACTTCCCGCTCGACGAACTGGTCGAGCGCATCGACTGGACGCCGTTCTTCCAGAGCTGGCAGTTGTTCGGCAAGTTCCCCATGATCCTCGACGACGACAAGGTGGGCACCGAGGCCAGGAAGCTCTACGAGGACGGCCGGGCCATGCTCGAGCAGATCGTCGAGGAAAAGTGGCTGACGGCCAAGGCCGTCTACGGCTTCTGGCCGGCCGCCTCGATCGACGACGATATCCGCGTGTTCACCGACGAGTCGCGCCAGGGCGTGAAGACCACGCTGCACCACATCCGCCAGCAGATGCCCCGTTCCGGCGGCAAACCCAACCAGTGTCTGGCCGACTTCGTCGCGCCGACCGGCAGCAAGGTCAAGGACTGGATCGGCGGGTTCGCGGTCACGACTGGCCACGGCATCGAGCCGCACGTCAAGCGCTTCGAGGAGGCGAACGACGACTACCATGCCATCCTGCTGCAATCGCTGGCCGACCGGCTGGCCGAGGCCTTCGCCGAGCGCCTGCACGAACGGGTGCGCAAGGAATTCTGGGGCTACGCCGCCGACGAAACCCTCTCCAACGACGAGATGATCGCCGAGAAATACCAGGGCATCCGCCCGGCTCCGGGCTATCCCGCCTGCCCGGACCACACGGAAAAAGGCACGCTCTGGGAACTCCTGGCGCCCGGACGCATCGGAATGGAATTGACCGACTCGTACGCCATGCACCCGGGCGCTGCCGTCTCGGGCTGGTATCTGGCCCACCCCGAGGCGCGCTACTTCGGTGTGGGCCGCATCGGCCCGGACCAGGTGGATGACTACGCCCAGCGCAAGGGTTGGAGCCGCGCCGACGCCGAGAAGTGGCTCGCGCCGATCCTGGGCTACGAGCCGGACTGACTGCTTGTCGCGTGTCCATCCCCGTGGAAGTTGAGTTATTCCGCGGGCAGGCAGAGAATGACAGGCGCGAGATGGCCACCACATCCTCGACCCGCATCGGCATCCCATGGATCGGAATTCAACTCTGAAAATCTACGAGCAACCGCTGAACGAACGGATTCGGGCCTGTCTCAGGCTCGACAACCTGTTCACTCGCATCGACCACCACCTGCAGAGCAGCTCGCGCAATGACACCCTCTGCACCGTGCTGCTGCTGCTCGAGGCGGCCGATGTGCTTTCGCGCATCGATATCAAGCGCGAGCTGATCAAGGAGCTCGAGCGCCAGCAGGCCCGCCTGATGAACGTGCCGGATTCCCCCGGCGTCGATAGCAACAAGCTCAACGCCCTGCTCGGCCAGCAGAACGGCCTGATCAAGTCATTGCACGGCTATCACGCCCAGCCCGGCGCGCACCTCAAGAACCACGAGCTCTTGAATGCCGTGCGCCAGCGCGCCTCGATTCCCGGCGCGCTCTGCGAGTTCGACATTCCCGGCCTGCACTACTGGCTGGCCCTGCCGGACGCCGAGCGGCGTCAGGATATCGAGACCTGGCTCGAACCGTTCACCGACATCCGTCAGGCCAACGAGCTGGTCATCAGCCTGATCCGCAACAGCGTCGACACGATGTCGGTCGTGGCCGAGGACGGCTTTTTGCAGCAGAGTATCGAGAGTGCCGCGCCCTACCAGCTCCTGCGCGTGATGATCGACGAGGACACCGACTCCTATCCCGAAATCAGCGCAGGCAAGCATCGTTTCACCGTGCGCTTCATGACACTGGATCGCGAGAACGGCCATCCGCGTCAACTGAACGAGGACATCGAATTCCGCCTCGCCCTGTGTCGCCTGTGACGGCGGGGCCAATGAGAACGCGTGCCCATCGGCCTGCCAGTCAGCAGCGCGAACACCAACCGGATCAGTCATCGCCCTATCATCGTCAGGACGAAAATCGAGCTCATCAATGACCGCAACCACCCGCAAGGCCGCCAACACCAGCGCCCCGGCCCTCGACATCGACCAGCGCTCACTGGCGCTTACCCATGTCCACCTCTACGAGACCCACCTGCTCAAGCTCACCCGCAGCCTGAGCGAACGCTTCGGCAACCCCGGCGTCGGTGACGAACGCCAGCCCTGCGTGATCGATCTCGGAACGATCGCGGACAGCGGCAAGTGGATCGATTTCCCCGCCCTGGTCAGCCTGCTGCGCAATTATCGCCTCGAGCCGGTCGGCGTGGTCCACGGCAACGACCAGCAGAAAACCCAGGCTCGCGGTGCCGACCTGCCGGTATTCGACGACCAGGCCACCGCGGACGTCCCGGCGCAGGCCTCGGCCGAACCCGAGCCGGTCGCCGAAGCGGAACCCGTCGAGCCCGCGCCACCGGCCACCGAGCAGGCCCCGGCCGCTCAAGCCGCTCAAGCCGGGCCAGTCGCCCCGATGATCCTGCGCCACCCGGTACGTTCGGGCACCGAGCTCTATGCCCAGGGCCAGGACATGGTGGTGATGAACACCGTCGGGGCCGGCGCCCGCGTGGTCGCCGACGGCTCGATCTACATCCACGGCGCGCTCAAGGGCACCGCCGCGGCCGGCGCGGGCAACCAGACGCAAGCGCGGATCTTCTGCGAGTCCTTCGAGCCCGAGATCATCGCCATCTGCGGAACCTTCCTCGACGGCGAGCAGTTGGCCCGGCACCCGGCCTGGGGCAAACGCGTGGTGGTCGAATTGGTCGACGGCCAGCTCGTCGTCGAGGCGTTCGACTGAGCCGGCTCGCCTCCCCCGGGAGGCACCGCGCGACAACAGCATTGGGAATGGCGTGGCTTTGTGGCACAGTCCGGGCACCCGACAACCCGGGGCCCGCGGGCGGGCGCCCGGCACGACAGACTTAACGTCAACAATCTTTTGCGAGTAGGGAGACAATCCGTGTCCAAAGTCCTGGTGGTAACCTCCGGCAAGGGCGGCGTTGGCAAGACGACGACCAGTGCTGCCATTTCGAGCGGCCTGGCCATGGCCGGCAAGAAGACCGTGGTGATCGACTTCGACGTCGGCCTGCGCAACCTCGACCTGATCATGGGCGTCGAACGCCGCGTGGTCTATGACATCGTCAACGTCATTCAGGGCGAGGCCGGGCTGAACCAGGCCCTGATCCGCCACAAGGAAGTCGACAACCTCTACGTGCTGCCGGCCTCCCAGACCAAGGACAAGGATGCGCTGACCGAGGAAGGCGTCGGCAAGGTGCTCGACGACCTGCGCGAGGAAGGCTTCGAGTACATCGTCTGCGATTCACCCGCCGGCATCGAGCGCGGCGCGCAACTGGCGATGTACTACGCCGACGAGGCCATCGTGGTGTCCAACCCCGAGATCTCCTCGGTACGCGATTCCGACCGCATGCTGGGCATCCTGGCCTCCAAGTCGCGCCGCGCGAAGGATGGCGAGACCTCCATCAAGGAGCACCTGCTGATCACGCGCTACGCCCCGGACCGCGTTGGCACCGGCGAAATGCTCTCGGTCGAGGACATGCTGGAAATTCTGGCCGTCCCGCTGCTGGGGGCAATCCCGGAATCCAACGCCGTGCTCCAGGCATCCAATGCCGGTCGACCGGTTATCCTGGACCAGAACACCGATGCCGGTCAGGCCTACCAGGATGCGGTTAGCCGCCTGCTGGGCGAGGAACTGCCCATGCGATTCATCGAGACCGAGAAGAAGGGGTTTCTCGGTCGCCTGTTCGGTCGGAGTTAAGCCATGGGTTTGCTGGATATCTTTCGTAACCGTTCCCAGGAGCCGTCCGCCAAGATGGCCAAGGAGCGCCTGCAGATCCTGATCGCGCACGAGCGCGGCCAGGGGCAGGAACGCACGCCGCACTACCTGCCCGAAATGCAGAAGGAAATCCTCGAGGTGATCCGCAAGTACGTCCACGTCGAGGACGATGCGGTGAAGTTCGAGGTCGAGCACAACGAGCAGTTCGAGCTGTTCGAGCTCAACATCACGCTGCCCGAGAAGGGCGAAGGACGCGACCGGACCGACTGAAGCGATCCTAGCGAACTTGGCGATCCTGGCGCCGACACCAGACACCCCCGGCCATCCGGGGGTGTCTCTCGTTATGGGCCGCTAAAAAACATCTGTTGGCGCCGGCACTTCAGGGCCGATAAGGTGATGGTGTCGTTCACAGGCACCGGGGCACTTGTCGACAATGGAACCATTCGCAACGCTCATCGATGCTTTCTTATCGCCGCTGTGGACGCCGGTGCTGGTCGGCGCGCTGATCGCCCTGCTCGCCTTCGCTCAGCGCTGGCTGGTCGATCAGCCCCTGTCCTGCTCCACGGGCTTCGCCAATCTGGCCGGCTACCTCAAGCCCGGCACGCCCCGGGATCGCGACGGCGACTGGCGGATCGTGTTCCTGGTCGGCATCGTGCTCGGTGGCCTGATCGCAGCCCTCACGGATGGCGCCCCCGCCTGGCAAGGCACCGCCGCGGAATTCGGGCGCTTCTACACCGCCCTGGTACCGGAGTCCACGCTCGGCTCGGCGATCTGGTGGCTCGCAGGAGGCCTGCTGATTGGCCTCGGCGCCCGATTGGCCGGGGGCTGCACCTCGGGCCACACCATCGCGGGTGTCGCGATGGGTGCACCGGCAAGTCTGGTCGCCTCGGCCGTCTTCTTTGC
>JBHEOB010000057.1:0-10850 GCA_046261775.1 Guyparkeria sp.
CTCCTCGATTCACCCGTAGCGCAACTCTACGTCCTGATCGAGTGGACGATCCGTCTCGCCGCGCTGTTTATCGTGCCGCTGCGCCGTCCACCCGCCGCCGCGACCGCCTGGCTGCTGCTGCTCTTCTTCCTGCCGATCGTCGGACTGGTGATGTACCTGTTGGTTGGCCGACCACGAATTTCCCGCGACCGCGCCGAGAAGATCGCCCATCTGACGCACATCCTGCGCCCGATCACCGACCGCCTCGCGCAGGCCGAACCGCAGGACAGCGGCAACCTGCCGACGCGCTTCGCCGCGGTCGACCAGATGGTGCGTCGCTGGCGCCAGTTTCCGCTGTTCGACGGCAACCGCATCGGCCTGATCGATTCGATGGATGCCTTCGCCACCGAACTGGTGCGCGAGATCGATGCGGCCAAACACCATGTGCACTTGGCCTTCTACATTGCCGCGATCGACCGGGCCACCCGGCCGGTGTTCGACGCCCTGGAACGGGCCGCGGCGCGGGGCGTTACCGTCCGACTGATCGTCGACGACTTCGGCTCCAAGGGTGACATGCGCGGGCTGCGGCGACTCGGGCGACGAGGCATCGCGGTCGGCCGGGCCTTCCCGCGCTCGAAACTGCCGCGCAAATCGGCCCGCTTCGATCTGCGCAACCACCGCAAGCTGGTGGTGATCGACGGACAGCTCGGTTACGCCGGCTCGATGAACCTGGTGCACCCCGAATTCCGCCGCGGACAGTCCTACGAGGACCTGATGCTGCGCATCGAGGGGCCGGTGGTGCTGGAGCTGCAGGCCATCTTCGCCGGCGACTGGTACCTGGAAGCGGGCCTACTGCTGGACACCGAGACCTATTTCCCGGCACCGGTCACCGCCGGGCACGAGTCCTGCGTCGGCCTCCCCAGTGGCCCCGAATACCCCGAGCCACTGCTGCAGCGACTGCTGCTGGGCCTGTTGCATGCCGCCACCGAACGGGTCGAAATCGTCACGCCGTATTTTGTCCCCGACGAATCGACCCTGGATGCGCTCAAGGCCGCCGCCCGTCGAGGGGTGCATTGCGAGCTGATCCTGCCCGGTTCGCTCGACCACCCACTGGTGCAATTGGCGCAGGAATCCTACTTCGACGAACTGCTCGAGGCCGGGGTGATCATCCGGCGTCACCCCACCCGACTGCTGCACAGCAAGATCACCCTATGCGACGGCCGGCTCTCGCTGGTCGGCAGCGCCAACCTCGACGTGCGCTCCTCGTTGATCAACGCCGAATTCGGCCTGCTTTTCTACTCCAGCGAAACCGCGGCCCGGCTGGCCGACCAAATCGAAACCTATCGACGTGTCTGTCCGTTACTGACCCGCGAGCAGTGGGGCGAACGTGGCCGCGGCCGCGTTCTGGCGCAGAACCTCGCCCGGCTGACTTCGCCCCTGCTCTGAGCCAGTCGGCGCCACGGAACCCGGGGTGCCAACGAAAACGGCGCCCGAAGGCGCCGCTCAGTCAAGCTCCTGACCTGTCGGTTGGCGAGGTTCTCAGCGGTTGGCCGCCCGCTGGTCAAGGGCGACCAACATCCGGTCCTGCGCGCGCAACTCCTTTGACAGCTCACGCGCGACGAGCAACTCCTCCTCGTCCATTTCGCCGAGGAACGATTTCATCAGCGCGTCGGCGGCCCGATGGCCATTTTCTACCATCGGGCTGAGCAGGCCGTACGCGGCGACGTAGTCGGGCTGGTCGAGACCCAGGCCGTGGGCGTACATCATGCCGAGGTTGTAACGGGCCACGGTGTGCCCCTGTGCGGCCGCCTCCCCATACCAGTGCAAGGCCTTTTCGTAGTCCGGATCGATGCCCTCTTCGCCCAGATACAGGGCGGCCAAATTGCTCTGAGCTCGCGCGTAACCTTCCTCGGCAGCCCGGGCAAACCAGACGAGCGCCCTGGCTCGATCCCGATCGACGCCCTGGCCCTCGAAGTACATGGTGCCGACCGCCAGCTGGCTCGGGGCGAAACCGGCATCGGCCGCCGCCCGATACCAGCGCATGCCGAGCTCGTAGTTCTTCTCGACCATCTTGCCGTTACAGTACATGTGACCCAGCACGTACTGGGCAAAGATGTCACCTTTCTCCGCCTTGGGCAGCCAGTGCTCGACGCCGCCGTTCTCGTAGATATCCTGCGCGACCGCCGCCGGAAGGTCGGCCGCCTGCGTCGTCAGTGGCAGGGCCAGTCCGCCGGCCGCCACCGAAAAGGCCAGCGCCAGCGCCAGGCGGCCGGCGCCGAATGAGTTGATACGTTCCATGACACCTGCCCTCGTTCTGTTCCGACGTAGACCGTAAGCATGCCGCCGAACCGGCAGAAATTCAATCACAAAATCTCGCGCCGAGTAGCTGATTTGGAAGGGAAATGACTGGAGAGCGACCCAACAGCAGCGCTCCCCGACACGACCGGCAACCTAACCGCGCCAACCCTGCTGTCAATGGGCGATCACCAGCTGGAAGGCGAACATAGCCATGAAAGAGAGCACCACGACGCTGCCGATGGCCGAAGGCGATAAGCGCCGATTGGCATCGGGCAGCAGTTCGGCGAATACCATCCAGATCATGGCGCCGGCGGCCAACCCCAGCCCGATCGGCAGGAACGGCTCGAAGGCGGACACGAACAGATAGGCCGGCATCGCCATCAAGGGCTGAGGCAGGCTGGAGAAGATCGCCCAGCCGGCGGCCTGCCAGACCGGCACCCCACGAGGCACCAGCACTAGGGCGATAGCCAAACCCTCCGGGATGTTGTGCACGGCAATCGCCGCGATGATGAACACACCCAGGTACTCGCCGCCACCGTGGGAGACCCCGACGCCGACACCTCCGGCAAACGAATGGATGGTCATCACACCGACGATCATCAGTGCCTTTTTCGCATCGGCGCCCTGTAGGTCGCTTACATCCGGTGTCTCGTGTCGGTCCAGCCAGCGATCGGCGAGCACGACCAGAACGAGGCCCGAGGCGATGCCCAGCAACGCGCGTCAGGAACCGATCGCACTCCCCTCGGCCACCAGACTGTGACTGGCCGCCAGCGCCGCACCGACGGCCAGCCAGCGCGCGTCCACCTTCTTGGCAAACGCCACCGGGATGGCACCCAGCCCGGTGGTGAGCGCGGTGATCAGCGCGGCGGTAAAGACGGTCAGCAGGCTGACTTCGAGTGTCATCGTTTAATCCGGATCGAGTTGCCGGAACAGACTGTAGACGCTGCCATCCCGATCAGCCTGCCGGTTGCCAGCCGAAATCGAGCTCGCCCAGCGGCCCCTGGTGGCGAGTCTCCAATCCCGAGCAGGTCACGCCCAGCAATCGAATCGGCCGGGAATCGGCCTCGGTGTCATCGAGCAGGCCCGGCAGGGCGCGGAGCAGTTCGTCTGCCGTGACCAACGGGCGGGTGAAGGTCCGCCGCCGGGTGATCTGAACGAAATCCGCGTACTTGACCTTCAGCGTGACCGTGCGCGCGGCAAGCTCGCGTGCCGCCAGGTCACGCGCCACGCGCTCGACCAGGGGCGGCAGCGCCACCTCGACCTCATCGCGACCCGTCAGATCCCTTGCAAACGTGGTCTCGTGGCCCAGGGACTTGCGCTCGCGCCGGCTCTGCACCGGGCGCTCGTCGATGCCGCGGGCGATCTGGTAGTAATGCCGCCCCGCCTTGCCGAACCACTCGACCAGCTCATGCAACTGGTGACGACGCAGATCGCCACCGGTCTGGATGCCGTGCGCCTTCATGCGCCGCTCGGTCGCCGGGCCGACGCCGTGGAAATCACCCACGGCCAGCGCCTCGATGAAGGCCGGCGCGGCATCGGGATCGATCAGGTAGAGACCGTCGGGCTTGTCCACGTCCGAGGCCAGCTTGGCGAGGAACTTGTTGTAAGAAACCCCGGCCGAGGCGACCAGCCCGGTCTCCTCGCGGATCGCCGCCTTGATCTCTTTCGCCATCAGGGTGGCCGAGCCACGGCAGGCAGTACTATCGCTGACATCGAGGTAGGCCTCGTCGAGCGAGAGCGGCTCGATCCGATCGGTGTAGCGGCGAAACACCGCGTGGATCTGCGCCGAGATGCCGCGGTAGACATCGAACCGGGGGCGCAGGAAAACCAGATCGGGACAGGCACGCGCGGCACGCGCCGCCGGCATGGCCGAATGGATACCGAAGCGGCGCGCCTCGTAGCTCGCCGCCGCGACGACACCACGGCCGGCCGGATCGCCACCAACCGCCACCGGCCGACCGCGCAGCTCGGGTCGGTCGCGCTGCTCGACCGAGGCGTAGAAGGCGTCCATATCGACGTGAATGATCTTGCGCATGCCAACCCTCCGACGCGATCCGCGGGCAGCATAACGCGCGCCGACAACGAGAAAGGCCCCCGATCAACGAGAATCGGGGGCCTTCGAGTCGTGGTGGCCAGAGAGGGAATCGAACCCCCGACACGGGGATTTTCAATCCCCTGCTCTACCAACTGAGCTATCTGGCCATGTCAGCTTGTCGCCGCCGGCCGAGCCCGGAGCGGCCGGACGCCATCGCCGGTGCGACGAGGTTGCGCATTTAACGGCAAAAACGGCGCGCGGTCAACCCCGCCCGAGACGGATGAAGGCAGATCGGGGCGAGCCGACCGACGCGTTTTCCGACCAGAGGCTGACGCGCCGCGGCGGGCATTGTATGCTCCGGGTGAGGGAAAGGCTCCCGCCGAACACAAACCCCAACCGCTCGAGACGCGAACCGACCATGGCCGCACGCACTGCGCAGATCCGCCGCGAGACCAACGAGACCCGCATAGCCATCGACATCAATCTCGACGGTGACGGCAAGGCCGAGCTAAACACCGGCGTGCCGTTCTTCGAACACATGCTCGACCAGATCGCGCGCCACGGTCTGATCGACATCACCCTGACCTGCGACGGTGACACCGAGATCGACGATCACCACACGGTCGAAGACTGCGGCATCGTGCTGGGCCAGGCGGTGGCCAAGGCGGTTGGCGACAAGCGCGGCATCTTCCGCTACGGCCACGCTTACGTGCCGCTCGACGAGGCGCTCTCGCGGGTGGTGATCGATCTGTCCGGCCGACCGGGGCTGGAGTTCCGCTGTGACTTCACCCGCTCGCTGATCGGCCGCTTCGAGACCGAGCTGGTCGAGGAGTTCTTCCGCGGTTTCGTCAATCACGCGGGCGCCACGCTGCACGTCGACAACCTGCGCGGGCGCAACGCGCATCACCAGGCCGAAACCATGTTCAAAGCCTTCGGTCGGTCGCTGCGCATGGCATTGAGCGCCGACGAACGCCAGGCCGACGTCGTCCCCTCGACCAAGGGTTCGCTGTAATGCAGATCGCCGTGGTGGATTACGGAATGGGCAACCTGCGCTCGGTGGTCAAGGCGATCGAGCACGTCGCCCCGGATGGCGCGCACGTCGTGCTGACCGACGCCCCCGAGGTAATCCTCGAATCCGACAAGGTAGTCTTCCCCGGCCAGGGCG
This sequence comes from Guyparkeria sp., assembly GCA_046261775.1. Classification (GTDB taxonomy): domain Bacteria; phylum Pseudomonadota; class Gammaproteobacteria; order Halothiobacillales; family Halothiobacillaceae; genus Guyparkeria. The sequence goes on from JBHEOB010000057.1 coordinate 5,478, forward strand.
CGGCGGCCCAGTGCATGGCCAAGCTGCGCGAACGTCACCTGCCCGAGGCACTGCGCGAGGCGGCGAAGACCCGACCGTTTCTCGGCATCTGCATGGGCATGCAGGTGCTGCTCGACCGCTCCGAGGAGAACGACGGCGTCGACCTGATGGGCTGGTTCCCCGGCCAAGTCAGGCGCTTCGAACCCGGCGAGCAGCACCTCAAGATCCCGCAGATGGGCTGGAACCAGCTCCATCAGACACAGGATCATCCGTTGTTCGCGGGTCTGCGCCAAGACGCACGCTTTTATTTCGTGCACAGCTATTACTGCGAGCCGAGCAATCCGGCCCACAGCGTGGCCACGGCCGACTACGGGCTGGATTATTGCGCCGCGCTGGCCGATGGCCACGTCTTCGCCATCCAGGCCCACCCCGAGAAGAGTGCCGACGACGGCCTCAAGCTTCTGGCCAATTTCACCCGCTGGTCCGGACCGTGGTCCTGACCGCATTGCAACACGACGAAAGCGTATCGAGGACGCCCGAATCATGCTCCTGATCCCCGCCATCGATCTCAAGGAAGGCAAATGCGTGCGCCTGCGCCAGGGCCGCATGGACGATGACACCGTCTTTTCCGACGACCCAGTCGCCGTGGCCGGTCGCTGGGTGGAGGCCGGCGCGCGCCGCCTGCACCTGGTCGACCTCGACGGCGCCTTTGCCGGCAGCCCCAAGAACCGCGAGGTCATCAAGGCCATCTGCGAGGCCCACCCGGACCTGCCGATCCAGGTGGGCGGCGGCATCCGCGACGAGGCCACCATCGAGCAGTACCTGGAGCTGGGGGTGGAGTTCACCATCATCGGCACCAAGGCCGTGTCCGAGCCGCACTTCATCGAGGACGTCTGCCCGGCCTTCCCCGGCCACATCATCGTCGGCCTCGACGCGCGCAACGATAAGGTGGCGATCGACGGCTGGTCCAAGCTCTCGCATCACGACATCTACGATCTTGCCCAACGCTTCGAGGACAACGGCGTGGCGGCGATCGTATTCACTGACATTGCCCGTGACGGCATGATGCAGGGAGCCAACATCGAGGCGACGCGCAAGCTCGCGCGCTCAGTGCGCATCCCCGTGATCGCCTCAGGCGGCGTGACCGACATGAGCGACATCGATCTGCTCATTGATGCCGCCGACGACGGCGTCTCCGGCGCGATCATCGGCCGAGCGCTCTACGAGGGCAGCATCGACCTGGCCGAGGCGCAGAAGCGCATCGATGATCGTGCGGGCATCCCGCCGTACACGGAATAGACGATGGGACTGGCACGACGCATCATCCCCTGCCTGGACGTGGCCGAAGGCCGCGTGGTCAAGGGCGTGCAGTTCGAGGGGCTGCGGGACGCCGGCGACCCGGTCGAGGCCGCACGCCGCTACAACCAGGCCGGCGCCGACGAGCTGACCTTTCTCGACATCTCCGCCTCGCACGAGGGGCGCGAGACCATGCTGCACGTGGTCGAGGCCGTGGCCGCCGAGGTGTTCATTCCACTGACCGTCGGCGGCGGTATCCGCACGCTCGCCGACGTGCGTCGCCTGCTACACGCCGGGGCCGACAAGGTCTCGATCAATACCGCCGCCGTGCATCACCCCGAACGCATCAAGGAGATGAGCGACGCGGTCGGCTCGCAATGCATCGTGGTCGCCATCGACGCACGGCGGGTATCGGGCGAGGGCGAGTCGCCGCGCTGGGAGATCTTCACCCATGGCGGGCGCACGCCAACTGGCCTCGACGCGCTCGAATGGGCCGCACACATGGCCGAACTGGGGGCCGGCGAACTGCTGGTCACCAGCATGGATCGCGACGGCATGCAGCAGGGATTCGACCTCGAGCTGACGCGTGCGATCAGCGATGTCGTGCCAATCCCGGTAATCGCCTCAGGCGGCGTGGGCAACCTCGAGCATCTGGTCGAGGGCATCACGCAAGGTCACGCCGATGCCGTGCTCGCCGCCAGCATCTTCCACTTCGGCACCCACAGCATCCACGAGGCGAAGGCCGTGATGGCCCAGGCCGGCATCGAGGTACGCGACTGATCCGCAGCGGCTGAGGTTTCAACCGCATCCCTGATATACTTTCGCGCCGGCTACCGGCCCGGTCCGCCCATCACCGATCGACGACACCCGAGTGAACGATTCCCAAGCAAATTCCCCGGCAACACCTCCGGCATTTCGCGACTCGAACGGCTGGGTCGAGGCGATCGCCTTCGACGAGCACGGCCTGGTGCCCGCGATCGCACAGGACGCCGAAACCGGCCGGGTGCTGATGTTTGCCTGGATGAACCGCGAGGCGGTCGAAAAGACCGTCAATCTTGGAGAGGCGGTGTACTTCTCGCGCTCACGCCAGAAACTCTGGCACAAGGGCGAGCAGAGCGGCCACACGCAGACGGTGCGCGAGATTCGGCTCGACTGCGACGGCGACGTTCTGCTGCTATCGATAGAACAGCACGGCGGGATCGCCTGCCACACTGGTCGCGAGTCCTGCTTTTTCCGCCGGCTGGAAAACGGTCGCTGGGAAACGACCGACGAGGTCAGGAAAGCTCCCGGAGCGATTTATGGCAACGGATGATCGCCGCTCGGTCGAGGTGCTGGAACAGCTCGCCGCCTTGCTCGAACAACGCAAGGGCGCGGACGCGGACAGCTCCTACGTTGCCAGCCTTTACCGCAAAGGCCGCGGCAAGATCGCCCAGAAGGTGGGCGAGGAAGGGGTCGAGGTCGCGCTCGCGGCAGTGGGCGACGATCGCGACGAACTGATCAACGAAATGGCCGACCTGTGGTTCCACAGCCTGGTGCTGCTGGCCGATGCCAACCTAACCCCGGCGGACGTGCTCGCGGAGCTCGAACGCCGATTCGGACTGTCGGGCCTTGAAGAAAAGGCACGGCGCGCACAAGATTGACAGCACATCAGTAGGAGATCTCGACCATGGGTACTTTTAGCATCTGGCACTGGCTGATCATTCTCGCCATCGTGCTGCTTCTGTTCGGCACCAAGCGTCTCAAGAACCTCGGCTCGGACATGGGCAGCGCGATTAAGGGATTCAAGACCGCCGTGAAGGATGAGTCCGAAAAGGACGAGGAAGAGGAGAAGAAGCGCAGCGAAAACCTGGAGCACAGGGAGGGTGAGCAGCCCGACGCCAACCGGGTGATCGAAAGCGAGAGCATCGAGGCGGGCAAGGAGAAGACCGCCGGGAAGTCCACCGAGCGCAAGGACAGCTGATCCTCAGCGCGCTTCGGAATTAATTCGTGTTCGGTTTCAGCTTCTGGGAAGTCTTCCTCCTGCTGGTCGTGGCCCTGCTGGTCATCGGCCCCGAGCGGCTACCCGGCGTCGCGCGCAAGGCTGGCGAATGGACCTACAAGGGTCGCAAGTTCGTCGCCAATGCCAAGGCCGAGATGGACAGCGAGTTCAACATGCAGGACATGAAGCAACTGCTGAACTCGCAGGAATCGGAAATCAGCAAGCTGCGGGCCATGGTCGAGGAGACCCGCGACGATCTCTCGGACACCGAGAAGAACGTCAAGGGCGCCCTTTCCGAGGCCGAGCAGACCATGCGCAGCTCGGCCGAGGCCGAGAAAGCGCGTCTCGACGAGGCCGGCAAGCCAAAAGGGCCGGGTTCCGATACGACCGACTCCGGCAGCAACCGCCTCAAGGCGGTCGATGACCAGCAGGGCGACACCTTCGAGGATGAGCTGAGCCGCTTGGAATCGGAGACCGGCGAGACCTTCCGTCGCCCGTTCGAGTCGGCCGATGCCGATGCCACGGCCGAGCAGGCCAAGACCCAGGATTCGACGGCAAAAGACCAAGATGAGCCAACGGAACGCCGACGCGACAACTGACGAACCCTCCGGTCTGGCGGGGTTCATCTCGCACCTGGTCGAACTGCGCAACCGGCTGATCAAGTCGGTGGGCGTGGTCTTCGTCCTGTTCCTGGTTCTGTTCCCGTTCCGAAACGACCTGTTCCGAATGCTATCCGAACCGCTGTCGCGGTTCCTGCCGGAAGGCGCCAGCATGATTGCCGTGCAGGTGGCCTCGACCTTCTTCATCCCGCTCAAGCTCGCCGGCTTCACGGCCCTGTTCCTGGCAATTCCGTTCCTGCTCTACCAGCTCTGGGCATTCATCGCCCCGGGCCTGTACCAGCACGAACGCAAGATGGTGATCCCGCTGGTCTTCTCCAGCACGGTGCTGTTCTACCTCGGTGCGGCGTTCGCCTACTTCGCGGTGTTCCCGGTCGTCTTCGGTTTCCTGTCCGGCACTGGCCCGGCGGAAGTCAGTTTCGCGCCCGACATCAACGAGTACCTCAGCTTCGTCATCACGATGTTCTTCGCCTTCGGCTTCGTCTTCGAAGTGCCGGTGGCGACCGTGCTGTTGATCCTGATTGGCGTGGTCACACCCGATCAACTGGCGGAAAAGCGCCGCTACGCGATCCTGGTCGCGTTCATCCTCGGCGCGATCTTCACCCCGCCGGATATCCTGTCCCAGTTCATGATGGCGATCCCGGTCTGGTTCCTCTACGAACTGGGGATCGTCATCGGCCGCATCCTGCTCAAGCGCCAGGGTGGCCCAGTACTGCCAACCGACGACGAGCCGGAACCGGACGATACCCCGCCAGGCGGCGGCCCGGGCAATGGCCCAAGCAATGGGTCTGGCAATGACTCTGGCGGCGGCCCAGCCAGTCGCTCCAGCGGCAGCACTGCCTCCGCCAGCGACCGGAACGCCAGCGGCGCCGGATCGGACCAGGCCTTCGAGACCGAGAAAGATGACGATTTCGACTTCGAGCGCGCCTTCGAGGAGATCGAGCGCGAGCAACAGTCACTCGAGGCGATCGAAGCCGAAACGCGCCGCGACGGATCAAGGGACGACGAGTCCCAACGTTCGCCGGAATCCGATCGAGATGATTCCGATAAGGATCCCGGCACGACTCCCAGGTCGAACGACGACGAACGCAACGACCGGCGCTAATACCGGTCGTCCGGCCGCCACCGGCGACGGACTGAGTGAGCGCCACCGCTCGCCCGAAACAGAATGAATTGCCAGAATGAATCGGAAGGCCCGCGTCCACCGCGCTGGCTGTCGACACGCGCCACCCGATTCGTTCCGGCGACTCCTGCCGAAACACGAACAAGGAACGCATGCCCATGTCCAATATCGCCCCGCGACGCCCCGTCCTGCTTGTGATCATGGACGGCGTCGGCGTCAACCCGAGCCGCAAGCACAATGCCGTGAGCCTCGCGGACACCCCTCGGCTCGACGAGCTTTACGCCAACCATCCGCACACGGTGATCGAGGCCTCCGGACGCGCTTGCGGGCTGCCCGACGGCCAGATGGGCAACTCCGAGGTGGGTCACCTGACACTGGGC
>JBHEOB010000058.1:0-10633 GCA_046261775.1 Guyparkeria sp.
CGACTAGAATCTCTGAACATTTACCGCCGAACAAGACCCAAGAAAACTATGCTCCAGACAGAACTGCTGCTGCGTGAATTCGTCACCCACGACGTCCAGCGCTACATCCTCTCCAAGCCGGACGGCTACACCTTCAGCCCGGGCCAGGCACTCGAGCTGGCCATCGACGACCCCGAATGGCGCGACCAGGGCCGTCCGTTCACGCTGACCAACCGTGTCGACGACCGCGTGCTGGAACTGATGGTCAAGAGTTACAACGAGCACGACGGCATGACGCACCATTTGGCGACATCCAAGCCGGGGCAGAAACTGCTGATCACCGAGCCATTCGACAGCTTCAACTACGACGGGCCGGGCTGGTTCATCGCCGGGGGTGCGGGTATCACGCCGTTCCTCGCCATCATTCGGGATCTCGCCGACCGCGGCCAGCTCGAGGGGCAGAAGCTGATCTACTCGAACAAGACCCCCGACGACATCATCCAGCAGCGCGAACTCGAGGCCGCCTTCGGCGAGAACGCCCACTTCGTCTGCACCCGCGAGAACTCGCCGTTGTGTACCCATTCCGGCCACGTCGACGACGCCTTCCTGCGTGAACACGTCCGCGACCTGTCCGAAGAGTTCTACGTCTGCGGCCCGCCGGCCTTCACCGACCAGGTGAAAAAGACCCTCGGCGACCTGGGCGGCAACACCCAGAGCATGGAATTCGGCTGAGCCGGGCCGACAACCGGACTAAAAAGAGCCGCGCCACGGAGCGATACCGGGCGCGGCTTTTTTCATGCGCGAGAGGTTCCCCCTGTGGGAGCTTGCCTTGCAAGCGAATCGCGCCAGTGACGCCAGTCCTGCCATCCGCTGGCAATCGCGTGAACAGATGACCCGCTTCAACAGGGGCCGGCCGCTGACGCGGCTTTCGCTATCGGGACTCGCTCACAGAGTGGTGATTGCACGCTTAGGGCGCGTCAGCACTGATCGATATCAAACCATTCGGTCACGCGCACCCGGGCGAGGTGGATGCGGTAGACGCTGACGCGGGTGATGGTCCGGCCGTCCCGGCGCACCTCGAAGGCCAGCCGGCGGCAACGTGGCTGGCGCGCGAGCACCGCCATGAGGGGGCCGTCGCCCAGCCCGACTATCGCACGGTGCAGTCGCGGCAGGATGGGGCCGTTCACGCCCGCCACCTCGGTGAGCGCTTCGACCCGCGCGTCGCCGCTTTCCAGGCGCACGCGCCGAGCCCAGACGCGGGTGTCGCGTGGGATCGGCCAGTGGTCCGCTTTCTGCCCGCGCCACCCCTCCGCCAGTCGTTGCACACGGACCGGGTGCCCGGTGTATCGCTCCAGCGCGCGGGTGAACGAACCGCTAGTGGCTGCCAGTCGGCGCACATCCACCGGCACGCCGAACAGGGCCTCGCCACCGGACGGCGGCCCGCCCCCGGGCCGGAAACAGCCCAGCGCGAAGCGTCGGTCGCGCGTCACGGCGTCCCCAGGGTGAGGACTACGGCCTCACCTTCACCGCGCGGGTCACTGGCCGCCTCGAGCCGATTCTCGCCGCGCCACCAGGCGACCGCCTGCATGTTGCCGAAGCCGTCATTGACCTCGATGCGATGCCCCATCAGCTCCAGTTCGGTGCGCTGATCCTCGTCGAGCAGGCCGGGTTCGACCTCGATCCGATCAGGCAGGTACTGGTGATGGATGCGCGGGGCGGTCACCCACTGGTCGACCGATTCACCGCTGGTCGCGGCCAGCACGCCACCGAGCACCATGGTGATGATGCGCGAGCCGCCAGGCGTGCCCAGCACGCCGACCAGGTCGTCGCTGCGCACGAAGGTAGGCGACATGCTCGAGAGCGGCCGCTTGCCCGGCACGATCGCGTTGGCCTCGGCGCCGATCAACCCGTAGACGTTGGGCTCGCCCGGCTTTTGCGAGAAGTCGTCCATCTCGTCGTTGAGCAACACGCCGGTGCCCGGAACGGTGACTCCGGCGCCGAACGGGTAATTGATCGAGAGGGTCGCGGCGACGTAGTTGCCCTGCGCATCCATCACCGAGAAATGCGTGGTGTGCGGCCCCTCGGGCCCGGTGAACATCGGGGCGAGGCTCGCCGAGGGCGTGGCATCGGTGGGCGAAATACCCACCGCCAGCCCGGCGGCGTAATCGGCGCCGGTCAGCCGTTCGAGCGGCATGTCGACGTAATCCGGGTCGCCCAGGTACTCGGCGCGGTCACGGTAGGCGCGGCGCATCGCCTCGACCCGGTAGTGCAGGCCGATCACGGACAGATCGTCCAGATCCCCGGCCCGACGCCCCAGCGCGCCGTAGGTATTCAGTATCTGCGCGATCGCCACGCCGCCGGAGGACGGCGGGGCCGCGGAGACCACCTCGAAGCCACGAAAGCGACTGACCACCGGCTCGCGCTCGACCACACGGTAGCCCGCCAGATCCGACCGGCACCAGATGCCGCCGACCTTGCGCACACCATCCACGAGCCGGCCGGCGAGATCACCCTGGTAAAAGCCGTCACGCCCCTCCAGCGCGATGCGCTCGAGCGCCTCGGCCAGATCCGGCTGGCGGATCACGTGGCCCAGCGCCGGCAGTTCGCCATCGTCGAGGAAGATCGTGCGGCTGCCCGGATCGTTCGCCAGCAGTTCCTCGCGGAACCCGGCAAGGCGGCGATACATTTCGGTCACCTCGAAGCCGTCACGCGCGGCGCGGATGGCCGGATCGAGGCTCGCGGTCAACGGCAGTTGCCCGTAGCCGGCGGCCAGATGATCGAGCGCGGCGGGAATGCCGGGGATGCCGGCGGCCAGCGCCCCGTCGACAGACAGATCCGGCTGTGGATTGCCCTCCTCGTCGAGGTACATGTCGCGACTGGCCTGCCCCGGGGCACGCTCGCGGGCATCGAGCATCAGATCGCGCCCGCTTGCCGCCTCGTGGAGCAGGTAGAAGCCGCCGCCACCCAGGCCGGAGCTGTAGGGTTCAACCACCGCCAGTGCCGCGGTAATCGCGACCGCCGCGTCGAAGGCATTGCCGCCGGCCTCCAGCACCTCGCGCCCGGCGGCCGTGGCCATCGGGTGGGCGGTTGCAATCGCGGCCTGGCCCGACGATGTCGACGCCGAGGCCAGTGTTGGGGCCGACAGCCAGCCCAGCGACAGGACGAGCGCGAACCGAACGAGCGCGAGCCAAGGCAGCAACCTGATCATGCTCACCCCCCGCCGATCGCCTGGACGATCTCGACCTTGTCGCCGTCGGCAACCACGGCGCTGGCGTGCTCGGCGCGCGGGCAGATCTCGCCATTGAGCTCGACCGCGTAGCGCTTGCCGCTGGTCCCGGCGAGCGTGACCACTGCTTCGAGCGTGCTGCCCTCGGGCACGTCCCGCGGCTCGCCGTTGAGCTCGATGCGGATGGTGTTTTCGGCCATCGGTGTATATCTCCTGTGCCATCGGCCCGCCGGGCCGAGTGGAAAGTTAGTACTGGTAGAATGGCGCAATGGTCTTACCGCGGCCAGTCCACCCATTTTCTCAGGCCGTCTCAATGAGCGACACGCCCGCCCATCCAGCCCTGCCCTGGCAGGACATCGACACCGTCCTGCTCGACATGGACGGCACCCTGCTCGATCTCGACTTCGACGCCCGCTTCTGGAAGGACCATTTCCCGAAACGCTACGTCGAGCTCAGCGGGCTGGACGAGATCGAGGCGATGGCGCGACTCACCACGCGCTTCGAGGGCCTCAAGGGCCAGCTGGCTTGGTACTGCCTCGACGATTGGCACCGTGCGCTGGCGCCCGATTGTCGCGATGAGCTCGATCTGATCGCCCTCAAGCGCGAGCTGGCCCATCACATCCGCTATCGCCACGGCGTGCCGAACTTCCTCGATCGTCTCGGCAACGCAGGCAAACAGCGCGTGCTGGTCACCAACGCCCACCCGGCAAGCGTGGACCTCAAGTTCGAGCGGGTCGACCTCTCGCAGCGCCTCGACCGGATCTTCAACGCCCACGAGATCGGCGCGGCCAAGGAATCACCGCGCTTCTGGGACCGGCTGGCCGAGCAGTTGCACTTCGACCCCGCTCGCACCGTGCTGGTCGACGACAACCTGGTCGCCCTGGCGGCCGCCGAGGACTTCGGCATCCGCCACCTGCGGGCGATTACCCTGCCCAACAGCCAGGGCGAGCCGATGGACACCGCGCCGTTTGTCGCGCTGGACGACTTTCTTGCCGCGACGGCGACCCTGGCGTCGCGCAACGACGCCTGATCGGCTCCGGCCGCCGAAATATCGGCCTATCGGCCGATGTTGGGCTCAAGCCCCACCCACAGCGCTGACACCGTCAACGGTGGATCGGGCTTCAGCCCGACAATCCGCCCGAACAAGGGCGGATACCCGACAGGCAACCTGCCTCGCGGCCGACGTCGGACTGAAGTCCGACCTACGCCACGAGCTGACTCACCTGGCTTATTCGCCCTCGCTCGGCGGGACGTAGTCCTCGGGCTTGTCCTCCTTGCCCTCGAACAGGAATTTCTCCATCTCGCGGACCAGGAATTCGCGCGCCTTGGGGTCGATCGGCGTCAGGCGATACTCGTTGATCAGCATGGTCTGGTGCGACAGCCATTGCTGCCAGGCAGCCTTGGAGATGTTGTTGTAGATGCGCTCACCCATCTCTCCCGGATAGGGCGGCTTGGGCAGCGCCTCGGCCTCGCATTGCAGGCGCTGGCAGAAGACAGTGCGATCAGTCATGTAAACCTCGTTGGCGCGTCGATTCGAAATGTGACCGGGATGATAACAGTGCCCCTCGTCCCATCCGCCTCGCCGGGTGGATTGTCGGGCTGAGGCCAGATACAGGGTTCAGAGGCAACCTGGTTGGTGTCGCCGCTGAAGGCGCCCCCTGCGGCGCTGGACCGCGGAGTTGTACTCCGCGCCGTCGAGTGCAACTCGCCGCTCCCGTTTGAAAGTACGGAGTTGGGCTTTAGACCAACTTCGGCTCGGAGCCGCTCCCTCGCGGCACAGGCGCATCGGGTCTCATCCGTCGGGACGTCGGACTGAAAATCCGACACGGCGCGCCCCATCAGTGACCACCCATGCGCTCCCGGATCAGCCCTTGTACCGGGGCGGGCAGTCCGACGGGCGGATCGTTGGCCAGTTGCTCGGTCGCATACCACTCGCCGGCGAGTTCCGACACACCGCGGTGCGCCACGCGGGCGCCGAGCACCTCGGCGTTCAGCTCGAAGTGACTGAAGACATGCCGCAGGCGTCCCAGCGTCTGCCAGTTGTCGGCCGCCTCGAGCCCGAGTTCTTCCAGGCGCTGATCAACCGCCGACGACGTCTCGCTCACCGGCAGGCAGGCCAGCCCGCCCCAGATTCCACTGGGCGGACGTTTCTCCAGAAACAGGCGTCCCTCGCCATCCTCCAGCCACAGCAACACCCGCTCGCGCACCGGCCTGGGCTTGCGCCGACGTCGGGCGGGCAGTTCCTGCTCGCGCCCCTGCTCGCGGGCATGACAATCGTCGTTGACCGGGCAGACCTCGCAGCGCGGCTTGCCGCGCCGACAGACGGTCGCGCCGAGATCCATGATCGCCTGGGTGTAGTCGGCCGGCCGGGTGGCCGGGGTGTGGCCTTCGGCCAGCGACCACAATGTTCGCTGGGTAGCGGCGGTCTCCAGCGGGGTCTCGAGCGCGGCGTGTCGGGCCAGTACGCGCTTGACGTTGCCATCCAGGATCACGGCGCGCCGGTCGAAGGCCTGGGCGACGATCGCCGCGGCGGTCGACGGCCCCACGCCCGGCAGCTCCGCCCAGCCCTCGACCGTGTCGGGCACGCCCGCCGCTGCCATCCTTCGGGCGGCGGCGTGCAGGTTGCGGGCACGGGCGTAATAGCCCAGCCCCGACCACAAGGCCAGCACGTCGTCCATCTGGCCGTGCGCCAGCGCCTCGATGTCCGGAAAACGGGCAATAAAGCGCCGGAAGTACGGAATGACCGTGGTCACCTGGGTCTGCTGGAGCATGATCTCGGATAGCCAGACCCGGTAGGGCGTGCGCGGGTGCTGCCACGGCAGGTCGTGCCGGCCGTGCTGGTCGAACCAGACCAGCAGCCGTTCGGCAAACGACGCGCTCACGGCCCGCGGATGGACTGACTGGTCGGGCCGATGTCCGGTGCGCCGATCACAGCCCGAAGCCCTTCATCAGATCCTTCACCGCGTCACCGCCCTTGTCCTGCAGGCGCTTGTCGATTTCTTCCTCGACCCGCTTCTTCGCCTCGCCCTTGGCCGCCTCCTTGGCCAGCGATTCGAGATCCAGCGAGATCGACGGGTCGCTGAAGGGCCCCTTGATGCGGATTGGCACAGGGATCTGCTTGAGTCGCTCGAGTTCCTTGCCGCCCTGGCCAGTGGCGGTATTGACCACCGTGGCCGTAAGGCCGTAATCGATCTCCTCGCGCGGCAGGTCGACCTTGCCCTCGCCGGCGACGCGCAACAGTGGCGAGGAGCCACTCAGGTCGTCGTTGTTAATTACGCCATTGCGGATGGTCGCCGTGGCGGTGACCGCGGTGAAGTCGGTAGCCATCTCCTCGGGTTCGGGCTCGGTCTTGCCCTCGAGGCGCGCCTGCGCGCGGCGCAGCAGATAGCCGACATCGAAGCCCTTGACCTTGCCGTCGCGCAGGGCGAAGTCGGCGGTGCCGTCGAGCCCCGCCTTGAGCTGGTCGACGCGCTTGCCCTGGGTGTCGACGTCGAACGAGACATCGCCCGTGCCCAGCAATCGATCCTCGTCCATCACGGCGGTGAGCAGCGGCTGCAGAGAAACGCCCCGCACACGCCCCTTGCCGGCATAGCTGGGCACCTCGCCCCGCACATCCAAGCCACCACTGGCATCGATCGAGCCGTCGAAGGCATCGGCCGAGAGCTCTGCCAGTTGCAACTGGCCGCCGGTAGCTGTCAGGTGGACCACCGGGCTGCTCAGGCGGTAGTCCTCGTAGCGTAGGCTGGCCAGTTGCAGGCGGGCATCGAGATTGAGCCCGCGCAGCATCTCGACCGGCAGCTCGATCTCGGCGTTCGTCGCGGCGGCCCCGCCCTGCGCGCTGCCGCCATTGTCTGAATCGGAGGCGGCTTTCCCGTCGCCGGCACCCTTCGGCGCCAGATAGGAGTTGACGTCAAGATCGCCACCTTCGAGCCGGGCGAACAGGCGCCCGCTCTCTAGGTCGTCGATACCGGCCCGGCCGGTCAGCTCGTTGCCATCGAGCGTGACATGCAAGTCGTCGAACATGGCCCGCGACGGGGTCACGTCGACCTGGCCGGACAGCGCCATCTCGCGCAGCGCCTCGTCCGAGCGCATTTCGGGCAGGGTGATGCCCAGCCGGTCGGCCAGCACTCGAGGGTCGAAGGCGGCGATCTCGATCGGCCCGGCAGCGACCAGCTCGCCGCTATCCAGACCGCCGAGGTCCAGGCGACCGCTGGCCTGAAGTGGATCGGACGTCAGTTGCAGGTCGTCGATCGTCGCGGCGCCGGCCTGCAGGTCGGCGATCAGTGCCGCGCTTGCCGCGATCTGGACGGTTTCGCTCACTTCCGGCAAGCCCTTGAGGTCGGCTTCCAGCGACAGGCGCGGCAGCTCATAACGTCCGGCGGCCCAGTCGGCCTCCAGCACCGTCTCGACACGGCTCTCGAGGTAGGTCAGCGGACCGACACCCTTGCCGTCGAGATCTAACACCACGCCGTCGAGTCGTGCCTGTGACTTGCCAAGGCGCACGTCGGCCTTCTCGATGCGCAACATCGCCTGGACACGCTCGGGCAGGCCGGCCCCGACCCCGTCTTCCTGGCTGGCGACGAGATTGAACTCGATATCCTCGAACAGCATGTCCTGGCGGTCGAGCCAGACCTGCGCGCGCGTCGTCAGATCGACACTGCCCTCGAGTGCCGGCATGTCGGGCATCGCGAGGCGGAACCCCGAGACCAGCTCGATATCGGTGGGTGCGCCGTCGGCGAGCTCACCGGTGCTCAGGTCCAGCCCGTCGATGGTCAGCTCCTGGCCGGCTTGCTCGTCACGCCAGTAGAGTGTCGCGTTGCGGATATCGACACCCCCTACAGTCAGGACCATCGGCGAACCCTCGCCATCCTGCGGCTCGACCGTATCCGATTCGCCTGTCGGCGCCTCGGCCGACTCGGCGGAGCGTTCGACCAGGTCGTCCCAGTTGCTGCGGCCGTCCTCGTGACGGGTCAGGTGGATGCGCGCATCCTCGAGCAGCAACTTGCCGATCTCGAACTCGCCACGCAGCAGCGGCAGTAGCGCGGCCTGAGCCTCGAGACGCTTGATCTCTAGCATCGCCTCGGGCTCGAACCCCTCGGCGTTGGAGAGCACCACGTCCTCGGTGGCCGCCCCCAGCCAGGGAAAGATGGTCACGGACAGGTCGCCGTTGAACTGGATGCTGCGCCCGGTCTGCTTTTCCACCTGGGCGGCGATCTGCGGCTTGTAGTCGTTGGGATCGAAGGTCAGGGTGAAGGCGACGATCGCCAGCACGGCGACCAGTACGATCGCAACGATTAGCAGGCCAATGCGCTTGATCCATTTCATGCGGGGGTCGTCCTCGAATATCGGTTGCCGGGGAGGCGAAATTGCGTGGCTCGCAACGCAATCCGGACTAGGATTGGCTCTGACTTTAGCAGACAATGAGATTTGCCAGACCCGCCATCCGCATGCGGCGAGATGGTGGGTCGAGACGACACACACTGCCAGCGAATCAACCGACCATGAGCATCACTGTCCGCCTTTTTGCCAGCCTGCGTGAGCGCATCGGCTTTGACGAGACCCGGCTCGAAGACACCCCGGCCACCGTGGCCGAGGCATGGCAGCGGGTCACCGACATCGAGCGTCCCAGCAACACCCTGGCGGCCGTCAATCACGAGTACGTCGACCTCGGCCACCCGCTTACGGATGGCGACGAGGTCGCGTTCTTCCCACCGGTTACCGGAGGCTGAGCCATGGCCAAGGACACCCCCGCCAACGAGATGCGCCGCGAAATGCGCCAGATCATCTCCCGCCGACGTCGGCTGATTCGTATCTGGCCGGTGATCGCCCTGCTGCTGGGCACAGTGACCGTCGGTTTCTATGCCTGGGCCTTCTTCCAGCGCCCGATCCTGGTCAATCCGCTGCACGTGCTCGAACTAATGCAGACCGGCAACCTCGACTCGGCCACGCAGGCCCTGCTGGCAGTGACCGCGCCGATGCTCTTCCTGGCCGTCGGTCTACTGGTACTTCTGTTGCTGGCGTTCGTCACGGCCGGGCTGGTCAGTGAAGGTCGATTGATGCGGGTACTGGAAAAGAACCTGACGCGCTGACCGGGCGCGCGGGCCGGGCCTGAGCCGGTTACGTCACACAATCGTCAAGACAATCGCGTAAACAAGAACGAACTGCTTTTGCAGTAAAGGAAGGTTCGCAGGAATAGCCGACGCCCCCTGAGTAAGGCACCGGTGACGAAGCGGCTCAATGCAACGCCCCATAGGGCCGAGATGCCGCGGATTCTTGCTGACCTTCCCGAGAACCGGGTGACGGGCAAGAGCGCGTTCGGCCGGCATTGTGTGTCAATCCAAACGAGGGCCCAGGCCATGGCAATCACGAAAAAACCACTCAAGGTACGGCCGGAGTGCCGTGTCACCTTCAGCTACCGGCCGAACGACGGCGAGAAACACCGCGTCGAGGTGCGCGGCGATTTCAACGGCTGGGGCGATGAAACGTTGCCGCTCAAGCGCCAGCGCGATGGTAGCTACCGGGCCACGGTCAGCCTGCCGCAGGGCAGCGAGTACGCCTTCCGCTACCTGATCGACGAGGAGCGCTGGGACAACGACGAGGCGGCCGACGGCTACGTGCCCAACCCGTACGGCACCGGGGAAAACGGCCTGCTGCGCACCTGAGGGAAGGCCACCAAGCCTTCAGCCCCGCGTCAGACGCAGGCGCTGCAGGCGCATGACCTCGCGGTCGATCAGCTGGCTGTCACGCGGCGGCAGCGCGGCGAACTCGATGCCGTAGACCACGCTCTTGCCGACGCCCGGGCGTCGGTTGCGCACGGTGAACTCGATGCGCACGTCGATGCCGTTGCCGACCTTGAGCCGCGCGGCCGAGACCTGGTCACCCGAGTTGAGGGCCGGGTCCTTGTCGATCACCACGCTCACGGCGCAGCCGGTGGCCGAGAGGTTGACCACATCGCCGGAGGTGACCCCACGGGTACCGGACGGGCAGAAGGCCAGGGTGCCGGGCACGTCCGGGGGCAGATCGATCCGAAAGGCCGCCCGACGTTGCAGGCGCTGCATCACCTCGGGGTAACCGACGGCGACATAGCAGTCGCCATCCTCTTCGCGGGTGGCAAGATCGGTGGTGTAGAACCAGGTAAGCAGGCCGTCAACGACCGCCTGCAGCCGAACTCGCCGAGCATGCAGCAGGTGGCGCAGCACGACGGACTCAGGGCAGTCGAGCATCAGCTGGCGGACATCCGGTTCGTTGCCCACCACCTGCACCTGCCCCTGGAAATCCGGGTCCTCGTCGGGGATCAGCCAGACGTGACCGCGCGCCTCGAACAATCGCTCAAGCGAGCGCTCGATCGTGCGCGGCGCACGGACGGTTTTGATGTCCTGGTCGTCCAACTCCAATGACTCCGGATCGGTGGGTTCGCCTCGGTAGCCT
>JBHEOB010000059.1:0-9794 GCA_046261775.1 Guyparkeria sp.
TCTTTCGACAGCCGGAACAGTCGCAACCCATCCAAGGCCGGGGCGAACGCGGTTACGATCAACAAGCGAGCCACCTCGACCAAGATGAACGCCTGCAGCGCGAGACCGAGGACGGTCGACGTGAGCTCATCACCGTCGGCAAGCCACCAGACGCTCGCCTGTGCAGCCACGTAGGCGACCAGGAGCAGCACCACGCCCAGTGCCAGTGCGGCGAGCACCGATACCCCGGTGCGAAACAACCGGCTGCGCGTGGTCGCCGCCTGTGCGCAGGTATCGAGTCGTCGCCACACGCCCGCCAGCAGCCGCCGACCGATCACCAGCACCAGATAGGCAATCGCCAAAGCGACGGCCGCCCGCCAGGCGACCTGCCCGACCGCCACCCAGTCCGCATCCACCCCCCGCTTGACCAGCCGCGTGGCCGCGCCGGTCATGTCGGCCACGGTGCCCGATACCACGCCGGCAAACCCGGAGGCTATCCCATCGGCTATCCCCGCCGTGTCGGCGGCCGGCTCGGCATCGCTCCCGGACGACTCACCCTGTGCCGACTTCGCCTGGCCAGACGAGAGTCGCTCGAGTTCCGCGATCAACTCGTCACGCTTGGCCGGATCCTTGAGCAACTCGAGCAGACCCGCGTAACGACCCTCGGCGCCGGACTCCGGGCTTTCCGCGGCCTGACTCGAGGCACCGGCTCCCGAACCACCCGCCTGCTGCGCAAGGGCCGGACCGGTCAGAACCAGCAGCAGCGAAAGCAGGAGCATTCGCCACCAGGACCCTCGATGCCACGGGCAGGTGATGTGTTCGGCGGGGGCAGATGGCATGGAAGGTTTCTCCGGCAGGGGTCGGTAACGGCAGCAAGACTAGCAAAGGAATCTTGCAAAGGAATCGGGTAACGGCTCTCAGACGGCACGAACCCGGCTGCACGATTCGGGCAGGCGCCGGATACATCCCCCGCCACGCTGGATCGGCAACCGGAGCGTTATCGAATGCCTGCAGCCCTTCGTTACCCGGCACCGCCCTCGTGGAACCACTCGTGGATGCGGGTGGCGAGCGTCGGCGAAATACCGGGCACCTTGGCCAGCTCCGCCACACTCGCCCCCTTGAGGCCGCGGATGCCACCAAAGTGCTTCAACAGCGCCTGGCGGCGCTGGCCTCCGACCCCGGGGATGCGCTCGAGGTCCGACTGCGTGCGTGCCTTCTGCCGTCGGGCCCGATGGCCGGTGATCGCGAAGCGATGCGCCTCGTCACGCACCTGCTGGATCAGGTGCAGGGCCGGGTCGTGCGGGCTGAGGTTGTCTTCCGTGTACAGGCCGGGCGAACCGACCAGCGGCTGGATCAGGGTCTCCTCGCCGGGTCGGCGCTCGGGGCCCTTGGCCACGCCGATCACCCGCACCCGGTCGGTCAGTTCTCGCTCGGCGAGCACGTCGATCGCCTGGGCGAGCTGCCCCTTGCCGCCATCGATCAGCAGCACATCCGGCAGTACGCCGGACTCGCGCACGGCGCGGTCGAAACGCCTGGTGAGCGCCTGGTGCATGGCGGCGTAGTCGTCCCCAGGCGCAATGCCCTCGATGTGGTAGCGCCGGTACTGGTCCTTGCGCGGGCCCTCGGGGCCGAAGACCACGCAAGAGGCCACGGTCAGCTCGCCTTGTGTGTGCGAGATGTCAAAGCACTCGATCCGCTCGATCCGCTCTACGGCAAGCCACTCGCCCAGGGCCTCGAAACGGCGCGTCAGGCCCCGCCGGCTGACCAGCCGTTCGGCTAGGGCGATGCGCGCGTTCTCGCGGGTGTCTTCCAGCCAGGCACGCGCCTTCCCGCGTCGCGGCACCAGCAGTTCGACGCGATGACCGGACTGCTCGGCGAACACCCCGGCAAGCCAGTCGGCCTCCTCGGGCAGATGATCGCAGAGGATCCGCCGCGGCAGGTCGCGATCGCTGTAGTAGAGACCGAGAAAGCCGCTGATCACCTCGCTTGGGTCGGCATCACTCGGCACGTCCGGAAAGAACTGGCGTGTGCCCAGATGCCGGCCGTCACGAATGGTGGCCACCCCGAGCGCCGTCATGCCCTGCTCGCTGATCTGGGCGATGACATCGGCATCGCCGGACATGCCGGTGATGCCCTGCTGCTGGCTGACCGCCCGCAGCATGCCGATCTGGTCACGCAGGGCAGCGGCCTTCTCGAAGTCGAGATCGACAGCGGCCTGCTCCATGCGCGCGACCAGGTCGTCGGTCAGTTTCTGGCTGCGCCCGGAGAGAAACGCCATGGTGTCCTCGACGTCCTGTCGATACTCCGCCTCGTCGACATAGTCCACGCAGGGGGCCTTGCAGCGCTCGATCTGGTACTGCAGACAGGGGCGCGAGCGGTTCTTGTAGACGCTGTCCTCGCACTGGCGCACCTTGAAGACCTTCTCGAGCAGGTTGAGCGTCTCGCGCACCGCGCCAGCGGACGGATACGGCCCGAAGTAGCGTCCGGGCCGCTTGCGCGACCCGCGGTGGTAGGCCAGCCGCGGGAAACGGTCATTGGTGGAGACGTAGATCCAGGGGTAGCTCTTGTCGTCGCGCAGCAGGACGTTGTAGCGCGGCCGGTGGGCCTTGATCAGGTTGCTCTCCAGGAGCAGCGCCTCGGCCTCGGTCTGGGTGGTGGTGATCTCGACGTCGGCGACCTGATCGACCAGCCGGCGGGTCTTGATCGCTGCGGGTGTGCCGCGGAAGTAGCTGGCCAGGCGATTCTTGAGATTCCGCGCCTTGCCGACGTAGAGGATCTCGCCGTCGGCGTTCAGGAACCGGTAGACGCCGGGGCGCTCGGTCACGGAGGCCAAGAAAGCCTTGGCATCGAAGCGGTCAGTCATCGGGACGGGGGCGGAATCAGGCGGAAAGAACGGTGCGACCGGCCTTCACCGCCAGGCGCAGCAGGTCGATGTCGGTGCTGACCCCGAGTTTCTCGTGGATGCGTGCACGGTAGGTGCTGATGGTCTTGGGACTGACGCAGAGGGCCTCGGCAATCAGGGTGTTGTTCTTGCCATCAAGGATCATGCGCAGCACCTGCTGCTCGCGCCCGGAGAGGACCTCGAAGGGGTCGTCCTCGGAACGGCCTTTCTGCAGGGCAATCTCCTGGGCGATCCGGCTGGAAACATAGCGGTTGCCGTCGGCCGCCTTGCGAATCGCACTGATCAGTTCCTCCGGATCGGCATCCTTGGTGACGTAGGCATGCACGCCGCAGTCGAGCACCTGACGCGCCAGTGTCACGTCGGCCTCGGCCGTCAAGGCGACCAGACCGATGCCCGGATGGACCTGGTGAGCCCGCTTGAGGCACTCGTAACCGCCCATCCCGGGCATGTGGATATCGCAGAGAACGGCGTCGATGCCCTCCGACCGGATCTTTTCCAGGGCATGCTCACCGCTGTCGGCCTCGGCGACCACATCGATATCGCGGACGCCGCCGATCAGATGACTGATCGCGGCTCGCACCATCGTGTGATCGTCAACAATCATGACCCGAATCATCGGCAACCCTTCATCTTCAAGCGGGCAATCTCGCGGCGATTGTCGACCGGGCAGGCGACCAGCCGAGCAACCTCCGTCGCCATTGCCCTGTCACGCAATCCGTGACGCCTCGCGTTAATTAGCCGACAATTTACCACTGACAGTAGGGTGTTTTCACCAGCGACACGTTGTAATACCTCGCGTCGTGGGACACTTCCTCGGCCAGCCAGTCCGGCCGGGCAAACGGCTGATCGACATGCTCAAGCTCCACCTCGGCGACGATCAGGCCGTCGTTGTCACCGTGGAACTCGTCGATCTCCCACAACAATCCGTCACGCCGGACCAGGTGCCGAGTCTTGTCGATCACCGGTCCCGTGGTCAGGTGATCCAGCATTCGCTCGGCATCGGCCAGGGGAATCTCGTACTCGAACTCGTCACGGGATATCCCCAGCGTCCGGCTCTTGATGTTCAACCAGGCACGACTGCCGGCAATGCGGGCACGCACCGAAACCGGTCCCTGATCGTTGAGATAGCCCTGCACCATGCGATCGGAATGCTCGATCTCGTGGCGCCAGGTGTCACTGGCCAGCAAGAACTTCCGTTCGATTTCCTTGGCCATGCACGTCTCCCGAAAAAAGGGCAGCGAATCAGTAGCGAATCAGCGCCGAGCCCCAGGTAAACCCGCCACCGAAGGCCTCGGTGAGGATGACGTCGCCGCGCTTGATGCGCCCGTCGCGTACCGCCACGTCCAGTGCCAGCGGCACCGAGGCCGCCGAGGTATTGCCGTGCCGATCGACGGTCACCACCACCCGATCCATCGACATGCCCAGCTTGCGTGCCGTGGCCTGGATGATGCGGATGTTCGCCTGATGCGGCACCAGCCAGTCGATATCGCCGGGGCACATGCCGGCGGCCTCCATCGTCTGGTCCACGATACGCCCCAGGGTGTTGACCGCCATACGAAACACCTCGTTGCCGCGCATCTCGATGAAGGCGGTACCGTCGGCGAGCCGCTCGGGATCAGCCGTCTCCGGGTTGGGCTTTGCCGTGGTCAGCAGCGATTCGTAGCTGCCATCGGCGTGTATATCGGTGCGGATGATGCCCGGCTCGTCCGAGGCCTCCAGCACCACCGCCCCGGCACCGTCGGCAAACAGCACGCAGGTGTTGCGATCCGACCAGTTGACGATACGCGAAAGCGTCTCCGCCCCGATGACCAGGGCACAGCGTGCGGCCCCGGTCTTGATGAATTTGTCCGCTACCGACAGCGCGTAGACGAAACCGGTGCAGACCGCCTGCACGTCGAAGGCCGGCGGGCCGTGGATGCCCAGCTTCTGCTGCAGCAGACAGGCGGTAGAGGGGAAGGTGCGATCGGGCGTGGTGGTCGCCACGATGATCAGGTCGACTTCCTCGGGCACACGACCGGCGGCCTCGAGCGCACGACGGGCGGCATGCTCGGCCAGGTCCGAGGTAAACTGCCCCTCGGCGGCGATGTGGCGTTGTTCGATACCGGTGCGTTCGCGGATCCAGGCATCGGAGGTGTCGACGATCTGCTCGAGGTCATGGTTGGTCATGACCCGCTCGGGGAGGTAGCTGCCGGTGCCGGTGATGCGCGAATGGATCATGCCTCGGAACGCTCCTGCAGCAATGCTTCCAGGCGCTGATCGATGCGACGCGGCACGTCTTTCTCGATTTCGCGCAACGCCACGTCCAGGGCGTTGCCGAAGGAGCCCACGTTTGCCCCGCCGTGGCTCTTGACCACGATACCCTGCAGGCCCAGCAGGCTGGCGCCGTTGTAATGACCGGGATCGACACGCTTTTTCAGACGTGCAAGCACGGGCATTGCCATCAGCGCGGCCAGCCGGGAGAAGATGCCTCGCTTGAATTCCTGGCGAAGGAAGTGGCTGATCATCTTGGCCACGCCCTCGCTGCTCTTGAGCGCGACGTTGCCGATGAAACCGTCACAGACCACCACGTCGACGCCACCCTTGTAAATGTCGTCGCCCTCGACGAAACCGATGTAGTTCACCGGTCCCGCCTCGAGCTGCTCCGCGGCGCTCTTGACGGTATCATTACCCTTGATTGCCTCGGCGCCGACGTTGAGCAAGCCGACGCGTGGCGACGGGTTGTCATCGAAGGCCTCGACCAGTACCGAGCCCATCACCGCGAACTGAAACAGGTGTTCGGCGTCGCAGTCGACGTTCGCACCAAGGTCGAGGACATGGGTGTGGCCCGTCTCATTGGGCAGCGCGGTGCAGATTGCCGGACGTTCAATGCCCGGCAACGTCTTGAGGACGAACTTGGCCGTCGCCATCAGCGCCCCGGTGTTGCCGGCACTGACGGCGGCCTGAGCGCGTCCTTCCTTGACCAGATCGATCGCCAGGCGCATCGAGGACTTCTTCTTGGTCCGCAAGGCGATCGCCGGCGACTCGTCCATCGCCACCACCTGGTCGGCATGGACGATCTCGATCCGCTTGCGGTCGACCCCGCTCTCGGCGGCAAGGTGCTGCTCGATGGTGGCCTGATCGCCGACCAGGAACACCCCGGCCGACGGATGGCGTGACAGGAAACGGGCGGCGGCACGAACCGTGACTTCCGGTCCGTGATCGCCGCCCATGACATCAATTGCGATCTGGCTGGTCATCGACACCCCTTGCCCGACAACAACGGCCTGCGCTCGCCGAAATCGGCCGCTCCACCGAGCAGGCGGCGCGGTCGTGCCTTGCCGCCCGACGAGCGGGCGGCAAGCAGGCGTTCAGCGAAGGAAATCAGGCGTTGTCGCCCGACTTGGTGACCACGCGACGGCCACGGTAGAAACCGTCCGGGGTGACGTGGTGACGACGATGGGTCTCGCCGCTGGTCGGGTCGATCGACAGCTGGGTGTCCTTGAGGCTGTCGTGCGCGCGGCGGGAGTCGCGCTTGGCGCGACTTACCTTGTTCTTTTGTACGGCCATGGTTTTCTACCTCCAAAATGATCAAGACGCGCCGGGGCGCGCCTGCTAGCTTTCACGTTTTCCCTTTCCGTCACGGCGTACCCGCCGTGAACACGAATTCAGTCTTTTCCGCCGGAGCCCTTCTTCAGCGCCGCCAGCGCCGCGAAGGGATGCTCGTCGCCATTCTCGTCGACCGGCTCGGCAATCTCGCCCGACTCGTAAGGCCGATCGGCCGAGATCGGGCCGCAGGCCGTGTCATGCACCGGCATCAGGGGCACGGCCATCAGCAGCTCGTCCTCGATCAGCTCGAGCAGCTTCACCCGCCCCTCGCGCCCGAGGATCACCGGCTCGGCAGCGGCGTCGACATGTTCGGCCTGCTCCTCGCTGAATACGAAGCTCAATAGCGAATGCGAGGCCACCGACTGCCCCACCGTCTCGCGGCAGCGGGCACACTCCAGCGCCAGCAACGCCTCTATCGACATCTCGGCGGCCAGCGGGTGCACCCCCTGCCCCTCGAAGAAACGTATCCGATACGTCAGACGACCGTCTTCTGAGGCCATGTCGCGGCATCGCGGCAAGGCCGAGAGCGAAAGCTCGCCGGCCATCTCCTCGCCCTCCCGACATGCCGCGCGTACGTCCAGGGGCACGCTCAGCTGCCGGGCATCAACCTGCTTGGCATCGGTCTGGCTGTCGTCGATCGACATTGGCACCATCCTGCACCGGCAGACCGTGGCGCACGATAGCGCCACCGGCCTTGCAAGCGGGAATCTTAATCCGCTAAGTTTAACGGCTTCTCACACTTTCGCCAAACACAATGCCGCAACACAAACCAGACCTGATCCTCGCCTCCGGCTCGGCGACCCGCCGCCAGCTGCTCGACCGTCTGCAGATCCCCTATCGCGTCGATCCGGCCGACATCGACGAGACCCTTGCTGCGTCCGAACCGGCCAGAAACGCCTGCCTGAGGCTGGCCCGCGAAAAGGCCGCCCGGGTCGCCGCACGCCACCCGAATGCCGTCGTGCTGGGCTCCGACCAGATGCTGGCTTGGCGTGGCGGCATCCTGGGCAAGCCCGGCAATGCGCCGACCGCCTGCCGACAACTCACCGAGATCGCCGGTGAAACGATCGCCTTCCACGTGGCGATCAGCATTGCCTGCCCCGACGGGCGGCATCTCGACTGGCACGAGACCGTCGAGGCCCGCATGCGCGTACTCTCGGAGGCCGAGATCGCCCGCTACGTCGAGATCGAGCAACCTTTCGACTGCGCCGGCAGCATGCGCTCCGAGGGCCTGGGTGCCTGCCTGGTCGAGCGCATGGACAGCGGGGACCCCAGCGCAATCCTCGGCCTGCCGCTGATCGCGACGTCGCGACTGCTGCGCGAGGTGGGCATCGACTCCCTGGGAAGCTCTCACGACGACTGAAACGACCAGCTCTCGGGCCGGCGATCTCGCCCAATTTGACGCCCCCACCGGCTTGCAGTAGAAACACCGCTTTCCCCATCCCGAGGATGTCACCGTGACACTGCTCATCGCTGCCCTGCTCGGCGTCATTCAGGGCATCTTCATGTTCCTGCCGGTCAGCTCGACGGCCCACCTGGTGCTGACACAGCACTGGCTGATCGAGAAGGGCTACGAGCTGCCGCCGCCGGACAGCCCGGAGATGATCCTGTTCGATCTCGTGGTACACGTCGGCACCCTTGTCTCGATCGTGGTGGTGTTCTGGTCAAGCCTGTGGCGCTTCTCACGTAACGCGGCGACCGGCGCCGTCCAATGGGCCTCGGCCGAGGGGCGACACCACGGCATGCCACTGTACGTGCGCCTGTTCCTGCTGGGGATGTTGTCGGTGCTGGCAACCGCGATCATCGGTTTCGGGCTCAAGGCCACGTTCGAGCACGTGTTCGCCACGCCGGTGTTGATCGCCTTCACGCTGACGCTCACCGGCATCCTGCTGTGGTGGACCGACAAGCTCAAGCCTCGCCGCCGCGGCCTCAAGGGCATCAATGCCAAGGTGGCGACCGTCATCGGCGTGGCCCAGGGCTTCGCGCTGGTCCCGGGCCTGTCGCGCAGCGCCATGACCATCGTGTTCTCGCTGTTCACCGGCCTCAAGCGCCGCTGGGCCGCCGAATACAGCTTCTTCCTCGCCATTCCGACCATCCTGGCCGCCACCCTGGTCCAGGGCCTGGAGGTCTGGGGCGAGCTCGGCCTCAACGGCCTCACCCTGATGGACCTCGCCGTCGGCTTCGTGGTCGCGGCGCTGGTCGGCATCGTCTCCCTGAAGCTGGTGGTCTACTTCCTCTACCGCGCCCAACTCAAGATCTTCTCTTTCTACGTCTGGCTCCTGGCGGCCGCCATCCTGATGGGCTGGATCGACCTGCCGGTCTGATCGCGCCTAGTCGATCCACCGGCCATCCCGCCAAACCGGGGCGGCCGCTGACGCGCCCTTGCGCGCTAGGCGCGCTCGCACAGGGCTTCGGTGGCAACCCGCCCCGTGCGAGCTTGCCCTGCAAGCGAAACACACCGACAAGCGCGTGCCCCGGCGGTCCACGCATGCTGGCAACTCTGGGGACTGGCGCTGCGATCAGCGCCTTCACGAAGAAAGCCTGCCCACACGGAAACCCGTAGGTTGGGCTGCAAAGCCCAACAATCGGCCTCATGATCGAGCCTAGGTTGTTGGGCTTTGCAGCCCAACCGACCCTTCCCCGCGAGGCAGATCACCCTCTGCCCCATTGCCCGCCGATCTTTCAGTACCCCAGCCTCTTGCGCGCAATCTCGTGCAGCTCCGGCGTGGCCGCGGCGCAGACCGTCGTCGTATCCAGCCCGACCGGCTTGCCCTCGAGATCCGAGAACACGCCACCGGCCTCCTGCACAATCACCGACAGCGCGGCGATGTCGAGGACGTTGACGTCGGACTCGACAATCAGATCGATCGCCCCGCGCGCCAGCAGGTGGTAGTGGTAGAAGTCGCCGTAGCCGCGGGTGCGATTGACCTCGGCGACCAGCGTGGCGAGGCCTGCCCAGCCGACCGGCTGCTTGGCCAGGGTGGCAAGGTTGCCCACCGACAACGTCGCCTCAGCGAGCGTGTCGATCTGGCTGACCCCCGCGGCGCGGTCCATGAAGAACGCGCCACCGCCCTTCTCGGCGTAGGCGTACTCGCCGAACACCGGCGCGCTGGACACCCCCAGGATGATCTCGTCGCCCTGCATCAGCGCGATCTGGGTGGAGAAGAACGGGTATTCGCGCACGAAGCTCTTGGTGCCGTCGATCGGATCGACCAGCCAGGTGAACTCGGCCTCCGGGCGCGTCTTGCCAGTCTCCTCGCCAAAAAAGCCGTGATCCGGGAACACCTCCAGGATCACCGCCTTGATCGCCTTCTCGGTCTCCACGTCGGCG
>JBHEOB010000059.1:9804-10167 GCA_046261775.1 Guyparkeria sp.
CGTGACCGGCGTGGCGTCTTCCTTGATCTCGATCTCAACGTTCTGTTGCCAGTAGCGACGGACGACTTCTTCGGCGGCACGGGCGGCGGCCAGCGCGGTTTGGAGGTATGGGCTCTGCATGACGCGTTTCCTGGTTTTGGTCTGGATTTCGTGCCGGCTCCCGGCGTAATGGCCGGCATTGTACCCGACCCCCAAAGCGGTTCGGGTGCGACGGGACGGCCGCCTCAACGACGCATGCCGCGCAGCCACTTGAAGACATTGATCAGCGAGGAGAGCGCCTGGGCTACGTAGGTGAAGGCAGCCGCCCGCAGGATGCGTCGCGCCGGGCGGCGGTCGGCGCGCTTCAGGAGCCCCGCCTTGTTG
>JBHEOB010000060.1:0-601 GCA_046261775.1 Guyparkeria sp.
TGATAGGCCGATCGTTCGCTCTGTACTGCCGCGCGCGAGGACTCGATATCCCGCAGGGCAGCACGGAACGAGGGGTTGCCCTCGTAGGCCAGCTTCAGGGCCTCGGCCACATCGGGTGCCAGGGCGGAATCGTCCAGGGAGATCGGCGCGAGCCGATCGGCCGGCGACTGACCGACGATCCGCAGGTAGCGAGCGGAGACGTCGTGCAGGTTGGAAATCTCGTTGACCAGGTTGGACTCGGACAATGCCACGCGGGCGTTGATCTGTTCGAGATCCGCCCCGCGCGCCACACCGGCCCGCGAGCTTTCATCGACCTGCGCCTTGACGTCGAGATGCTCCTCGTAGTTCTCTCGCGCCAGATCGACCAGTTCGCGTTGGCGGAGGACGTCCTGGTAGGCGGTCAGCGCCTCCAGCGCGATGTCCTCGGCGCTCCCCAGCAATTCGTAGAAGCGCACCAACTCGGCATTGTCCAGGCGCTCGACCTCCGAGCGCGTGAAAAAACCGTCGTAGATCATCTGCGTGAGGGAAATTTCGGCCGCGGCGACGGAGTAGTCCTCGTTGCCCCCGTAGTTGCGCGACTCCTGCCCGACGCGACCCACCG
>JBHEOB010000060.1:611-10076 GCA_046261775.1 Guyparkeria sp.
CGGTCGGCAGGTAACCGCCACGGGCCACATCGACATCGTGACCCGACGAAACAAATGCATGCCAGTTCGCCTGCACCTCCGGATTCGACTCGATGGCCTGCTGGACGACGGTAGCCAGATCGTTCGGCTGATCCGCTTGCGCCGTTGCGGTCAGTGGCGCCCCCATCAATCCGGCAGCAACGACCGCTGCCAACGCGTTCTGCTTATTCGTTTTCATTAGCCTTGCTTCCTTTGCCTCACGATGGTTTCGTTCTTGCTGCGCCCAACGGCGGCAGTTGTCATGACACGCCCTTAGCGCAGATTACCCCGTCCGCCACCTTGGCACGAGTGCAACCGCCCCCAATGCCCCTTTGGCCACGCGCCCTACCGACGCGGGACTCTTTCCCGCACGCTTGGGGCACGACGGCGAGCCTCGGCAGACGGGTCAGGTCGCTGCTGGGACAGCGGGTCACGTGTGGAATCTGCGTTCTGCGCCCAAGCCGGGCGTACCGGCCCCCGTTTTCTTTTCGCCAAGATCCGGGATGGATCTGGAGTAAGGACAGCAGCCGAACATTGCTGGAGCTTATCGACACCATGCGACCCGGGAACAGGAACAAAACGGGACAGAAAAGGAACGATTATTAAACAACACCTTGCAGGACCCTCGGCGTGCCGGATTCCGTCGCCGAATTGATTCATCCAGAACCCGACCAATAGTCGTGTCGCGACAAGCCATCGGACTTTCGTTGCCTCCGGTCGCGACGGTATCGCTCGCCGGGATCAATGCGTTCCCGCCGATCGAACGGCTTTGTTATCATCCGCCGACTTCTCGAATACCACATCGGGTGCACCACGACGGTTCCGGCTGTCCGCACCCTTCTACCCACACGGATGCAAACGCGGGCTTTGGTAGGGCCCGCCACTGGCATCCCAAGTGCTTCTCAGGAGGGCACATGCCGACTATCACGCTACCCGACGGCAGTCAGCGCACGTTCGATCACCCCGTCTCGCTCGCCGAGGTCGCCTCCGATATCGGGCCGGGCCTGGCCAAGGCCGCCGTGGCCGGCAAGATCGACGGCAAGCTCGTCGACCTGTCGCGCACCGTGGAGGACGACGCCGAGATCGCCATCGTCACGGCCAAGGACCAGGAGGGCGTCGAGATCATCCGCCACTCCACCGCGCACCTGATGGCCCAGGCGGTCAAGCAACTCTACCCCGAGGCGCAGGTCACCATCGGCCCGGTCATCGACCAGGGCTTCTACTACGACTTCGCCTTCGACCGTCCCTTCAACGACGAGGACCTGGAGAAGATCGAGACCCGCATGCGCGAGCTGGCCGCCGAGGGCGACGAGCTCGAGCGCCGCGTGATGGAACGCGACGATGCCGTGCGCTTCTTCAAGGACATGGGCGAGGACTACAAGGTCGAGATCATCAAGGACATCCCGGGTGAGCAGGAGCTTTCCATCTACACCCAGGGCGACTTCACCGATCTTTGCCGCGGCCCGCACGTGCCGCACACCAACAAGCTCAAGGCCTTCAAGCTCCTGAAGGTGGCCGGGGCCTACTGGCGTGGCGACTCGGACAACGAGATGCTCACTCGCGTCTACGGCACCGCCTTCGCCAGCGAGAAGGAGCTCAAGCGCTACATCAAGCAGCGCGAGGAGGCCGAGAAGCGCGACCACCGCCGCCTGGGCAAGCAGCTCGACCTGTTCCACTTCCAGGACGAGGCGCCGGGTTTGGTGTTCTGGCACCCGCGCGGCTGGGCGATCTGGCAGGTGATCGAGTCGTACATGCGCGATGTGTACAAGCGCTCGGGCTACGCGGAGATCAAGTGCCCGCAGATCCTGGACGTATCCCTGTGGAAGAAGTCCGGCCACTGGGACAACTACCAGGAGAACATGTTCTTCACCGAGTCGGAGAAGCGCACCTACGCGGTCAAGCCGATGAACTGCCCGGGCCACGTCCAGGTGTTCAACCATGGCCTGCACTCCTACCGCGACCTGCCGATCCGTTACGGCGAGTTCGGCTCCTGCCACCGCAACGAGCCGTCCGGCGCGCTGCACTGCATCCTGCGGGTGCGTGGTTTCACCCAGGACGACGGCCACATCTTCTGCACCGAAAAGCAGATCGAACCCGAGGTGCGCGCCTTCCACGGCCAGGCGTTGTCGGTCTACGAGACCTTTGGCTTTACCGACGTGCAGGTCAAGATCGCTACCCGCCCGGACAAGCGCATGGGCAGTGACGAGGTCTGGGACGAGGCCGAGGAAGCCCTGCGCAGCGCCCTACGTGCGGCGAACGTCGAATGGGAGGAACTCCCGGGCGAAGGCGCCTTCTACGGGCCGAAGATCG
The DNA here is from genome assembly GCA_046261775.1 of Guyparkeria sp. GTDB lineage: Bacteria > Pseudomonadota > Gammaproteobacteria > Halothiobacillales > Halothiobacillaceae > Guyparkeria. The sequence continues at coordinate 2,940 of JBHEOB010000060.1, forward strand.
AATACCACCTCTCGGATGCCATCGGCCGGACCTGGCAGCTGGGCACCATCCAGGTGGATTTCCAAATGCCCGAACGACTGGGCGCGACCTACGTCGACGAGCACAGCGAACGCAAGCACCCGGTCATGCTGCACCGGGCGATCGTCGGCTCGATGGAGCGCTTCATCGGCATCCTGATCGAGCATCACGCCGGGCAGATGCCGCTGTGGCTCGCCCCGGTGCAGGCCGTGACCATGGGCATTACCGACAAGCACGCCGAGTACATCGATGCGGTCGCCGAGCGGCTCAAGGACGCCGGCTTGCGCGCTCAGGCGGACCTTCGCAACGAGAAGGTCGGCTTCAAGATCCGCGAACACACGCTCGAGCGCGTGCCCTACCTGCTGGTCGCCGGCGACCGCGAGATCGACGCCGATTCGGTATCGGTGCGCACCCGGTCGGGCGAGGACCTCGGGTCGATCGCGGTCGACGAGTTGATCGAGCGTCTCAAGGGTGAGATCGCCGAACACAGGTAGGGGCGGGAAGGCCGCCCGCGACTGGCAACCACGGCGGCTTGTGTGCTAATTTTCGCCAAACTCCCCGGAGCAGGCCGCTCTGGGTTATTATTCTCGTTCAAACCTTATTGGAGGGTACGAACATCGCTCAACAACGCGGAAAGGGTCCAGCCAAAAGCGACGACCCAAGGATCAATGACCAGATCACCATCCGGGAAGTCCGGCTAGTCGACGAAAATGGCGAGCAAGTCGGTGTCGTCGACACGGACGAGGCAAGGGAACGTGCTGTCACGGCCGGGATGGACCTGGTCGAGGTCTCACCTACAGCCAAGCCGCCTGTCTGCAAGATCATGGACTTCGGCAAGTTCAAGTATCAGCAGAGCAAGAAGGCGGCCGAGGCCAAGAAGAAGCAGAAGCACATCGAGATCAAGGAGGTGAAATTCCGTCCCGGCACGGAAGATCACGACTACCAGGTCAAGCTGCGTAATGCGACTCGCTTCCTCGAGGCCGGCGACAAGGTGAAGATCACCCTGCGCTTCCGCGGCCGAGAGATGGCCCACCGGGACCTGGGTGCCGAGCTGCTTTCTCGTATCGAGGAAGATCTGTCGAACTTGGCCACCGTCGAGCAAAAGCCGCGCATGGAAGGCCGACAGGCCACCATGGTGATGGCGCCGCGCCCGGCCAAGACCTGACCCACTCAGCGGTCGAGGCACCAGTCAGGCCCGCCGATCCGGCGGGCCTTTTCGTTGCCAACCCGGACCGGCTCCGGTATGCTTATGCGCCGTTTTGCCCCGTGGGGACATTCCCGCCCGCGGGACCTGCGGCAGGCAGCGGGAAAGTCGTCCGCGCACGTTAACCACTCCGACGTGGCCGGATATCCAAAAACAAACCTGAACTGGAGTTGATCATGCCCAAGATCAAGACTAATCGCGGGGCCGCCAAGCGGTTCAAGATTACCGCGGGCGGCGTCAAGCGTCGTCAGTCGCACCTGCGTCACATCCTCACGAAGAAATCGTCGAAGCGGAAGCGTCAGCTCGGCTCGCCGGCCTACGTTCACGAGGCCGATGTCCAGCTCGTCGAGCGCATGATGCCCTACGGCAAGAAGTGAGGAGATAGACCATGGCACGAGTCAAGCGGGGCGTTACCGCCCATGCCAAGCACAAGAAGGTCCTGAACAAGGCGAAGGGTTACTACGGTGCCCGTTCGCGTACCTACCGCTCTGCCAAGCAGGCGGTCATCAAGGCCGGTCAGTACGCCTATCGTGACCGTCGCGCGAAGAAGCGCGTGTTCCGCGGCCTGTGGATCACTCGCATCAACGCCGAGGCGCGCAACAACGGCCTGTCCTACAGCCGCATGATGGATGGCCTGAACAAGGCCAACGTCGAGGTCGACCGCAAGGTTCTCGCCGACATCGCGGTTCACGACAAGCCGGGCTTTGCCGCCCTCGCTGAAAAGGCGAAGGCTGCCCTGGCAGGCTGATCCGGACCGATCACGGTTAAAGGATCAGGGATCGCGGCCGGCCACCGGCCGCCCGTCCGGATTCCCGAAAGGCGCCCCAGGGCGCCTTTTTTTCGTTGAAGGCATTGATTTTATTGGGCTTTGCGCCACAATAACGCCCTTTGCCGAACGCCCCCCCTGACGGCATTCGGCAAAGGGCGGCACACAACTGGAAGGAGCGTTTACGCGGTGAGCAACTCCCTGGATACCTTGGAGACCGACGCACTGGCACGCATCGAGGCGGCCGACAGTCTCGACGCGCTGGAAGCCCTGCGGGTGGAATACACCGGCAAGAAGGGATCGATCACGGCCCAGATGAAGACGCTCGGCCAGCTCGACCCCGAGGAGCGCAAGACGCAAGGCGCGGCCATCAACGCGGTCAAGGATCGCGTCATCGGCGCACTCAAGGGCCGCCGCGAGACGCTGCAGGCGGCGGCACTCGAGGCCAGACTCAAGGCCGAGACCATCGACGTCACCCTGCCCGGCCGGCGCCGTCCGCCCGGCGCCAAGCACCCGGTCACCCAGATCACCGAGCGCGTCTCCGCCATCTTCCAGGCGATGGGCTTTCGCGTCGCCGAGGGGCCCGAGATCGAGGACGACTGGCACAACTTCACCGCCCTGAACATCCCCGAGAGCCACCCGGCCCGGGCGATGCACGACACCTTCTACTTCGATGCCAACCACCTGCTGCGCACCCACACCTCGCCGGTGCAGATCCGCACCATGCAGGAGGAGCGCGCCGCTGCGGGTGATCGCCCCGGGCCGCGTCTACCGCGCCGATTACGACATGACGCACTCGCCGATGTTCCACCAGATCGAGGTGCTCTACCTCGACGAGAACGTGCGCTTTACCGACCTGCGCGCCACGCTGGAAACCTTCCTCGCTGCCCTGTTCGAGCGCGAGGATCTGCCCATCCGGCTGCGCCCGTCGTTCTTCCCCTTCACCGAGCCCTCGGCGGAAGTCGACATCCAGTGCGTCCACTGCGGTGGCGACGGTTGCCGCGTGTGCAAGAAGACTGGCTGGATCGAGGTGCTGGGTGCCGGCATGGTCCACCCCAACGTGCTGCGCTCGGTGGGCCTCGACCCGGCCGAGGTCAGCGGTTTCGCCATCGGCATGGGCGTCGAGCGCCTGGCGATGCTGCGCTACGGGGTCGACGACCTGCGCGCGTTCTTCGAGAACGACCTGCGCTTTTTGCGCCAATTCCAGTAACCCGATTCCCGTCGTGCCGACGTGACCGGCCGACCAACCGATTTGTGCCCGGCCACCCGCCACACCGGAGCGGCCGACCGGACCAAGGCCCGAGGACCTGACACCCGATGCTTTTTTCCGAGAACTGGCTGAGAACCTGGATTGACCCGCAAGTCGACACCGAGGAGCTGGCCCATCGCCTGACCATGGCCGGCCTCGAGGTCGACGCCATCGAGCCGGCCGCCCCGGCCTTCGACAATGTCGTCGTCGCCGAGGTCAAGAGCGTGCGCCCGCACCCGGACGCCGACAAGCTGCGCGTCACCGAGGTCTTCGACGGCGAGACCACCTGGCCGGTCGTCTGCGGGGCGCCCAACGTCCGCGAGGGGATGCGCGCCCCGCTGGCGAAGGTGGGCGCCACCCTGCCCGGCGGCATGAAGATCAAAAAGGCCAAGCTGCGCGGCGAGCCGTCGCACGGCATGCTCTGTGGCGCCGACGAACTGGGCCTCACCAGCTCCCGCGACGGCCTGCTGGAACTGCCCGACGATGCGCCCGTCGGCACGGACCTGCGCGAGTGGCTGGATCTGGATGATGCCGTGATCGAGCTGGGGATAACCCCCAACCGCGGTGACGTGCTTTCGATCGCCGGGCTGGCCCAGGAATGCAGCGCGCTGTTCGACGCGACGCTCAAGGCCCCCGAAACCCGCGCACCGACAGCGGCCATCGAGGCGACCCGCGCGGCGGCCATCGAGGCCCCGGATGCCTGCCCGGTCTACCTCACCCAAGTGATCGAGGACATCCCGGCCCGCACCGAGACCGACATGCTGATCGCCGAGCGCTTGCGCCGCGCCGGCGTCTCGACCGTCGAGCCGATCGTCGATCTCTTGAACTACGTCATGCTCGAGACCGGCCAGCCGATGCACGCCTTCGATGCCGACAAGCTCGACGGCGACATCCGCGTGCGCTGGGCCAAGGCCGGCGAGACCATGGTGGGCTTGAACGAACAGGAGCTGACCCTCGAGAACGACTGCCTGCTGGTGGCCGACACCTCCAACCCGATCGCCCTGGCCGGCATCATCGGCAGCCAGCCGTCCGGCGTGAGTGGCGAGACCGGCCGCATCGTGCTCGAGTCAGCCCATTTCACCCCCGAGGCGGTGGCCGGCCGGGCCCGCCACTTCGGCCTGACCACCGATGCGGCCTTCCGCTTCGAGCGCGGCGTCGACCCGAGCCTGCCCCGCCAGGCGATCGACCGCGCCGCTGAGCTGATCACCGAGATGCTCGGCGGCCAGGCCGGCCCGGTGGTCGAGGCGTCCGGCGGTCGCGAACTGGCAACACCCGCCGCAATCCGGCTCGACATGGCTTGGGCCGAGCGGCGCCTGGGCCTGCCGGTGGCGACCGACCGGGCCGCCGACCTGCTTACCCGGCTGGGCTGCGAGATCACGCGGCAGGCAGAGGTGCTCGACGTGGTGCCGCCGACCCGGCGCTTCGATCTCGCCATCCCCGAGGATCTGCTCGAGGAGCTCGCGCGCCTGATCGGCTACGACGAGTTCCGCGCCCCGATCACGCGCATGACCCCGGAGATCGGCCTGCCGCCGGCCACGGCCAACACCACCTCGCGCATCGGCGACCTGATGGCCGACCGCGGCTACTTCGAGGCGATCACCTACAGCTTCGTCGACCGCGACCTCGATGCGGTGATCACCCCCGACAGCAACCCGATCGAGCTGGCCAACCCGATCGCTTCGCAGATGGCGGTGATGCGCCAGAGCCTCTGGCCGGGCCTGCTCGAGGCGGTCGCCCACAACCAGAAGCGCCAGCAGCCGGCGATTCGCCTGTTCGAGACCGGCCATCGCTTTGCCGGCTCGACCGCCGAGGCAGCGCGCGAGACCGGCGAGCTGGCCTTCGTCGCCGCCGGCCACGTCGTCCCCGAGCAATGGGGCGAGAGCACCCGCCCGGTGGACTTCTACGACATCAAGGGCGATCTGGAGGACCTGCTCGAGGGACTGGGGCTGCGCGATGCGCTGACCTTCCGTGCCGGCGAGCACCCGGCCCTGCATCCCGGCCAGGCGGCCGAGATCCTGATCGACGGCCAGCCGGTCGGCGAGATCGGCGCGCTGCACCCGGACACGCTCAAGGCCTTCGACCTCAAGGGGCCGGTGTTTGCCGCCCGCCTGTCGCTGAGCGGCATCGGCGATCGGCCATTGGCGCAGAGCGCCCCGCTGTCCAAGTTCCCGCGCATCCGCCGCGACCTGGCCCTGGTCACCCCGACCACGCTGGCCTTCAGTGAACTGGCGGCCGCCATCCATGCCGCCGGTGGCGACTTCCTGCGCCAGGTCGAGCCCTTCGATCGCTATGTCGGCGAGGGCGTGGCCGAGGGCCATCAGTCGCTTGCGGTGAAGCTCGTGTTCCAGAATGACGAGCGGACCCTCACCGACGACGAAATTACCGATACAATCAACCACATACTCGAGAACCTCCGCCAGCACAATGTCGAGCTGCGCGGTTGACTTGAACCCGGGAACGGATTTACATGGCTCTTACGAAAGCGGATCTGGTAGAAACGCTGCACAACGAACTTGGCCTCAACAAGCGTGAGGCGAAGGACTTCGTCGATCTCTTCTTCGAGGAGATGCGGCAAGTGCTGGAATCGGGCGAGGACATCAAGCTCTCCGGCTTCGGCAATTTCCAGTTGCGGGACAAGAACGAACGCCCCGGGCGCAATCCGCGTACCGGGGAAATGATTCCCGTCACCGCCCGCCGGGTGGTGACCTTCCGCGCCGGCCAGAAACTCAAGTCGCTGGTGGAAGCCTATGACGGCCCAGAGCAAGACTGAATTCACCTTCCCGCCCATCCCCAGCAAGCGGTATTTCACCATCGGGGAAGTCGGCCAGCTGTGTGACGTCAAATCGCACGTGCTGCGCTACTGGGAGCAGGAATTCGAACCGCTCAAGCCGATCAAGCGCCGCGGCAACCGCCGCTACTACCAGCGCCACGACATCGAGCTGATCCGCCTGATCCGCACCCTGCTCTACGATCAGGGTTTCACCATCGCCGGCGCCCGCCAGCAGCTCGCCGCCCTGCCCAAGGCCTCCTCGCGCGAGTCCTCCAGCGCGCTCGAAGCGGTGCGCGACATGCGCGAGCGGATCAGCCAGAGCGGCGGCAACCTGCTGGCACTCGACCCGCAGCTCGATACCCGGGACACGCGGGCCGACACCGAGGTCACCCCGCCCACACAAGCCCCCCTACCCTCTGGTCGTCAACTCGACCTGCGCGAGATCCGGCTCGGCCTCGAGGCCCTGGTCGACGAGCTCGCACCCTACTGCGACAAACACGACACCGACCAGTAGGTCCGACTAGGCCGCGATATGCGCGCGTACCGGCCGGGCTGCGGGTATGCGGCGGCGCTCCACGAAATGTCGCAGATAGCGCGCCTGCAGATCGGCGCTTTCCAGCAGGATGAACAGGTCGGCGCAGCCGAATGCCGGATCCCAGCACGGCTCGCCGCCAACCGTCGCCCCAAGTCGCATGTAGGCCTTCAGCAGCGGCGGCAGACGGGTGGATGACGTGCCTGCCTCATTGCCCGCGACGGGTAAGGGACGACGTGGCCGCACCCGTCGCGCCACAGGGGCCAGGTGACGATCGAGCAGCTTGTCGGTGATCGACCGGGCAGCCACGCCGCCGTCGTCCATGGGAATCGAGGCGCAACCGATCAGGTAACCGAAGCGATTGTCCGCCATGAACCGGGCCAGGCCGGCCCACAGTGCCGCGATCGTGCCACCGCGTCGCCAGTCGGGATCTACGCAGGTCCGTCCGATCTCCATCACCCGCCCTGGCAACTGGTGAATCCGCGCGAGATCGAATTCCTGTTCGGAATAGAAGCCGCCGGTCAGGCACGCCTGAGTATCGGTCAGCACCCGCGTGCAGGCCACCACGGCACCGTTTCCATCACGCACCATCAGGTGA
>JBHEOB010000061.1:0-9936 GCA_046261775.1 Guyparkeria sp.
CGGAAGCCCTCCGTCATCGCGATCGGGCCATCGATCGCCTCGATGATTTCGGCGAGCGTGATCCGGTCGGCCGGACGGGCGAGGAAGTAGCCACCACTGCGCCCTTGGCGTGACTGCACAATTCCCTCGCCGTTGAGCAGCTTCAAGAGCTTGCCGACGGTCGGCATATTGATGCCCGTACGCTCGGCCAGTGCCCGCGCGTTGGCGCGCTGTTCGCTGGGCTTTAAGCGCGGGTCACCGGCCAGTGCCGCCAGAAGCACGATGGCGTAATCGCTCAGTCGGCTGATTTTCAACATGCTTGCCTCCGCGGGTGGTGGCTCCGATGCCCGGCCGCCCAATGGTCACGACTATGCCAAAGGTAACGGGGCAATTTCGTTAAGAGTACTAAAACGGTACGGTTTAATCAACCGGCTTGACGGGGCGCGGCACACCTTGCCCTTGATGCCGTGACTATCGGGCTTAAGCCCTTGTCTCGGCTTCGATTTGGTTGCGATTTCTGCTATCTTTCACACCCTTTCCCAACGCCGGAATAACGAGGAATTCGTTGACGTGACGACGACAGCCACCGACAAAACATCCGTGCCCACCGACGGGGCCGGCAAGCGGCTCTACATCAAGACCTGGGGCTGCCAGATGAACGAGTACGATTCGGCGAAGATGGCCGACGTACTGGGCGTGTCTAGCGGCTTTCACCCAGTTGCCGATCCGGCCGACGCCGACGTGATCCTGCTCAATACTTGCTCGATCCGGGAAAAGGCACAGGAAAAGGTGTTCTCCCAGCTGGGCCAATGGCGTCCGCTCAAGGAAAAGAATCCGGACCTGATTATTGGCGTGGGTGGTTGTGTCGCAAGCCAGGAAGGGGAGGCGCTGCGTGAGCGCGCCCCGTTCGTCGATATCGTGTTCGGCCCGCAAACTCTTCACCGCCTGCCGGAAATGGTTGCGGTGGTCGAGGCCGAGCGAAAGCCGGTGGTCGACATCTCGTTCCCGGAGATCGAGAAGTTCGACAACCTGCCGGACCCGCGTGCCGACGGCCCGGTGGCGTTCGTCTCGATCATGGAAGGCTGCTCGAAGTACTGCACCTTCTGCGTGGTGCCCTACACGCGCGGCGAGGAGATCTCGCGCCCCTTCGACGATGTGGTCGCCGAGGTGGCGGATCTCGCCGAGCAGGGTGTGCGCGAGGTCAACCTGTTGGGGCAGAACGTCAACGCCTACCAGGGCCCCATGCACGACGGCCAGCTTGCCGACCTAGCCCTGTTGATCGAGGTGATCGCGCAGGTGGACGGGATCGATCGTATTCGTTTCACCACCTCCCACCCGGTGGAGTTCACCGATCGCCTGATCGAGGCCTACCGCACCGTGCCGGAGCTGGCGAGCTTCCTGCATCTCCCGGTGCAATCGGGCTCCGACCGCGTACTCGCGTTAATGAAACGCGGCCATACGGCGATGGAATACAAGTCCAAGATCCGCAAGCTGCGCGAAGCCCGTCCGGGCATATCGATCTCCTCGGACTTCATCATTGGCTTCCCCGGGGAAACCGAGCGCGACTTCGAACAAACCATGAAGCTGATCGAGGACATCGGCTTCGATCACTCCTTCTCGTTCGTCTACAGCGCCCGCCCGGGCACGCCGGCCTCCAACCTGCCGGATGACCAGCCCGAGGAGGTCAAGAAGGCCCGCCTCAAGCGTCTGCAGAGTCGCATCACCGAGTTCGAGCAGGAGATTTCCCGCTCCATGCTTGGCTCGACGCAGACGGTGCTGGTTCAGGGACCGTCGAAGAAGGACCCCAACGAGCTGATGGGCAAGACCGAAAACAACCGCAGCGTGATCTTCCGCGGCCGTCCGGGCCTGGTAGGGCTGTTCGTCGACCTGGAGATCACGCAGGTCAACCCGAACTCCCTGCGCGGCGAGTACCTGGACATTCACCCGACGGATCGTGAGCGGGCCAAGGCCCGCAACCTGGTGGCAGCGTAATGATCGAAGCCAACGCTGACCGTCTCGAATTCGCCCTGGAGCCGACTGACAACGAACGGCTGGCCAATCTTGCCGGCACCTTTGACGAACACCTGCGCATGATCGAGCGCCGCCTAGGCGTGGAGATCAATCACCGCGGCAATCTGTTTGCCGTCATCGGCCCGGCGGCAGTTGCCGGCCAGGTCGAGACCCTGCTTGCCGATTTGTACAAGTTGAGCGAAAGCCAGGTGATCGATCCGGAGCGGGTCAACCTGGGCATGCAGCAGGCCGGCATGGAGGAGGCGCCGCCCCCGCCGGGTGACGAGGTGATGATCAAGACTCTGCGCGGCATCGTCCGTGGTCGTGGCAATCGCCAGGTGCAGTACCTCAAGGCGATCCGCGCATCGGATCTCAACTTCGGCATCGGCCCGGCCGGTACGGGCAAGACCTATCTCGCGGTTGCTAGCGCAATCGATGCCTTCGAGCGCGGCCAGGTGCAGCGGATCGTGCTGGTCCGTCCGGCAGTCGAGGCGGGCGAGAAGCTGGGGTTCCTGCCCGGCGACCTCGCGCAGAAGATCGATCCTTACTTGCGGCCGATGTACGACGCGCTCTACGAGATGATGGGCTTCGACAAGGTCAATCGCCTGATCGAGCGCAACGTGATCGAGGTCGCGCCGCTGGCCTTCATGCGCGGGCGCACCCTGAACGAGTCTTTCGTCATCCTCGACGAGGCGCAGAACACCAGCATCGAACAGATGAAGATGTTCCTGACGCGGATCGGCTTTGGCACCTCGGCGGTGGTCACCGGCGACATCACGCAGGTGGATCTGCCCAAGGGCGTCACTTCGGGCCTGCGCCACGCAATCGACATGCTCAGCGACGTCGAGGGGGTGCAGTTCACCTTCTTCCAGAGCCGGGACGTGGTCCGCCATCCGCTGGTCAAGCGCATTATCGATGCCTACGAGAGCCGGGGCGGGGCGGCGGGTTGACGGTCCCGTTCCCGGTGTTGATCGACCGGCAGCGCGCCTGTGACGCCCGCTGCCCGTCTCGAGGCACGCTGGGCAAGTGGGTCTCACGTACCCTCGAGGTGTTGGGGCCGAATGGGCCCGGCGCGGGCGAGGTGACCATCCGCTACGTCGGGTCGGACGAGAGTCGCGCGTTGAACGCTCGGTTCCGGCAGAAGGATCGGCCGACCAACGTGCTCTCGTTTCCGGCGGCAGACGATCTGTCCTGGCTGGAACCATTACCCGGATCGGATCTGGCCTATCTGGGCGATCTGGTTATTTGTCCGGAGATCGTCGAGGCCGAGGCGGCCGAGCAGGGCAAGAGTCGACGTGCTCATCATGCCCACATGACGGTTCATGGGATTTTGCACCTGTTGGGCTATGATCACTTCACCGAAGCCGAGGCCGAGCAGATGGAATCATTAGAGATTCACGTGCTCGGTTCGCTCGGGTACCCCGATCCCTACGCCTGAATCATGAAGACGGATGAGCTCGAGACGGTCTCTCATTTGCGTTTTATCCGTCTGATTTGTCTCCTTTTCAACCCTTTTCAGAAAGAGCCCCATGGAAGACGAACCTCCCAGTCCGGACTCGGCCAGCGAGTCCTGGTTGCGTCGCATCAAGCAACGCATCTGCCCGTTTGAAATCCAGTCGTTAAAACAGATGAAGTCCCTGGTCCGCCAGGCGACCGACACCGAGGTGATCCCGGTCTCCACGGCGGGGCTGATCGATTCGGTATTGGACTTCCACGACCTGCGTGTGCGCGACGTCATAATCCCACGTGGCCAGATGGACGTGATCGAGGAGGGGGCCACCTTGCCTGAGCTGCTCTCGTCGGCGCTCGAAACGGGGCATTCGCGCTACCCCGTGATTCGCAGCAACCGTGACGAGGTGATCGGCATCCTGCTGGTCAAGGAGCTTCTGCGTTTTTATGCGAACTCCCAGGAGAGCGATGGCGAGACACGCTTCGATTTGCTTACGCTCGTGCGCACCCCCATGTTCGTTCCGGAGAGCAAGCGCCTGGACGCGCTGCTGGCCGAGTTTCGCCTGACGCGCACCCACATGGCGATCGTCCTTGACGAGTTTGGTGGTGTGGCCGGACTGGTCACTATCGAAGACGTGCTCGAGGAGATCGTGGGCGACATCGACGACGAGTTCGATGTCGAGGAACGGGTCAATATCCGGCAGCAGGCGCCCCGTCGGCACACCGTTCGGGCGCTCACACCGATCGGTGAATTCAACGAGGCGTTTGATACCGACTTTTCCGACGACGAGTACGACACGATTGGCGGGCTGATCTCCAACACGCTGGGGCACCTGCCGCGCCGCGGCGAGGTGGCGAGGTTGGGCGAGTACGAGTTCAAGGTGCTTGGTGCCGATCGGCGTCGCCTGCACCTGTTGCTGGTGACCAAGCTCGATTTCGAACCCAGCGAGGACAAGGATGGCTCGCAAGACGACGAGTCCTGATTTGGGGCCCGGCGGTCCGCCCGCTTCGGCAAGTGCGCGCCGCGACATGGTGAACGGGTGGGGCGGCAGCGTGCTCGCCCTGATCGCGGGTGCCACCCTGGTGCTGGCATTCGCACCGTTCGAGTTCTGGCCGGCCGCCGTTCTGGCGCCGGCCGTCTTGTTTGCACTCCTTCGCCGCGGCACGCCGGCCCGTGCCTTTCGTCTGGGTTACTGGTTCGGCCTGGGGCAGTTCGGGCTTGGCGTCAGTTGGGTCTACGAGAGCTTCACCCTGTTCGGCGGCATCGTGGCCCCGCTGGCCGTGCTGGTCACCGCGCTGTTCGTGATGGGCCTGGCCTTCTATCCGGCGGTTGCCGCCTGGCTGGCCGTCCGTATCACGCCACGGGGCGGCTGGCCCCTTCGTGGCGCGGCCTTCATCGCGAGTTGGGTGTTGATCGAGGGACTGCGTGCCTGGCTGTTCGGCGGGTTTCCATGGCTTAACCTGGGCATAAGCCAGGTCGATGGCCCTCTGGTGGGCTGGCTGCCGCTTGTCGGTGAATACGGGATCAGCGTCATCCTGGTCGCATTGGCCGTTATGGTCTGGCGCCTGGTTGCCCAGGTATGGGCTCATGGTCCGGACTGGCGTCGCTGGTTGGGCCCAGCTGGGCTGATACTGTTCGTGCTTCTCGCCTCGTTGCCGCTTCGTGCCATCGAATGGTCCGAGTCGACCGGCAGTCCGCTGGCCGTGGGCCTGGTGCAGGGCAACATCGCACAGATGCAGAAATTCGATCCGGCGTACTTCGAACGCACCATCGCCACGTACCGGGAGTTGACCGAAACGCTGCCCGAGGTCGACCTGGTCGTCTGGCCCGAAACCGCCGTCCCGCGGGTCATCGACGATCTGCCCGTCTTGCGTGCCGAGCTGGACGCGCTCGCCCGGGAACGAGGTTTCTCGTTGCTGGTGGGCACGTTCGCGCGCGATGCCTCGGGACGGTATTACAACGCGCTGCTTGGGTTTCCCGAGTCGGTGGGTGAATACCACAAGCGCCACCTGGTGCCGTTCGGCGAATATTTTCCCCTCCGCGGCTTGATCGAACGCATGCCCTGGCTGTTCCAGGTGCCGATGTCGGATCTGAGCCCGGGCGGAGCCGATCAGTCACCGTTGCGCGTGGGGGAACTGACACTGGGCGCGTCGATCTGTTTCGAGGCCGACTTCTCCCGTGATATCCGGGCAACGATTCACGACGCCGACCTGTTGGTGACGGTCTCCAACGATTCGTGGTTCGGTGAGAGCTTCTCGCCACACCAGCACTTGCAAATGTCGCGGGCTCGGGCGATCGAGTACCGCCGCCCCGTGGTGCGAGCGACCAACACCGGCATCTCCGCGATCATCGACACCCAAGGGCAGGTGCAGCAAATGCTCGGCACCGGGGAGCGAGGGGTGCTGACAGCCAAACTCAAGCCCCGGGAGGGACATACACCGCTCGCCTATACCGGTGCCTGGCCGGTATTGGGCCTGATGCTGCTGGTCCTGTTCGCGACCGGCTGGCTGTCGTCTCGGTCGCGATCGGCCGGGCAGTCCCCGCCGTAGGATCACGGTGTCATTATCTCACCCGGAAACGAAAAACCCCCGCAACAAAAGCGGGGGTTTCGTGATTTCATCGTCGGTGAAATCGGGTCTGGTGGCTATGGGTGGATTCGAACCACCGACTCCGGCATTATGAGTGCCGTGCTCTAACCAACTGAGCTACATAGCCAAGCGAGGCGCGCATTATCGGGATTCCCCGAGGGGTTGTCAACCCTGTCCGCGCGCCTTCTCACGCCGAATTTCGTGTCAACTCAGACATTGAATCGGAAGTGCACGACATCCCCTTCGTGCATGACGTAATCCTTGCCTTCCAGTCGCCATTTGCCGGCCTCCTTGGCCCCCTGTTCGCCGCCACCGGCGATGAAGTCGTCGTAGGCGACCACTTCGGCGCGGATGAAGCCCTTCTCGAAGTCGGTGTGGATCACGCCGGCAGCCTGCGGTGCGGTCATGCCGCGCTTGATCGTCCAAGCGCGCACTTCCTTCACGCCGGCGGTGAAATAGGTCTGCAGGCCGAGCAACTCGTAGCCAGCGCGGATCACGCGGTCGAGTCCCGGCTCCTCGAGCCCCATCTCGTCGAGGAACATGGCCTTGTCCTCGCCCTCCAGATCGATCAGCTCGGCCTCGGTCGTCGCGCACACCGGCACGACGGTGGCGCCCTCGCGGGCCGCTAGTTCGCGCACCTGGTCGAGGAACGGGTTGTTCTCGAAGCCGTTCTCGTCGACGTTGGCGATGAACATCAGCGGCTTGGCCGTCAGCAGATGCAGGTCGTGGAGCAGGGCGAGCTTTTCGCCATCCAGCTTCATGCTGCGCACCGAGTGCCCTTGATCCAGCACCTCGGCGATGTCCTTGACCAGTTCGAGCTTGGCCGCGGCATCCTTGTTCTGACCGGACTTCGTCTGCTTAGTCAGGCGCTCCGCCGCTTTCTGCACCGTATCGAGATCGGCCAGTGCCAGTTCGGTGTTGATCACGTCAATATCAGACGCCGGGTCGACCTTGCCGGCGACGTGTATCACGTCGTCGTTGGCAAAGCAGCGCACCACCTGCACGATGGCATCGGTTTCGCGGATATTGGCCAGGAACTGGTTTCCCAGGCCTTCCCCCTTGGAGGCCCCGGCGACCAGGCCTGCAATGTCGACGAACTCCATGCTGGTCGGGATGACCCGCTCGGGCTTGACGATTTCGGCGAGCTTCTCGAGGCGCGGGTCCGGAACGGCCACCACGCCAACATTCGGCTCGATGGTGCAGAACGGGTAGTTGGCCGCCTGGATGCCGGCCTTGGTCAGCGCATTGAACAGGGTGGACTTGCCGACGTTGGGCAGGCCCACGATGCCACAGTTGAAACCCATAGGGACTCCGTTGATTCAGTGTCTGGACGTGGCCGGGCAGGGCGGCCACGAGAGTGTTGGTGTATCCGTTTCACGCAGACGGCCTCAGGCAGATGGGCGGTAGCTGTTGATCGCCTGCATCATTGCCGTCTCGTCGGCGCGCACCAGATCAGGCGCGAGGTGACGGACCTCGATCACGACGTCCTCGATCAGCCGGCGCTCGTCGTTGGGCGGGTTGGTCAGGACATAACCGACCACCGCATCCCGATGGCCCGGATGTCCCACGCCGACGCGCAGACGCCAGAAGTCGGCGCTGCCGATGGCGGCCTGGATGTCCTTGAGCCCGTTGTGGCCGCCGTGACCACCACCGCACTTCAGGCGCATCCTCCCGGGCGGCAGGTCGAGCTCGTCGTGGATCACGAGGATCTCTTCGGGCGCGATCTTGAAGAACTGCGCCATCGGGCCCACCGACTGGCCAGAACGGTTCATGAAGGTATCTGGACGCAACAGGCGCAGGTCGACCCCGTCTACCATCACCCGAGCGACCGCTCCCCGGAACTTGCGCTCCTCGGCCCATTGCCCGCCCAGCGTGGCCACAATCGCGTCCACCGCCCAGAAGCCAGCGTTGTGCCGGGTGGCTTCGTACTTCTGTCCGGGGTTACCCAGTCCCACGATCAGCTTGATACTCATGGGCGCGGATTATCGCATAGCTCGGCATGGCTGTTGGCGGGCCAAGACCCGTCCCGCAACAAAAAACCCCGATCGATTGATCGGGGTCCTTTCAGCGTCGTCGTGGGGAGAATCAGGCGTCGTCTTCGCCTTTCTCTTCCTCGCCACCGCTTTCGGACTGCTCTTCCTCTTCCGGCTCTTTCTCCACCTTCGGTGGGTGGATGGCAACCACTGCCACGTCGTGGCCCTCACCCAATGCCAGTTCCGGAATGCTGATGCCTTCCGGCAGCTTGATCTCGGAGAGGTGGATCGCCTCGTTGATGTCGAGGTCAGCCAGATCGACTGTCAGGTACTCCGGCAGCTGACGCGGCAGACACTCAATCTCGATCTCGTTGTGAATGACGCTGATCACGCCACCTTCCTTCGCGCCCTTGCTCTCTTCGCGGTTGTCGAAGTGCAGCGGCACGTTCATCCGCATCTTCTGACCGCGGGTGATGCGCTGGAAATCAGCGTGCAAAACGACGGTGGGCTTGAACGGATGGCGATGCAGGTCTCGCAGGACGACCTCGTCGGTCTCTCCACCAACAGTCAGCTCGAGGATATGCGAGAAGAACGCCTCGTGGTCGAGGTGCTTCAGGAGCTCGTTGTGGTTGATGGTCAGTGAGACCGGTGCTTTCTTGCCACCGTAGACGATTGCCGGGATGTTCCCTTCGCGACGCAGGCGGCGGCTCGCACCCTTCCCCAGCTTTTCGCGAACGGACGCGTCAATCTTGAAAGATTCTTGAGACATGATTGGGTCCACTCCAGAAATAAAAACCGCCGGGGCGACGGTTGGCCGACTCCCGGCGTCTGATGTACGGCTGCGGCCCGCGACCAAGCCTACAACCGACTCGCGCCACCCGATACCCTCGAGTGGCGCGCGAATTGTACAGGGAAATGCCGCTCGGAGGAAGCGTGGGCGGCGATCAATCGTCGTTGTAGAGCGAGCTGACGGACTCGTCGGTGTGGATACGACGAATGGTCTCGGCTAGCATGCCGGCGACCGAAAGTACGCGGATGCGCTCGCAGGCTTCGGCCTCGGGCTTGAGCGGCACCGTGTCGGTTACCACCAGTTCGTCCAGCGACGAGGCCTCGATGTTCGCGATGGCGTTGCCTGACAGGATGGCGTGGGTCGAATAGGCGACAACCTTCCGGGCACCGTGTTTCTTCAGGGCATCGGCCGCCTTGCAGAGCGTGCCGGCGGTATCGACCATGTCGTCGACCAGTACGCAGGTCTTGCCGTTGACCTCGCCGATGATGTGCATCACCTGCGAGACGTTCGCCCGCGGGCGGCGTTTGTCGATGATGGCAAGATCCGCGTCGTCGAGCCGCTTGGCCACGGCCCGGGCACGCACCACGCCGCCAACGTCCGGCGAGACGACGATCAGGTCTTCGTATTTCTGCCGCCAGATATCGCCCAGCAGGATGGGCGAGGCGTAGACGTTGTCCACGGGGATATCGAAGAAGCCCTGGATCTGGTCGGCGTGCAGATCGACGGTCAGGATGCGATCCACACCGCCGCTCTGCAGCATGTTTGCCACGACCTTGGCGCTGATCGGTACGCGGGAGGAGCGGACGCGACGGTCCTGGCGGGAATAGCCAAAGTAGGGGATGACCGCGGTGATGCGGTGAGCCGAGGCCCGACGCAGGGCGTCGGTCATCAGCATGAGCTCCATGACGTTTTCGTTCGTCGGATCACAGGTCGGCTGCATGACAAAGATGTCACGACCGCGGACGTTTTCCAAGAGCTCGACGGCGGATTCGCCGTCAGAGAAGTGCGTTACCGATGCCTGTCCAAGCTGGCTATCCAGGCTTTCCGCAACCCGTTCGGCCAGTGGCCGATTCGCGTTGCCCGTGAAGACCATCAGGGAGCGTGATATTGACATCGGTCTCGCCGGTTATTTGGCTGGGCCGGCAG
>JBHEOB010000062.1:0-9756 GCA_046261775.1 Guyparkeria sp.
TTCGCGTCCATCATTAGTTCGCGGTGCAGCGGGATATTGGTCTTGATGCCGTCGACCAGCATTTCCTCGAGTGCGCCGTGCATGCGTCGGATGGCCGCCTCGCGATCGCCGGCGTGGGTGATCAGCTTGCCGATCATCGAGTCGTAGAACGGTGGCACCGAGTAGCCGTTGTAGATATGCGAGTCGATCCGCACGCCCAGTCCGCCCGGAAAATGCAGACCGGTGATCTTGCCGGGGCTGGGCGCGAAGGTGGCCGGGTCCTCGGCGTTGATGCGGCACTCGACGGCGTGACCACGGAACTCGACGTCCTCTTGGGTCAACTGCAGTGGTACACCGGCGGCGACCGCCAGTTGCTCCTTGACCAGATCGATGCCGGTGACCATCTCGGTGACCGTGTGTTCGACCTGCAGGCGGGTGTTCATCTCGATGAAGTAGAACCTGCCGTTCTCATAGAGGAACTCGAAGGTGCCCGCGCCGCGGTAGTTCATCCGCTTGCAGGCCGCGACGCAGACCGCACCGATCTCGGCCCGTTGCTCGGGCGTGATCCCCGGTGCCGGCGCCTCCTCGATCACCTTCTGGTGGCGGCGCTGCATCGAGCAGTCGCGCTCGCCCAGGTGGATGGCGTTGCCCTGGCCGTCGGAGAGTATCTGCACCTCGATGTGGCGCGGGTGCTCGAGGAACTTCTCCATGTAGACCGCCGCGTTGCCGAAGGCCGCACCCGCTTCGCTCCTGGTCATCTCGATGGCGTGGTGCAGGTGGGCCTCGGTGTGCACGACGCGCATGCCGCGGCCACCCCCACCGCCGGCGGCCTTGATGATCACCGGGTAACCGATCTCGCGGCCCAGGCGGTGGTTTTCCTCCGGGTCGTCGGTCAGGGCGCCTTCCGAGCCGGGCACGCAGGGCACGCCGGCCGCGCGCATGGTTTCCTTGGCGGTGACCTTGTCGCCCATCATGCGGATCGACTCGGCGGTCGGCCCGATGAAGATAAAGCCCGATTCCTCCACCCGCTCGGCAAAGTCGGGGTTCTCGGAGAGAAAGCCGTAGCCGGGGTGGATGGCCGAGGAATCGGTCAGCTCGGCGGCGGCGATCAGTGCCGGCACGTTCAGGTAGGACTCGTTGGAGCGCGGCCCGCCGATGCAGACCGACTCGTCGGCCAGGCGAACGTGCTTGAGATCACGGTCGGCAGTGGAATGGACGGCCACCGTGCCGATGTCGAGCTCGCGGCAGGCGCGCAGGATGCGCAGCGCGATCTCGCCGCGGTTGGCGATCAGAACCTTGTTCAACATCTTGGAAAGACTCCTGGGAAGACGAAAGCGGCTGGACGGGTGTCGGGCAGGCGGGGCCTTACTCGATCACGAACAGCGGCTGGTCGTATTCCACCGGCTGGCCGTTTTCCACCAGGATGGACTTGATCGTGCCGTCGACCTCGGCCTCGATCTGGTTGAACATCTTCATCGCCTCGATGATGCAGATGGTGTCACCCTTCTGCACGGTGCTGCCAACGTCGACGAACGGGCTCGAGTCGGGCGACGAGGCCTCGTAGAACGTGCCGACCATCGGCGAGTTGATGGTCTTGCCGCTGGGTTCTGCCGACTCGCTGGGAGCCGGCTCGCCGGACGGAGCGAGTGCCGGGGCGGCCGGCTGTGGCGCGTGGGCCGGCGGGGCGGCGTGCATGACGGTTGGTTGCTGGGATTGGCGCGTAATGCGCACCGACTCCTCGCCCTCCTTGATCTCGATTTCGGCGACGCCCGACTCCTCGAGCAGTTCGATCAGTTTCTTGACCTTGCGGATATCCATGACGTGGGTCTCTTTGCGTTATACGTTCGAATCAGGCGGACGATGCGTCCAGGTGAGCGCTCAGGGCGGTCAGGGCGAGTTCGTAGCCCAGCGCGCCCAGCCCGACGATGCTGCCGACGGCAACATCCGAGAAATAGGAATGCTGTCGGAACGATTCGCGGGCGTGGATGTTGGAGAGGTGGATCTCGATGAACGGCCGGTCGATGGCGAGCAGGGCGTCACGCAGGGCCACGCTGGTATGGGTCCAGGCGCCGGGATTGATCAGCACCCCGTCCAGTCCATCGTCGGCAGCGCGGTGCAGGCGGTCGATTGCCTCGCCCTCGTGATTGCTCTGGAAGTGCTCCAGTGACACGCCCCGTCCCTCGCCAAGCCTCTGGGCGGCGTCGTCCAGGCGGGCGCCGATGTCGGCCAGCGTCAGTCGTCCGTAGCGCTCGGGCTCGCGGGTGCCGAGCCGATTGAGGTTGGGGCCGTTGAGTACCAGGATCCGTTTCATGGCGACTCGCTCTCGTCGACGGGCGGAAAGACCGTGTCCCCGCCGGGACGGTACCCGACGAGACAGTGATTGTTGCGCATTGTGCCGATTGGAGGTGGCGAAGTCACGCGTTTGACATCGTTTTTTTTGCCAATCGGCACCCATTGGCCGATTTTTCACGAAGTTATCGATAAGCGTGAGGGCGCCCCGATACGGCGCGTCGTTTCTCTCCGCGGCGTGACGCGCTGGACGCCGGTCGCTGCACGGAAAAAGCCCCGCGAGAGCGGGGCTTGAGATCGGTCAGCGGTTGGCCACGGCCGTCACGTGGCCGAGGAACTCGTCGGGCGGCTGGTAGCCGACCACCCAGTGCTGACGCACCCGTTCGCCCGCGGCATCCCAGAAGATGATCCCCGGCGGGCCGTAAAGGTCGAAGCGTTTGAGCAATGCCTTGTGGTCGGCGTTGTTGGCGGTCACGTCGGCCTGCAGCACCAGAAAGCCGCTCAGTGCCTCGATAACGCCCGGGTCGCTGAAGGTGTTGTGCTCCATCTCCTTGCAGGAGACGCACCAGTCGGCGTAGAAGTCCAGCATCACCGGCTGGCCGGCGGCCTTTGCCTGCTCGAGTGCCTGGTCGAGCTCCTGTTCATCGTCGACCTGGCGGAACTCGAGCTCGGCGACCTGGCCGCCTCCACCGCCCAGCGAAATGCCGGACAGCGGCGCAAACGCGGTGCCCTTGGCCCCGGCGCCGACGCCGATCAGCATCAGCGCGCCCCAGAGCAGCAGGACCAGCCCGAGCGACTTCCACAGGCGCATCCAGCCCGAGGCGGTCTCACGCAGCGATTCGGTCGCGCCCATGTAGACCGCCGAGGCGATCAGTAGCACCGCCCACATTAGCTGGGTGATGGCCGGGGAGAGGACGCGTTCCAGCATCCAGATCGCCAGGCCGAGCAGCACCACGCCGAACACCGCCTTGACCGTATCCATCCAGCCGCCGGCCTTGGGCATGTACTTGCCACCCAGCGTGCCGACCGCGATCAACGGCAGACCCATGCCAATCGACAGGGCGAACAGCGCCAGCCCGCCGATTACCGCATCGCCGGTCTGGCCGATGTAGATCAGGGCGCCGGCCAATGGCGGGGCCATGCAGGGGCCGACGATCAGGGCGGAAAGGAAGCCCATTACGGCCACGCCGGTGAGCGTGCCCCCCTGCTGACGATTCTGTACCCGCATGATTCGCGACTGGATCGAGGAGGGTAGCTGCAGCTCGAAAAAGCCGAACATCGACAGCGCCAGCGCGACGAAGATCGCGGCGAATACGCTCAGTATCCAGGGGTTCTGGAAGGCGGCCTGCAGGTTGGCGCCGAACAGCCCGGCCAGCACACCGGCCACGGTGTAGGTGACCGCCATCGCCAGCACGTAGACCACCGACAGGACGAAGGCCTTGCGGGTGGTGATGTGCTCGCCCTGACCGGCGATGATGCCCGAGAGGATCGGGATCATCGGGAAGACGCAGGGCGTGAAGGCGAGCAAAAGGCCGAAGATCAAGAAGCCCAGGATGATTGCCCAGGGGCTGCCGTCGATCAGGCGCTGGGTGATCATGTCGGTCTCGGAGCCGGCCGGCGCGGCGGCCTCGTCCGCGACATCGGCCGAAGCGCCGCTATCGACCGGTGCCTCGCCGCGATCCCCGCCCAGTGCCGGCATTTCCTCGAGGGGCTTGAGTTCGCCGGCATCGCCCGGCACCTCGTCGAGGCGCTCGGCGCTGCCGTCGGTCGGGTCGATGCGCCAGGCCTTTTCCATCGGCGGGTAGCACAGACCCATGTCCGCGCAGCCCTGGTAGCCGATCACCAGGGTGTAGGGCGCATCGGCGTCGATCGACAGCTCGGTCTCCAGTTGATCGTGGAAGACCCAGACGGTGCCGAAGTTGGGGTCGTCCTTGCGCTCGCCCTCGCCGATGTACACGGCATCGATGGCCGCGCCATCAGCGACGGCCGCCTTGGTGCGATCGCGATACAGGTAGTACTCGGGGGCGATGTCGAAGCGGACGAACACGCTCGCCTTGTCGACGATCACCTCGGGCACGAACGCCTCTTCGGGGTCCATCGGCTCGTTGCTGCTGCTGCCGCCGAAGCCGCCCAGGCTGATGCCGCCGTCGCGGGAATCGGCGCCGGAGGCCGTGGACGCTGCCTCCGTCGCGCCGGCCTCCGTTGCCGGCACGTCCACGGCGAGTTCATGCGTCTCCGGCGGGTAGCAGACCCCGTGAATATCGGAGCAGCCCTGGTACTCGACCAGGACGGTCGCCTCACCCCCCGAGGCGGACTCGATCGGGACGCGGGCGGTGAAGTCTTCCTTGTAAACGGGTGTCTCGCCGAACACCGGGTCGTCGACGATCACCGCCTCGGGCAGTTGCGCCTCGCCCAGCGTGATCCCGTCGCCACCTCGGATTTCGAGCTTGTCCTGGTAGAGGTGGTACCCCTCGACCACGCCGAAATCGAGCCGCAGCTCGCCGTCATCGTGGCTGGCCTCGACGCCGAAGGCCTCCTCGGGGCCCAGCAGTTCCGGCTGGGCGTTTGCCGCCGTCTGCCAGACGAGGGCAAGCGCGACGAGCAGGAAGGCGGCGATTCGCACCAAGGGTGCGGTCACGGAGTGGTTTGAACGCATTGCTGGACCCATTCTGAATAAGACTGGCTGCTTTCGGCCGGCAGGATGACTACCTCGGGGCAGTCGTAGGGATGGTAGCGCCCGATCGCGTCCTTGAGATCGTCGATGCGGTCGAGGCTGGTTTTCATGTGGAGCTGATACTCCTCGTCCCGGCACAGCTCACCCTGCCAGTGGTAGGCCGAGCGGACCGGGCCGACGATGTTCACGCAGGCGACCAGCCCGTCGGCCAACAGGCGCGCGCTGAACTCGTCGGCCGCGCGCGAGTCGTCCAGGGTCGTGATCACCAGTGCTATTGTGCTTTTCTCGATCGTCATTAGTGTCGCGGGTGTTGGGTGGTCGAGTCCGTGTCGTCCGTGGTCGGCGTGTAATGGCGACTGCTTCGGCGCATTCGACATTGGGCCGGCGGTGTGGTCACAAGTTCCGCGACCGGCGCGTGGAACCCTCCTGATCGGGCATTGATGCCGACCGTTGCCCGGCACCTCATCACATCCGGCTGGCCGGATTCAATCCGACACCGGGTCGAAAGCCTAGCGCCGCAATCGTTAGACGGCAAACAAATCCATCGTAACCCCGAGAAATCATGCGAAAACTGTCCGGACTGATCCTTTTCCTGCCCCTTCTGGAGCTGGTGCTCCTGATCGCCATGGGTGCGGCCATGGGGTTCCTCGTCACGCTGCTGTGGATCGTCGCTACCGGCATCTGGGGGGCATGGCTGATGCGTACCGCCGGACCCAACGCCATGGCTCGCGCTCAGCGTGACGTGGCCGAGACGGGGCGTGGGCAGATCGACGGGCTGGGCGTGGCGGCGAAGTTCCTCGGCGGGTTGATGCTGTTGCTGCCGGGGCCGCTGACCGACCTGCTGGGCCTGGTGCTGGTCACGCCGTTCCTGCGCCGGCTGGCGTTCGGCGCCTGGCTTGCCGGTCGGCTGCAGCAGGTGGTGGTCGAACGAGGCGGGTTCGGTGGCGGACCGCAGGGTCCGTTCGGCTCGGGCACGGACGGCAACGTCTACGACGCCGACCCGGACGATATCCGACGGGATGAGTCCCGCGACCCGCGTCACATCGATCGCGACCGCGATTAGCACGCCTTACGCTGCCGCGTTGCCGCGGCGGTCGTTCAGTCTTTGCCGTCGAGAACCCGGCGGGCGAGCGCCTGACCGTTTTCGAGGCAATCGCCTACCGCGATGCCGTCGCGCCAGTTGCCGATCAGCGACAGGCCGGGATGGCGTTCCAGTGCCTGGTCGAGCCGCTCGATCCGGGCCAGGTGGCCCAGTTCGTACTGCGGGATCGCGCGTGGCCAGCGGCTGACCCGCTGCCAGACCGGCGGGCCCTCGATGCCGAGCAGATCGCCCAGGTCCTTGCCGACCTGGCGAGCCAGCTCGGCATCGCTCATCTCAAGCGCCTCTGGATCCTGCCGTCCGCCGATGAAGGCCGTGATCAGCTTGTGGCCATGCGGCGCTCGGTTGGGGAATAGCGTCGAGGAGAACAGTGCACCCAATGTCCGCCGGCCTTCGACGCGCGGGATGAGCGCGCCGAAGCCGTCGAGGGGATGGGCCACGACGCCGGGCGGAAAGCCCAGCGCGACTGCGGCGACCGGCGGGTAGACGATTTCGTCGAGTGGCTCGGCCAGCAGGGCATCAAACGAGCGGAGCAGGGCGGCGCTGACGTGTGCCGGGGTCGCCAGCACGAGTCGACGCGCCTGCCAGGTCGTGCCTTGCTGGTCGACTGCCTGCCAATGTCCTTCGCCTCCGTGAACCGTTTCCACGCGACGCCCGCACATGATTTGGCCGTGGCTGCTCGCATCGATCTCGGCGGCTAGCCGATCGGTGAGGGTCTGAATGCCGCCGGGAAAGCTGATCAGCTTGCCGCGCCACTCACGTGGCATGGGCTCGGTGCCCTCGCGTCGCTCCTGTCTTGCCTGTTTCATGTTGGCAAGCCCGCCCCGGATCAGTGAACCGTGCTCGCGTTCCATGGCGACGAGTTTGGGCATCGCCGCCTCGGCCGACAGACGCGACGGGTCGCCGGCGTAGACCCCGGAGACGAACGGGTCGACCATGTAGTCGAGAATGTTGCGGCCCAGTCGGCGCTCGACGAATTGCGCCAGCGTCTCCTCGCCCCTGGCGGGGCGCACCCAGGGTTCGCGCAGGATGCGGACGAGGCTGCCCGGCCCAAGCAATGGATTGAACGGCGCCTTGAGCAAATGGGTCGGCAGGGCCAGCAACTGCTTGCCCTTGGCGATGTAGCGTTTCTTGCCCGCCTCCCCGGCGAAGATTGCCTCGTCGGTCAGATTCAATTGCTCGAGCAGCGCGTAAAGCGGCGGCTTGACCATCAGGGTGTTCGGCCCGATCTCGATCTGCCATTCCTCGTCGCGGTGGCTGTTAATGTTGCCGCCCGGCGTGTCGGCGGCCTCGAGGACGGTTACCTGCTTGCCGCCACGCGCCAGGGTCCAGGCGGCGGCCAGGCCACTGGCACCCGCGCCGATGATCAGCGTGTCGGTCGTTTGCGTCTGGTGGGGGGTGTCGTGGTCGCGTGTGCTCATTGATGTCCCGTGGCGTGCGGTCATGGATGGGCTCTGGGTGCTTCGAAAAACCGTTGCCGCCAATGAGCAAGAGGTCGCAAGGCGAGCGATGCACCGGATCGGATGGCGATGCAGGTTTTTCGAGGTCCCTCTATGTCTGTCCGGGGGCTCGAGTGTACTCTACCGGTTCGATCAATTTCGGCAGTTGCACTGTCAGGGACGTTATGGACGAATCGCACGCCGTTGGCGGTAGCAATGAACCCGGGGGGTTGCCCCGGGCCGTGGTGTTGGGTGGAACCGGTTTCGTCGGTCGTCACCTGGTGCGCGCCCTTTCCCAGCGGGGCTGGGAGGTGGTGGTGCCCAGCCGTCATGCGGCGCGTCACCGGGAAATGGGGCTATGGCCGAGCGTGGTCCTGGTCGACATGAATCCGCCGGCGCGCTCGGATCTCGCCACCCATCGAGGCGCGCCGGAACTGGCCGATCTGCTCGACGGCGCCGATCTGCTGGTCAACCTGGTCGGCATCCTCAACGAGCGCGGCCACGACGGCAAGGGGTTCAAGCGAGTCCACATCAAGCTGACCAAGACCGCCCTGCGTGCCGCCGCCGATGCCGGTGTGCCGCGCTATCTGCACATGAGCGCGCTGGGTGCCGACGAGGACGATGGGACCAGTCATTACCAGCGCAGCAAGGGCAAGGCGGAGAACTGGGTGCATCACTTCGGTCGCAAGCACGACATCGCGGTGACCAGCTTTCGCCCGTCGGTGGTCTTCGGACCGGGCGACTCCTTCCTCAACCGCTTTGCCGGGTTGGCCCGGCTCATGCCGGGCGTCTTCCCGCTGGCCTGCGCCGGTGCCCGCTTCTCACCCGTCTATGTGGGTGACGTGGTCAACCGGTTCGTCGAGGCCATCGGCGACTCCAAGGCAGATGGTGCGCGCCACGAGCTCTGCGGGCCGCATGATTATTCGCTCGGCGATCTGGTGCGCTACGCGGCGGCGACCAGTGGTCACCCACGCTGGGTGGTCGGGTTGCCGATGTGGGCGGCACGCCTCCAGGCGCGCGTCATGGAATGGCTGCCGGGCAAGCCCTTCAGTCGTGACAACCTCGACTCCCTGCAGCGCGACAATATCTGCTCGCCGGATTGCCCGCGTGAGCCCACCCGGCTCGAGGACGTGGCGCCGGAGTACCTCGCCCCGGCAAAGCGCGCATCCCGCCGCGGCTGAGCCGCTGGTAGGATGGTGAATCGTCACGCCCCGACCATTGCGGGGCGTTTTATCGTTTGAAAACCGATCGAGGCCAAGCCGTGGAACCGGAAACCCCCAACTCCCATTCCAACCCCAATCCGCCCAAACCCAATCCGCGCCGCTCGGGTAACACCGAACACTACTTCGAGCATTTCCTGTTCGCCAGCCGTTGGATCCTGGCCCCCGTCTACCTGGGGCTGGTGCTGGCCATGCTGCTGTTGCTGGTCAAGTTCGCCAGCGAGCTGTGGCATCTGGGGAGTCACGCCTTCACGCTTGAGGAGTCCGAGGTCATCATCGGGGTGCTCACGCTGGTCGACGTGGCACTGATCATGAACCTGCTGATCATCATCATCTTCTCGGGCTACGAGAACTTCGTCTCCAAGATGGAGGATCTGCAGCACCACCACGACCGTCCCGAATGGATGGGACATATCAGCTTTACCGATCTCAAGATCAAGGTGATCGGCTCGATCGTCGCGATCTCGGGGATCGAATTGCTGAAATCGTTCATGAACGTCGAAAACCTCTCGGATCGAGAGATGGCCTGGATGGTGGGAATCCACCTGACCTTTGTCGTCTCCGGTGTGCTCTATGCCGTTATGGACCGCCTGCAGGGCAAGAGTCACTAATAACCCGACCTTCCCCCTCCGACGCATCACGTCATTCGCCAATGTCCTCGTTCCAGAGGCTCGGATGCCTCTCGATGAACCGCTGCATCAGCTCGATGCAGCGCTGGTCGTTCGCCACGTCTACCTCCACGCCATGCTCGCGTAACCAGCCTTCCTCGCCGAGGAAGCTTTGGTTCTCGCCGATGACCACGCGCGGTATGCCGTAGAGCAGTATCGCGCCCGAACACATCGGGCAGGGTGAAAGCGTGGTGTAGAGGGTGCACCCCCGATAGAAGTTTGCCGGCCGGCGACCGGCGTTTTCCAACGCATCCATCTCGCCGTGACGAATCGTACTGTCGTCCTGAACGCGGCGGTTGTGGCCGCGGCCGACGATCTCACCCTGATGCACCAGCACCGAACCAATGGGGATGCCGCCCTCGCCCCGGCTCGCCTGGGCCTCTTCAAG
>JBHEOB010000063.1:0-286 GCA_046261775.1 Guyparkeria sp.
GCCCTGGCGCGCAATGCCCTCAGTCGGACACCGCCGTTGGGCTTTTTCCGCACCTTCGTGATGGAAAACGATGGCCGGCAAAACAATTCCATCAACCTCAAGCGCCGGGGGACGGCCCCACTGGTCGACGTGATCCGTGTACATGCCCTGGCAGTCGGTTCCACCGCCCAGAATTCGTTCGAACGGCTCGACGACATCACCAAGGCGAATACGTTGCCTGCAGGGCAGGCGGACAAGCTGCGCTACGCGCTGGAGTTCATCTCGATGGTGCGCATCCGCCACCAGG
>JBHEOB010000063.1:296-8963 GCA_046261775.1 Guyparkeria sp.
CAGGCCTATGACCTCAAGCACCATCATGTGCCGGATAACAATATCGAGCCCGAGAACGTTTCGGACGGCGAACGCCACAACCTGAAGGATGCCTTCCAGGTTTTGAGCAACGCGCAGAAATTCCTGCGGTTCCGCTACCCCATGCCCAACCGCCGAGCGTGACGATGTCAGACAAACAGGAAAACGGAGCCACCTGGCCGGCATTCTTCCGCGATCGGGCCGAGCGATCGACGGATGCGGCGCTGCGCGAATTCTACGCGACCGGCGTCGTGGCCCCGGATACGCCGTTGCGCGATGTGCCGATGGTGGCACTGGATTTCGAGACTACCGGTATGGACGTGCATCGCCACGCGATCCTCTCGATCGGGCTGGTGCCCTTTGACCTGCAGCGAATCCGTCCATCGGCGGGTCGCTATTGGTTGGTGAGACCGACACGGCCGCTCAACGAGGAGTCGATCCGGTTTCATCGAATCACGCACACCGGGATCGCGAATGCACCCGATTTCGACGAGGTGCTCGCCGAGGTGCTTGCCGCAATCGCCGGACGGCTGGTGGTCGTGCATTATCAGGGTATCGAACGTCCGTTCTTGGACGCCGCGGTGCTCGATCGTCGTGGCGAGCGTTGCCTGTTTCCGCTGATCGACACCATGAGTATCGAGGCCCGATGGGTCCGCCAAGGATGGTTGAATCGGCTCAAGGGCATGCTTGGAGGCACACGCACGTCGATCCGACTCGCCGACACCCGAGGCCGTTACGGTTTGCCCGACTATTCGGCACATCACGCCAAGGTCGACGCGTTGGCGACAGCGGAACTGTTGCAGGCGCAGATCGCTCACCACTACTCCCCCGATACGCCAGTGAGCGCGCTCTGGGAGTAAGTTGCGGGTCGGGATTTTGCTCGTGCCGACGAGAGGACCAATAAGATACAAAAAAGGCGGCCAGTGGCCGCCTTTTTTAGTTCGATCGATCAGGGCGGCGGGGCAGTCCCGCCGCTCGATCATTCGGTTGTCATCCAGTCGAACCCTTCTTGGCACGTGGCTCGCTCATCAGTCCTTTCACGATGGCATAACAGCCGACCAGCAGGACCACGGTGAACGGCAAGCCGACGGCGACGGCAGCCGACTGCAGCGCTGCCAGGCCACCACCGACCAGCAGTGCGATCGCAATCGCGCCCTCGATCACGCCCCAGAACACACGCTGAGGCTTGGGTGCGTCGATCTTGCCGCCGGCCGTGATGGTGTCGATCACCAACGAGCCGGAGTCCGAGGAGGTCACGAAGAACACGATGACCAGGAAGATCGCGATGAAGGACGTGATCTCCGCCATCGGCATCTGGCCCAGCACCTCAAACAACTGGACTGGCAAGTCAGCGTCCTTGGCGCCCTCGAACCCATTCTGCATCTGTTGAATCGCCGTGGTGCCGAAGGCCGTCATCCAGAACACGGAAACCGTGGACGGGACAAGCAGCACCGCTACCAGGAATTCACGCACCGAGCGACCACGCGAGACGCGGGCGATGAACATGCCGACGAACGGTGACCAGCTGATCCACCAGGCCCAGTAGAAGGTGGTCCAACCCTGGCTGAAGTTGGCGTCCTCCCGACCGAACGGATTGGACAGGAACGGCAATTCGGTGACGTAGGCCCCGATATTCTTGACGAAACCGGTTGCGATCAGCAGCGTCGGGCCGACGAAAACGACGAACATCAGCAGCAGGAATGCCAGTACGAGGTTGATCTCGGACAGTCGCTTCACGCCCTTGTCGACGCCCGCAACGATAGAGACGATCGCCACCGCGGTAATCGCGGCGATTAGCAACACGAGCGTCGTGTTGCCGCCGGGAATGCCGAACAGATGCGTCAGACCCGCAGAGGCCTGTTGCGCGCCGATGCCAAGCGATGTCGCCAGGCCGAACAGCGTGGCAAAAACGGCCAGTATGTCGATGGCATGACCCGGCCAGCCCCAGATGCGCTCACCCAGCAGCGGGTAGAACATTGAGCGTACGGTCAGCGGCAGGCCCTTGTTGTACGAGAAGATTGCGAGCGACAGAGCCACGATGGCGTAGATGGCCCAGGGGTGCAGCCCCCAGTGGAAGATGGTTGACGCCATGCCCAGGCTCATTGCCGCGCCCTGGTCGCCTTCCGCGCCACCCAGCGGGGCCCAGTCGGTACGCGCGCCGTCCTCCATGCTGGTGCCGCCGAGGGCCGTGCCGTAGTGGGTCATCGGCTCGGAAACGCCGTAGAACATCAGGCCCACGCCCATGCCCGCGGCGAACAACATCGCGAACCAGGACAGGTAGCTGAAGTCGGGCGCGGCCTTGGCACCGCCGATGCGCACTCGACCGAGTGGCGAGAAGATCAGCACCAGGCATAGCACCACGAAGATGTTGGCCGCGCCGATCAGGAACCAGCTCGCGTTGGTGTTGACCCAGTCCTTGGCGCTACCAAACCAGGCGGTGGTCTGCTCCGGCAGGGCGAGGGCAAGGATCACGAAGCCCAGAATGACGAGGGAGGAAATGGCGAATACCGAGCCATGGATGTCGATGCTGACACCCATCGGCGCTGCCTGATAGTTGTCCTGTCCGATCTTGTAGTCGGTGTCGATCAGATTTGTCGGCCCTTCCGGTGCCGGAATGCCGACGGATTCGTTCTGCTTATCCGCTTCGTTGTCGGGTTTGTTAGCCACGAATTGTCTCCGTTGTTTTCTGGTTGTCCGAATCTTTCACTGTGATCGTTTGCTGCTCAGGGGCGAACGAGAAAGACCGACACGTCCGAGTGCGAAGCGACCTTGCTTCCGTTTGCCGGCATGATCGCGTCGATGTGATGCGGCAGGTGCGTGCCCATCACAACCAGGTCGGCACCGATATCGCGTATGGCCTTTAGCAGGATGTCGTCCAGGTCCGAGACCGGGTCGTGGCTGTTGTAGACGCGCGTAGTCGGCGCCTGACCATTGTCCGGTGCGTGTTCCTTGGCGAAGGCGTTTAGCTTCTGTTCGTACTCCTCGGGCGTCCTGGCCACCGGGCTCGGCTGCGAGGTGGTTACGCTTACGTAACAAAGCGATGCTTCGTAGTGGCGGGCCATGTCGGCCGCCACCGTCAACGGTTTCTCCAGCGCATCGAGATGCGCGAGATCCACCGGGACCATTATCGATTGATACATGCGATCGGCTCCTTTTGGATTTCCCATGAACGAATGAACGAAAAGCCCGCGGGCCTGGCCGAGGAGCGGCGCTATGCACGCGGCGCTCGCGCCATTGATTTACGCGCTTCGACTGCCGTTAATCGTTTTGTTATTGATCGGCAGACGTCAAAACAGCATCCAGTATAGGCGCGGGGCCGCGGCAATGCGAATCCGGCGCCTCGATCGAACCCTCGTGTGACAGGGTAGCTGCCTTGTCAAATCGGGCGGATCTTCCCCAGTATGACTGGCCTAATAATAGGCTGACTATTAAACAGCTCGCGATTGGTAAGGCTGTTCACGATGAAGAAGATCGCTACTGCGATGCACTGTTTCAATCGATACTGATTAAGCGCCACAAGGATTGCCCGCTTGCGCGATACTTGCGTTCGAACGGCGTGATGGCGGTCTCGTCGTCCGGAATGGACTCGATGCTCGAATGGCGGCCATGGAAGGCGAGGGCCTGGGCAAGCTCTTCCAGATAGACCCGCCAGTTGCTGCGTGACTCGATTCGCCCACCGAGTGCGACAACGTCGGGGAAGACCGGGTGGGCATGAAACCGGCGCTTGAAATGGCGTGGCTTGGGTTCCGGGTTGGGATAGAGGAGGTAGTGGCGGGCTGGCCTCCAGTCGTGCTGCCGAGCCAGCCGCCAGAAGTCGACCAGATCGGCCCGCACCAGCAGGCAGTTGGCAGGCGTTTCGGCCCGCTGCCGATATAAGCGGTCCGCGGACCGATCGATGCCGACGATCCAGTGATCCGGGAACCGGCGGGCGAGAAGGCGGCTGCTGTCGCCGGTCCCGCAACCCGAGTCGAGGATCAGCGGGCGATCGATCGATTCCAGGTATCGAGAGACGCGATCGAATGCCTCGCGGTTGAAGGCGGCGATCGGCTTGGCGAACGGTCGTTGTGCATGCCGGATCAATTGGCGATGCAGGTCCTGATGGGGGGCAGTCTGACTCGAGGAAACAGAGCGAGACAGGCCGCCGGATGCCTCTGTGCATTTCTCTTCTGAAGCCGGGCCGCTCTGGTCGGAGCTGTCACCCTCACTCATCGATCTTGCCGGTCTGGACAAAGGGTTGTCGCCGCACGCGGTCGCTGAGAAGGATGCCCGCCCAGCGAGTCTGCGGGCTGGAGTCGAGCGCCAGCTTGGCGATCATCGTCAGTGGCACCGCCAGCAGCATGCCGATGGGGCCGAACACCCAGCCCCACACGAGTAACGAGACGAGCACGATCACCGGGGAAAGCCCCAGGCTCCGCCCCAGCAATCGCGGCTCGAGAATGCTGCCGATGCTGATGTTGACCACGACGTAAAGTACCGCGGCAAGCAGGATATCGAGGGGTGTCCCGCTGACGACGGTCACCAGCAGTGCCGGCACGGCGGCGATAAACGAACCGATGGTCGGAATGAAGTTGAGCAGTCCGGCAAGAATGCCCCAGAGGATGGCGAAGTCGATGCCCAGCCAACTCAGTCCCACGCCCACCAGCAGACCGGTGAGCATACTGGCCGCGGTCTTGATCAACAGGTAGCGGTAAACCGAGCGCAGGAACCGCCGCGTGCGCACTCGCGCTCGGCGACGGCCGGGAAAGGCCGCGGTGATCTTGTCCGCCAGGGTACGTTCCTCGAGCAGCAGGAACATGAAGGCCAGCAGTACCAGCAGTGTGCTGGCCGTGAATTGCCCGAGACCGGCGGCAATGCCGGTGGCCGTGCCAGTGATGGTACTGGTGGCCGGCAGGGGGATCTGGGCGGGTAGCAATTCGGGTGGCGCTCCCCGTGCGGCGAGCATCTCGCGGACCTGCTCCAGCCAGCCGGCCAGTTTCGCCTGGTAGGTCGGTGCCTGGATCGCCAGGCTTTCGGCCGCCCCCTGAAGGGCGAGAAAGAGAAGGAAGAAGGCGACTCCCACCAGGGAGAACAACAGCAGGATAGATCCGAGGCCAGGGACACCACGCCTTTGCATCCAGGCCATCGGTGGCGCACTGATGATGGCGAGAAAGGCCGCGAGCAAGAACGGCGTCACGATATGGCTGACCGTCTTCAGTCCCGCCAGCAGGATAAAGATCGCCGCTGCGCCCAGCAGCCAGCTCAAGGCACCCGGCTTCTGTATCGACACCTCGTCGGGTCTCATTCGCCGGTCTCCTCGGGGGTGGCAATGCCGTGTTGTCGCAGCAATGGATTGATGCTCGGTTCGCGGCCGCGGAACGCCTTGAACAGTGCCAGCGGGTCCTCGCTGCCGCCGCGTTCCAGGACGTGGACGAGGAAGTCGGCACCAGCACGCTCGTTGAAGACCCCGTCCTCCTCGAAGCGTGACCAGGCGTCGGCCGACAGCACTTCTGCCCACTTGTAGCTGTAATAGCCGGCGGCATAGCCGCCGGCGAATATGTGGGCGAAACCGTGCTGGAACCGGTTGTAGGCGGGTGGCTGGATGACGGCCACCGAGCGACGGACGTCGTCGAGCGTTTCCTGGATGCGCGCCCCCTGGTCGGGATCGAATTCCTGGTGCAGCAGCAGGTCGAATAGCGAGAATTCCAGTTGGCGAACCATCTGCATGCCGGCCTGGAACTGGCGCGCGTCGCGCATGCGCTCGAACAGGTCGCTCGGTAGTGGCTCCCCGGTTGCATGATGTCGGGCGAACAGGTCGAGCGCGTCGCGCTCCCAGCACCAGTTCTCGAGGAACTGGCTGGGGAGCTCGACCGCATCCCAGGCAACTCCGCTGATACCGGCCACGCCGACGGCATCCACCCGAGTGAGCAGGTGGTGGAGACCGTGTCCGAACTCGTGGAACAACGTCGTGACCTCGTCATGGGTCAGCAGCGAGGGCTTGCCGGCCACCGGGGGCGTGAAATTGCAGGTCAGGAAGGCGGCGGGCTGTTGAATGGTCCCATCGTCGAGTCGACGGCGCTGAATGGCGCCGGCCATCCAGGCACCGCCACGTTTGTTCGCTCGCGCAAACAGGTCGAGGTAGAAGCGTCCGCGCGGGTTGCCGTCGCGATCCTCGATCTCGAAAAAGCGCACGTCCGGGTGCCAGGTCGGGACATCATGGCGTTCGCGCACCCGGATGCCGAACAGGCGATCGACGACGGTAAACAGGCCCTCGACGACCTGGTCGGCGGGGAAATAGGGCTTGATCTGCTCCTGGGAGATCGAGAAACGGGCTTCGCGCAGTCTCTCGCCGTAAAAGGCGAGATCCCAGGGTTGTAGGGTCGCCGGTCCTCCGTTTTCGCGGGCGAATGCCTGCAACTCCGCGAATTCCTGACGCGCCTTGGGCACGGCCTGGTCGGCGAGATCCCGCAGGAACGCTAGCACCTCGGCCGGATCGCCTGCCATCTTGGTTTCCAGCGAGCGCTGGGCGTAGTTGTCGAAACCGAGCAGATGCGCCAATTCGTGACGAATGGCGAGGATGCGATCCATCACGGGGCCGTTGTCCCATTGCCCGGCATGCGGTCCGACATCGGAGGCGCGAGTGACGAACGCCTCGTAGAGCGTCGCGCGCAGATCCCGATCCTCGGCGTGCGTCATCACGGCAATGAAACTGGGCATTTCCAGGCTGATCCGCCAGCCGGGCACCCCGTCGCGCTCGCCCGCCTCTCGGAACATGGCGAGTGCCGATTCGGGCAGGCCGGCGAGGCGTGATGCGTCATCGATGTCGAGGCCCCAGGCATTGGTCGCGTCAAGCAGGTTGTTGGCGAATCGGGTCGTCAGCTGCGACAACTCGCTCTTCAGGGCCTTGAAACGTGCCTTGTCATCGGCGTCGAGGTCGACGCCGGCAAGCCGGAAGTCACGGATCGCGTTCTTCACCACCTGTCGCTGTTCGACCGGGAGCGTCGCGAATTCATCACTCTCGCTTACCGCCCGGTAGGCGGCGAAAAGGGCCTCGTTCTGACCCAGATCGGTCGAGTAATCGGAAATTTGGGGCAGGCAGGCCTCGTAGGCGGCGCGCAGCTCGGGGGTGTTGACCACCGCATTGAGGTGGCTGACCGGCGACCAGGCGCGATCGAGCCGGTGCTCCAACGCCTCCATGGGGGCGACAAAATTTGCCCAGGTAAATGGTTCACCCGTTTCCAGACGGTCGGCGACCGCGGTGCGGTTACCTTCGAGGATGCGCTCGATGGCCGGTTGAACGTGTTCGGGCCGAATGCGATCGAAGGCAGGAAGGTCTGGCGTATCCAGCAGGGGGTTGGGCATGCGTGGTACTCGGCATTTGGGTGGGCAAATCAGGCTGCCAGATTAGCATTTTTGCCCGATGTGCCGCTCGTCGTGTGGCAGGGTGCGGGGGTGCGACTCCCTGTGCAGTTCCGGGGGAGGGTGACGAGGGTTATCGCGGCCTGAGGGCGATCGTGATGTTCGGCCTGCTCGGCGCGACGATCGTGACCCTGACCTTCCCGCCCGCCCTGACGGCGAGCGTCCTCGGCAACGCCCAGCGTCGACGGACGAACTGGTCGGGCACGCAGTGCCGGGCACAACAAAAAGCCCCGTAGGCTGGGCCTCGGGGCTTTTTTCGATCTGGTTGCGGGAGCAGGATTCGAACCTGCGACCTTCGGGTTATGAGCCCGACGAGCTACCGGACTGCTCCATCCCGCGAGACGTATTATACATAAATCGGTGTGGAGTCACAGCCCCGTCACTATTTAACTCGCGTGCCCGGTGTCGCGCCCTCGTCAGGCGAGAGGATATGCAGGTCTGAACCGCCGGAGCCGGCGGCGAGCACCATGCCCTCCGAGAGGCCGAACTTCATCTTGCGCGGGGCGAGGTTGGCGACCATGACGGTGTGACGACCCACCAGGGTGGCCGGGTCGTAGGCGGCCTTGATGCCGGCGAACACCTGACGGGGATTGTCCTCGCCGATATCGAGCGACAGGCGAAGCAGCTTGTCGGCGCCGTCGACGTGGTCGGCCGCGAGGATCCTCGCGATGCGCAGGTCGACGGCGGCGAACTGCTTGATGTCGATGGTTTCGGCGATCGGTTCGATCTCGCGCTGGACGGTCGCCTGCTGCTTGTCGCCGCCGGCCTTGGTTTTCGCCTCGTCGACGGCGTCCTGCTTGGCCGCCTCGAGAAGGGCCTCGAGCGAGGATTCCTCGATCCGCTGCATCATCGGCTTGAACTTGTTGACCGGATGATCGAGGAGCGGCTCGCTCAGGCCCTGCCAGGTCAGTGCCTCGACATTGAGAAAGTCGGCGGCCTTGGCGGCGAGCTTGGGCAACACCGGCGAAAGGTAGGTCATCAGTACGGCGAAGGCGTTGATACCATCGGTACAGATCGATTGCACCTCGTCGCGCGTGGCCTCGTCCTTGGCCAGCACCCAGGGCTTGCGCTCGTCGATGTACTGGTTGGCCCGGTCGGCCAGCGCCATGATCTCGCGCATGGCCGCCGAGTATTCGCGGCGCTCGTAGCGCGCGGCGATGCTGGCAGCTGCATCCGTCATCTCGCGGTGCAGTGCCGGGCGCTCGAGCGTGGAGGCCAGCCGGCCGTCGAAGTGCTTCCTGATAAAGCCCGCAC
>JBHEOB010000063.1:9169-9441 GCA_046261775.1 Guyparkeria sp.
TTGCCGACGAGATCGGCATTGACCCGGTAGCGGAAGTCCTCGAGGTTGAGGTCGATATCGTCGATGCCCGAACCGAGCTTGGCGGCGAAGTAATAGCGCAGCGCCTCGGCATCGAGGTGTTCGAGGTAGGTCTTGGCCTTGATGAAAGTGCCTCGCGACTTGCTCATCTTCTCACCGTTGAGCGTGAGAAAGCCGTGGGCGTGAATGGCATCCGGGGTGCGCATGCCAGAGCCCATCAGGGTGGCGGGCCAGAACAGCGTATGGAAGTAGGC
>JBHEOB010000064.1:0-408 GCA_046261775.1 Guyparkeria sp.
GGAGCATCTCCGTGCACACGCTGACCGGACGCGTCCGGCTGAACATCGGCAAGGAGCACATCGACATTCCGGCGGATCACGTGGTGATGATCTACTGCGATCTGCCGCACAGTGTCGACGCGTTAGTAGACAGCTCCTTTCTGCTGACCATCGCCTGGCACGAGCCGGCCGAGACGTGAGTCTCCCGCTCATCCGTTCCCAGGAATGGGTTTGCCCGACCCATGATTCGTGCCTGACGGCGTGAGGAATATTGATCGAGGGCAGAGCGCCTTTGCGATGATGACGTCGGCCGCCGAGCGCGTGCAGATGCCGGTAGCCGATGCCATCGGTGGCGAGAGAGTCCGGCAGCGTGTCCTCGTTGAACTGCGGCGTCGTTCGCGAGCGCGGGATCGAGCGCACGTCCACGAG
>JBHEOB010000064.1:418-8979 GCA_046261775.1 Guyparkeria sp.
CTGCCGCAGCAGCGCCACGAATTCGGCGAGGGTCCGTGTGGAGTGGCCGATGATGAAGAGGGCATCGCCCGCCTGCGGTACTACCATTCCGCACCTTAACAGCCGCCGAGCGCGCCGCCAAGACCGAAGGTCGCATGTCATCGGTTCCTCGATCTGCGCAGTCACCGATACGAGTGTGTGGATCCCCCCGGGACCGGAGGTGGCCAGGCACAAGCCAAGTCGGCCCGTGTACTTCGCGTAGCCGCAGGCCGCGAACGCGGCCGCCTCCTCGTGACGGACCTGGATGAACTTGATGGCATCCTGATGCGTCCGGAGTGCTGCGAGATACCGTTGACGCCGGCGCCCGGGAACCCGAAGAGTTCTCGTACAGGCGAGCTACCAGTGCCATTCTTCTCCGTTGCAACGTGAATGCGATCCACACGCCTACGTTGAGCTCGGTCAATGTTAATTACAGCGGCATCGCAAGTGCAGGAGAGTCGATTGGCCTAATGTGCCAGCAAGAAGGGCGATTCTCTATCGTAAGGCCGGCCGGGAAGCTGGCCGTGGCCGTGATCCATCGCGACCTCGAGGGCCTCAAGGCGGAGCTCGAGCTCGAGCAGACGATCGCCAGGCTGCGTTCCCCAGAACCATCCGAAGACGCAAACAATGAACCTGCAGCGTTTCGCGCTGCGAAAACGGACGATCCGTCCGCCATGTAAGAGAGTAGCAAAGGAGATCGTTGAAATGGGCATCCAAAGAACGTCATTTGTCGTCACCGCCCTCCTGGGAGCCATCCTGTCAGCTCGTCCGGCCGTGGCCCACTGCGACACAGCGGACGGTCCCGTCGTCGCCGCCGCGAAGGTCGCGCTTGCAAGAGGGGACATCACGCCCGTCCTCAAATGGGTCAAGCCCGCGGCGGAACCCGAGATCAGGGCGGCTTTCGCACGATCGCTCGCAGTCCGCGGAAAGGGCCCCGAGGCACAGGCGCTGGCCGATCAGTACTTCTTCGAGAATCTGGTGAGGATCCACCGGACCGGGGAGGGTGCGCCGTACTCCGGCATCAAGCCTACCGGGACGCCTATCGAGCCAGCCATCGCCTTGGCCGACCAGTCTCTCGACAGCGGCGACGCCGACAAGCTGGTGAAGGCCATCGCACACCACGTCGAGGAGGGGATTCGCGAGCGGTTCACGCGGGCAGCAGCCGCGAAGAAACAGGCCGATGCGAACGTTGCCGGCGGCCGCGAATTCGTCGAGGCGTACGTGGAGTTCACACATTACGTTGAGCGCCTGGACTTGGACGCCACCACGTCGGCCTCCCGCGGCGCGGAAGCGCCAGCGGCCGAGCACAAGCACTGAGGATAGGAAGGGAGAACGGAGATGATCGCAACCACGACACCACGCCGAACGACCGAACCGTTTCGGGAGGAACACGCCGCCATCAAGGAGCACTGCGCCACATGAGCCAGATGATCCAGGCGATTCCCGGAGGTGTGACCGAGGTCCAGAAGCAGAATATGACCAGGTTGGTCGAGGCGCTGAAGGAGCACATTCTCCTCCACGCCGAGTGGGAGGAGAAGGTGCTCTATCCGGTCATCGACCAGAAGACCGGTAGTGGGAAGTACGCCTTCACCGCCGCGATGCGCCACGAACACCGAATCGTCGAGCGTTGGATCGACCAGCTCGCCTCCGAGTCGGAGAAGGGAACTCCCGACGCCGCGCTCTTCGTCCGCCAGGCCGACCAGCTCTTCGGGCTCATCCTCGCGCACTTCGAGGACGAGGAGGAGGTGCTCCTCCCGGTTCTCGACGAGTCGATGACGCCCGAGGAGTTCGAGCGCGAGATTACGTCGCAGGGCCACCCCCACGGGCATTGAGAGCTTGTGGCCATCGCGTGCCAGTTCCCGGGGGGCCGGACCAACCGCGTCCGGCCCCGCGAATCCGAATGCGAATGTCGCCCGGCTACTTCGGTGGCTCGTTCTTCGCCTGTTCGGCGAGGAACCAGGCGTGCTCGGGACGCGCAAGGATCGAATCGATCATCGCGCCCACCTTCGCAGCCTGATCCTTCTTCCCGCTCTCAGCGGCCTGCCTGACAATCTCGCGCGCTTCGGGAATGAATGACATGTAGAACCGATCGGCGACCTCGTACATCCCATGCCAGTGCGAGTAGTCCGGCGCCATCATCGACGTGCCGTGGCGCGCGCGCCTGCCTTCGTGGTGCCAGAGGAAGAACCAGTCCCACTCGATCCGCTCGTCGAACTGCTTCTTCGTGAGCAGACCCTGATCGTACATCTCCTTCATCAGCATCGAGCCCGGCTTGGCGAACTTTTCGTTGTAGAGAATGATGAAGTCGTCGTACTGCTCGTAGAAGCCATTGACGTAGTTGGTGCTGTGGCACGTCCCGCAGACGAGCTTCATGCGATCGCGCTTCTGCACCGCGGAGTCGGCGATGAGAGCCTTCCGTTTCTCCGCGTCGGCCTCGGTGATGACCTTGTGGTCCTTGTCCGTGTCCATCACCTGCGAGATCGGGGGTCGGTTGGTCCAGGAAATTCTCTCGCCCGGGTCATGCGTGACCGTCAGGCCTGACGCGGTGGCCGACATGTGGCACGTCGCGCACGTCGGCGCCTGCGAGTAATCCTTGCCGAGAACCCAGGTCTTTGCGTCGAGGTTCATCTCGTCGCGAAGATCCCGGTAGGCAATCCCGTGCTTCGACTCCTCGTAGATCTCCTTTTGCGGATGATCCGGCCCGAGGTGGCACTTGCCGCAATTCTCGGGCTGGCGGGCGCGGCGCGGCGAGAAGTCGTGCCTGCTATGACACGCCGTGCACGAGCCGCGCGAGCCGTCGAGGTTGATCCGCCCGATGCCGGTGTTAGGCCACGTGGCTGACGCGTAGACCGGCTTGCCCTCGTCGTCGCGCGCGATGCGCTCGACGGCCGCGGCGTTCGTCGGCTTTCCGTCAGGCCCTGGCTTGAAGTCATCGACGTTGATCGTGACGCCATCCTTCGTCATCAGGGCGACCTTCGCGCCGTGGCACTGGCGGCATCCGCTCTGGAGGCTCGCCAGACCATTGACGGTCGGTGGCGTGTCTTTCCCGGGCGTCTGCGAATGCGGGTTGAACGGGACGCGCGCGCCTTCGACCGTCTCGGCCAGGTAGTTGTCGAGCGACTCGAGAATGTTGCCCGCCTTCGCGTGGTGGCTGCCTTCGAACTGCGCGTCTTCCTTCTTGTGGCAGCGGGCGCAGTCGCGTGGAGTGGCGATGACCGAAATGGTTTCGCCCATGTGGTCGAATGCATCGGGCTCGCCCGCCTCGGCGTGATGGCAGTCGTAGCAGCCGATGCCGGCCTTCGCGTGGCGGCTCTCCTTCCACTGCGCGACGATCCCCGGATTTGTGTCGGTGTGGCAGGTGACACATGCCTCGGAGCGTGCGAGGGTCGGGGCCTTCGTCTTCGCCGCGGGTTTGGCTGGCGTCTTCGCGATTGCTGCCGGCGCAAAGACTGCAAGTGCGATTGTGAAACTTGCGATGAGTGCGAGGAGGCGATTGGATCTCAAGACGTTTTCCTTTCTGCAGGCGAGGTTCAAGCGTGCGTCCGAATCATATCGAGATGCGCGGCCGAGGAGATTTCCGAGGAGCGTTCCACGAGAGGTAGAATCGATCGTCCTCAACAGAGAACAGAAGCTGTGACCCTACTTTCTACTTTTTCCTCAGACACTGATGAAGGATGCCTTGCGCGCCTGGCGTACCGCGCTCAACGACGCCCGGGCAAGTGCGAAACTGGTCGAAGCGAACAGCGAATCGCTCAAGGCCGCTGAAGTGCTTTATTGGAGTCGAAGCAGTGAGAGCAAAATGGAGAATAATTCTCGCATCGTTGGTCGTCGCAGTGCTGCTTGCCCTGCTGGCTTTCCGCGTATTTTTTTACGCGCCCCCGGTGGCGGTGGTTCAAGCCAGGGAAGGCAAGGTCGCGCTCGAAGTACGCGGCCCCGGCGTGGTGGCGTCCCGCATCCAGGTCACGGTCAGCACCCGCGTCACCGGAATCTTGAAGGAGCTTCGTGCGGATCAGGGGGATAGCGTCAAAACTGGGCAGATGCTCGCCTTGCTGGAGGACACCGATTCCGCCGCCAAGGCCAGCGGTGCTGCGGCAGCCTCCGTCGCCTCGCAACGCAACATCGCGGCGGCAGACGCGGCGCTTGCCAAGGCGCGGGCAGACAGAGAACTGGCGCAAAGCAATTACCGGCGCGACCAGGAGCTCTTTCGCGCCGGCATCATTTCCCAGGCCGCCATGGACACGGCCGCCGCGGCGCTGAAGTCCGCACAGAGCGGCGAAGCCAGTGCCGCCGCCACACTCGGGGCACGTCAGGCCGAGTCGCAAGCATCGGCGCAGGAAGCCGTTTATGCCCGCGCACTTCACACCTTCACCCGCATCACCGCGCCCATGGACGGCCTGATCGTCGTCCGTGATGCCGAGGTGGGAGATACCGTGGTGCCGGGCACGCCCATCTTCCGCATGGCGGACACCCGCACCCTGTGGGTGGCGGCACGCATCGACGAATCGGTGGTGGGACAGGTCGAGGTAGGCCAGCCGGCCACGATCCGCCTGCGCAGCGGCAAGGAACTGCCAGGCGAGGTGGCGCGCATTAACCGCCAGTCCGACGCGGCGACGCGGGAGCTGGAAGTGGACGTGGCCTTCCGCGAAATTCCCGAACGCTTCGCGATCGACCAGGAAGCGGAGGTCGTTATCCATGCCGGCGAGGAGAAGGGTGTCGTGATCCCGGCCTCCGCCTTGTTCCAGCAGGGGCGTGCGTTCGGCGTGCTGGTGGCGGCAAACGGGCGCGCCGGATTCCGGCCGGTGCGGACCGGCGCCACCGATGGTGAGCGGGTGATCGTGCGCGAGGGGCTCAAGGCCGACGAAACGGTGATCAGCCAGCCTGTCGGTATCCGGGATGGCAGCCGCGTACGCCCGGTAGCCGGAGGAAGCCGCTAGATGGACCTCGCCATCAAGGACGTACAGCGCCACCTGGGCAAATTTATCGCCACCATCGTCGGCGTGGGCATGCTGTTCGCCATCGTGCTCATCATGAACGGCATTTTCGCGGGCAACACCGCGGACGGGGTGTGGCTTATCGAGAACACCGACACCGACCTGTGGGTGGTCGAGCGCGATCGCGGCGGACCATTCAACGAATCATCGCGCCTGCCCATGGATGCCTACAAGAGCGTCGCCGCCACGCCGGGGGTGGCGCAGGCCTCGCCATGGATCGCCTACGGGGTGCAGCGCGAGGTTCGCGGCAAGGAGCAGCAGTACACTATTATCGGTTACGACGTCTTCAGTGGTCTGGGCGGACCGGGGCGCATCGTCGAGGGCCGCAGCATCGAACGCGCCCATTACGAAATGGTCGCGGACAAGAAACTCGGCGTCGCCCTCGGGGAGCGCGTGCACCTCGGCTGGCATGACTATACCGTGGTCGGCCTCACCAAGGGCGCGGTGGACTCCGGCGGCAACCCGCTGGTCTATCTCGCGCTCGCCGATGCGCAGGAGGTTCTCTATCAGCAGGATAACCGGGCGCTGGAGGCCGCGCGCGCGGCGAGCCTGAAGCGCCTCGAGGCGGCCGGCAATACGCCCGGGCAGGCGCAGCGGTTGCTGCCGCTGGTTTCCGCGAACAGCGCCACCATCAACGCGGTGCTGGTGCGCCTGCGCCCCGGCACCGATCCGGCGCAGGTGGCACAGCATATCCAGGACTGGCTCTACTTCAACGTCTACTCCACGGCCCAGCAGATCGAGCTTGT
Organism: Guyparkeria sp.; assembly: GCA_046261775.1. GTDB lineage: Bacteria > Pseudomonadota > Gammaproteobacteria > Halothiobacillales > Halothiobacillaceae > Guyparkeria. The sequence continues at coordinate 6,174 of JBHEOB010000064.1, forward strand.
GGTCGCGGGGAAGCTGAAGAAAATGACCGCCATTCTCGGACTGTTCCGCATCCTGCTGATCGCGGTCTCGATCATCATCATCGCGCTGCTGATCTACGTGCTCACGATGGAGAAGATCAAGGCCATCGCCACGCTCAAGCTGATGGGCGCCACCAACTGGGTGATCGTGCGCCTGATTCTGGAGCAGTCGGTGGTGATCACGGTCGCCGCCTTCGTGTTCGCCTATGTGCTGGTCGAACTCACCTACGACCGCTTCCCGCGTACCCTGGTGCTGCTGCCGTCCGAGACGCTCATCACGTTCGCGGTGATCTTCGTTGGCGGATTGGTGGCGAGCCTGCTCGGCATCGTGCAGGCGCTGCGCACGCCGCCATCGCTGGCGCTGGGAGGCTGACATGGCGGTGCTCAGCGTAAAAGGGGTCAGCAAGGTGTTCGGCAGCGGCGAGCTGGCGGTGACCGCGCTCGATAATGTCAATCTCGATGTCCAGGCCGGTGAGCTGGTGGCGCTGATCGGCCCGAGCGGATCGGGTAAGACCACGCTGCTGTTGTGCATCAGCCTGATTCTCGACCCCACCGCTGGCGTGATCGAGATGAATGGCAAGGACATTTATTGCGATGGCCGGAGCAGCATCGACGTGCGCCGCTTCCGGCGCGAGAATGTCGGTTTCATCTTCCAGGGGCACAACCTGATCCCGTTCCTCTCGGCGCTGGACAACGTCGCCCTGGCGATGCAACTGAACGGCGTTGGCCAACGCGAGTCTCGTAAACGCGCCCGCGAGCTGCTCGACTATCTCGAAATCTCCCACCGCGCCGACTACACGCCCGCCAACCTCTCAGGCGGCGAGCAGCAGCGCGTGGCGATCGGGCGCGCGCTCGCCAATGAGCCGCCGCTGATTTTTGCCGACGAGCCGACGGCCTCGCTCGACACCGGGCGCGGGATGAAGGTCATGGAACTACTCAAGCGCGTGGCGCACGAGAAAAACTCGGCCATCATTGCGGTGACGCACGACGTGCGCATGATCGCTGGTTTCGACACCACTTACCATATGGACGACGGCCGCCTGGCGCTTACCGAGGCTGGAATGGTCGCCGCACTGGCGCCGCCGCATTGACAAGGTGCGTGTGAAGGCGCCGTGATCGGTCGTCGACCACCCATCGCAGTACGGGACGCTGCGGTCTGCCGAAGCATCGGCCAAATGAGCAACAAATCCCCAACATCGGAGCCCCAGGGGCTGCTGCCCCCCGCGCACCCATCCCCAAGAACGAAGGGCCGGGATGACATGCCGGCTCCCTGTCAGGTCGCCTCGACGATGGTGCCGAGGAGCTGCTCGCCGCCGGCGGCTCTGAGGATGCTGACGGTCATCAGGCCGGTCATCGGGGACCCGTCTTTCCGCTTGAAGCGCAACCGCACATTCGTCAGCGCGGAGCCGGCGGCGAGTGATTCGAGGAGCGCCTCGCGGTCCGCGCGCTCCTGATAGAGGTCCCAGGTGGGCTGCGCCATCAGCTCCTCGCGTGACCCGTAGCCGAAACTCGAGACCAGCGCATCGTTACAGTCGAGAATCTTTCCCTCGTGGGTGCTGCGAAACACTCCCGCCACGTTGCGCTCGAAGAGGAGGCGGTAGCGCTCGAACGTCGCGGCCTGGATCAGCGCCCCGGACGTCATGCCGGCCAGTAGCTGCATGACGTACTCGCTCAGTTCGTCGAACCCGTTCAGGCGGTCCGAAAACACGGTCAACACCCCGGTGACGTTCTCTCCTTCGATAAGAGGCGCCGTGATCAGCGAGCGTACTCCGATGGCGCGGCAGGCCTGGCGGTCGACGCGAGGGTCGGTATCCGCATCGTCGCAGCGCACGACCGCCCGCTGCCGCACGGCCTCACCGGAGAGGCTGCCACTCATCGGCAGGTGGAATCCGACCATCCGCTTCTCGTCGCCCGACACCTCGCGGATCACCAGGTCGTCTCCATGGACGAGCTCGATCAGAGCGCCTTTCCCTTCCGTGGCTTCCGCCGCGCTATCGGCGATGACCTGGAGGACGCGATCGGGTTCCGTGATGGCATTCAGAATCGCGTGCTGCGCCGACACGACGGCAGCGAGACGGTTGGCTACGTCGAGCGAAGACGGCATAGTGCTCCTCCAAATTGTCTGGTCCGCGTGATTGTACGCCTTCCGTCGGAGCGATCAGAATCGCTCAATCCGTACTCTTGCGCCGACGGGAGGTCCTGGGGTGGAACACCTCGAGAAATTTGTCCTCCGCTTCGAGAGTGCCGACGAGGAACATCCGCCCCTTCTCCGGCATCACGAAGTCGACCCCCGGGTTGAGCTCCCGTCCGCCCTCTTCCTCGACCGAGATCACCGTGCAGGCGGTCAGCCTCCGGATCTGCGAGTCGCCGAGACTGCGTCCCGCGACCGAAGGGGGAATCGGAGACTGAAACACGCGGAGCCCCTCGGCCAGAAGCAGGGCCTCGCCGCCTCTCATGAGGTTGAACACGGTATTCGCGCCCATCGAGGCATAGGAGAGAACCAGGTCCGCACCGGCGCGCGAGAGGGTCTTGACGTTGCGATCGAAATTGCTCCGGGCGAGAATCTGCCACTCGTCGCGAAGCTTTCGGAAGTAGATGGTCAGCGCAACGTTCGTCTCGTCCTCGTGGGTTGTGATGATCACCGTGGTCGCTTGGCGAACGCCTGCCTTCTTCAAAATCTCGATCCGCGTTGCGTCGCCGATCACCGCCCCTGGATACCCCTCCACCCGATCGGCAATCTTCTCGATGATCGTGCACTGGATGCCGAGGCTCTGGAGCGCATCGCTCG
>JBHEOB010000064.1:9011-9337 GCA_046261775.1 Guyparkeria sp.
ATGAGTACCCGCGGGTCGGGAGCATTCGGATTCGAGAATGCTGCGTTGTAAAGGTCGAGCTGTTCGCGCGTGCCGGCCAGGATGAAAACCGTTTCCGGACCAATCATCGAGTCCCGGTCCGCGACCTGGAGACGGCCGTGATCCCACACGCCGATGACGCCGACGCCGGTGCGGTTGCGCAGTCCGCTCTCTCCAAGGGTCTGCCCGGGCAGGCGCGTGCCAAACACCGAGGCCTCGGCGATGAGCAGCTCACCGAGCCGCCCGATGACGTGAGCGTCGGAATCGCGGATGCTCACGCGCCGGGCGAGCGCGGTTCCCATCATCTC